>CAUJIY010000001.1 GCA_963205295.1 Pseudomonadota bacterium
GTGGCGCAGTACGTGAGCGAGAAGGTGCTGCACTACCTGGCGGGAATCGGGTTTGTCGCGATCGGGCTGTGGACGCTGGTGCGGGCGTGAACGGGCCGGGCTGAGCGGGAGGTTGCGGCTTGCGCCGCTCCCACAGGACCCGACGAGATCTCAGATGCTGTGGGAGGGGCGCAAGCCCCGACCGAGAAGAGTCACGGCTGGCGCCGCTTCCACAGGGCGCGGTGTGGCGGCTCGCTTCGTTCCTGCAGGACGGGACGAGCCGTCAGCGCACGCTGGTGAAGGAGTCGAGCTGTATCTGCGGGGTGAGGTAGCCGTCCTGGGGCGGCTCGGCACCGGAGAGCGCGGTGGACAGGTACTTCTTGTTCGAGTCGCAGATCACGGTGACCACCACCGCCTCGGGGCCGAGCTCTTCGACGATCTTCATGGCGCCGAGGATGTTGGCGCCGGCCGAGATGCCCACGCCAAGGCCGAGCCGGTGGCACAAGGCCTGGGACATGAGGATCGCGTCACCGTCCCACACGTCCACCACGGCGTCGAGCTCGTCGAGCCGCACGATCGAGGGGATGAACTCGTCGCTGATGCCCTGGATGCGGTGTGAGCCGACCTTCTTGCCGGTGCGCAGGGTCGGCGAGTTGGCCGGCTCGAGCGGGTGCACGCGCACGCGCCGGCCGTCGCGACGCAGGTAGCGGCCCACACCCATCACCGTGCCGCCGGTGCCGACACCGGCGACGAAGGCGTCGGCCGCCACGCCGAAGCGGGCGAGCTGCGCCTCTATTTCCGGGCCGGTCATCAGTTCGTGCGCCGCGACGTTGTCGGGGTTGTCGAACTGGCACGGCAGAAACACGTTGCCGCACTCGGCGGCGTATTCCTTCGTCAGCGCGATCGAGCCGAGAAAGCCACCCTGGGCCTTCGACACCGGAATCACCTCGGCACCAAGGCTGTGCATGAGGTGCACGCGCTCGTGGCTCATCCAGTCGGGCATGTAGATGCGCACCCGGTGACCGAGCGCGCGACCGATCGCGGAAAAGGAGATGCCGGTGTTGCCGCTGGTGGCCTCGCAGATGATGTCGCCCGCCTTCAGCTCGCCGCGCTCGGCGGCACGGCGCAGGATGTGCAGCGCCATGCGGTCCTTGACGCTGCCGGTCATGTTCATGACCTCGAACTTGGCGTACAGCCGGCGCGCCTGCCCGCCGTGGCGGTAGCGGATCTCGAGCAGCGGCGTCTGCCCGACCATGGCGGCAACGGATTCGACGGGACGCATGGGCGAAAACCGGCCTCGGGCGGTGGCGGAGGCGGGAGTCTACAGCAGCGGGGAACCCGGCGGACAGCGGGCGGTGGCCGCAGCCCCGCGGCAGGAGGTCGCGGGGGGGTGCCCCGGCCGGCTAGGCGTCCAGCAGGCGGGCCACGATCCGGTCGGCGGCCTCTTCGGGCGATATCGCCGTCGTGTCGATGTGGATCTCCGGGTCCTGCGGGGGCTCGTACGGGCTGTCGATGCCGGTGAAGTTGCGCAACTGCCCGGCGCGCGCCTTGCGGTACAGGCCCTTGACGTCGCGCGCCTCGGCCGCGGCGAGCGGGGTGTCGACGAAGATCTCGATGAACTCGCCCGGCGCCATCATCTGGCGGACCATGGCGCGTTCAGCGCGGAACGGGCTGATGAAGGCGGTGATGACGATCAGGCCGGCATCGGTCATCAGCCGGGCGACCTCGCCGACGCGGCGGACGTTCTCGACGCGGTCGGCATCGGTGAAGCCGAGATCCTTGTTCAGGCCGTGCCGCACGTTGTCGCCGTCGAGCAGGAAGGTGTGCCGGTGCAGGCCCGCGAGCTGCTTTTCGACCAGATTGGCGATGGTCGACTTGCCCGCGCCGGACAGGCCGGTGAACCACAGCACTGCCGGGCGCTGGTGCTTGAGCCCCGCACGCTTCTCGCGCGAGACGTCCAGCGCCTGCCAGTGCACGTTCTGGCTGCGGCGGAGCGCGAAGTGCAGCATGCCTGCGCCGACCGTGGCATGGGTGAGCTTGTCGACCAGGATGAAGCCGCCGAGCGTGCGATCCCCCGTATAGGGCTCGAACACCAGCGGCCGGTCGGTGCTGAGCGTAGCGACGCCGATGGCGTTCAGCCCGAGCGTCTTCGCCGCCAGGTGCTCCAGCGTGTTGACGTTGACCTGGTGCTTCGGCCCGTGGATCGTCGCCGTCACCGTCTGCGTCGCGAGCTTCAGCCAGTAGGGACGTCCGGGCAGCAGTTCCTCCTGCGCCATCCAGACGATGGTGGCCTCGAAACGGTCGGCGACCTGCGCCGGTTCGTCGGCGCGGACGATGACGTCACCGCGGCTGCAGTCGATCTCGTCGGCGAAGCACAGCGTGACGGACTGGCCGGCGACAGCCGCGTCGAGGTCGCCGTCGGCGGTGACGATGCGGGTCACCGTCGTGTTGCGGCCCGACGGCAGCACGCGGACCGCATCGCCGGGGCACACGGTTCCTGCCGCGATCTGGCCGGCGTAGCCGCGGAAATCCTGGTCCGGCCGGTTGACCCACTGCACCGGCAGGCGCAGCGGCCGCCGCTGCACGGCTTCGACGTCGACGTCCACCGTCTCCAGGTGCGCGAGCAGGCTCGGCCCCGCGTACCAGGGCATGTGCGCCGACGGGCCGGTGATGTGGTCGCCGCGCAGCCCGGAGACCGGCAGTGCCGTACAGGCCTCGATACCGATGGAGCGGGCGAACGCGCCGTAATCGCTGACGATCTCATCGAAACGCGCCTGGTCGTAGCCGACGAGGTCCATCTTGTTGACCGCGAGCACGACCTGGCGGATGCCGAGCAGCTGCACGAGGTAGCTGTGCCGGCGGGTCTGCGTGAGAACGCCCTTGCGGGCATCGACCAGGATGATCGCCAGGTCGGCCGTCGACGCGCCGGTGACCATGTTGCGCGTGTACTGCTCGTGGCCGGGCGTGTCAGCGACGATGAACTGGCGCTGCGCCGTCGCGAAATAGCGGTAGGCGACATCGATAGTGATGCCCTGCTCGCGCTCCGCCGCAAGTCCGTCCACGAGCAGGGCGAAGTCGATGTCGGTACCCTGCGTGCCGTGCCGGCGGCTGTCATCCTCGAGCGCGGCGAGCTGGTCGGCGCAGATCAGCTTCGTGTCGTAGAGCAGGCGGCCGATCAGGGTGGACTTGCCGTCGTCGACGCTGCCGCAGGTGATGAAGCGCAGCAGGCTCCGCGGCCGGTGCCGGACCGGGTCGGCCCCGACAGCAGCGACCGGTGCGTCTGCCTGAAGCGCCAGCCGTGCAGCGACCGTAGCCATCAGAAGTAACCTTCCTGCTTCTTCTTCTCCATGCTCCCGGCCTGGTCCTGGTCGATCGCCCGGCCCTGGCGTTCGGAGGTCGTGGCCGCCAGCGTCTCCCGGATGATCTCCGGCAGCGTCCGTGCGTCGCTCGGCACGGCACCGGTCAGCGGATAGCAGCCGAGCGTGCGGAAGCGGATCTGCCGCAGCACCGGGCGCTCGCCCGGGGCGAGCGGAAAGCGCTCGTCGTCGACCATCAGGATCAGCCCGTCGCGTGCCACCGTCGGGCGCAGGTCGGCGAAGTACAGCGGCACGATCGGTATGTTCTCGCGCCCGATGTACTGCCAGACATCGAGCTCGGTCCAGTTCGACAGCGGGAACACGCGGATGCTCTCGCCCGGCGCCTTGCGCGCGTTGTACAGGTTCCACAGCTCGGGGCGCTGCTGCTTCGGGTCCCAGCGGTGGCTCGACGAGCGGAAGGAGAAGATGCGCTCCTTGGCGCGGCTCTTCTCCTCGTCGCGACGCGCACCGCCGAATGCGGCGTCGAAGCCGTACCGGTCGAGCGCCTGCTTCAGTCCCTCGGTCTTCCACAGCGCCGTGTGCAGGGCCGAACCGTGCTCGAACGGGTTGATGTTGCGCGCCAGCGCCTCGGGGTTGCGATGGACGATGAGGTCCATACCGCTCGCGCGCGCCATGCGGTCGCGCAGTTCGTACATCGCCCGGAACTTCCACGTGGTGTCGACGTGCAGCAGCGGAAACGGCGGCGGCGCCGGGAAGAAGGCCTTGCGGGCCAGGTGCAGCATCACCGCCGAGTCCTTGCCCACCGAGTAGAGCATCACCGGCCGCTCGGCCTCCGCAACCACCTCACGCATGATGTGGATCGCTTCGGCCTCGAGGCGTTGCAGGTGAGTCAGGCGGACCGGCCCGGTTCCCGGGCTCCCGACAGTGCGAGGGGTCATGGCGGACGGACTTGGCACGCACGTACCTGGCCCGGGCTGCAGCCGGGAAATATGCTGGTGGGGAGGAATCTTACGGTGGACGCCACCGGCCCCCTATCGGCACTTCGGCATATCGAAACAGCCGCAGGTAACCACGCGCGCACCTGGCCGTGTGGCGCTAGACTCTTCCTCGCAACTGCCCCGGACAGTCTCCCGTTGTGCCATGGTCACGGCTCCCCGCATCGCCGCCCTGCTCCTCGCCGCCGGCCTCACCGCCTGCGGTGGCGGCGGTGGTGACTCGCCGGCGAATCCGTCGCGGACCTACCTCATGGGTTTCTCGGCGATTCCGCCCGCTCCCGACCCGTCACTGCAGCTGCCGACGCTCGAACTCGCAGTACGGCATGCCGACGCGGGGTTGCTGCAGATATCCATTCCATGGACCGCCCTGCTCGCGGGCACCAGCACCGCGGACGAAGTCCGCGCCGTGCGCCTGCCGCTCGCCGATTACTATCGCGCCCACGACCTGCAGGTCGTGGTGGCACTCGACATCACCGACGGGCTCGACCGGTCCCAGGAGGATCCGGAGCTGCGTGCCGCGGGCCGCAGCATCACCGAACCGGCGATCCAGCAGCTGTACCGCGACTACGTGCTGGCCGTGGATTCGCTGCTGCGGCCCCGCTACCTCAGTCTCGCCGCCGAGACCAATCTCGTCCGCCTGGCCGCACCGCCGGCGATCTATGCCGCCGTGGTCGCGATGACCAATGCTGCAGCCGCCGACCTGCGTTCGCAGGGCTCGACATCGCCGCTGGTGGCGAGCGTGCAGGTCGAGACCGCGTGGGGCGGCCTGCAGGGCGGTGGCTACGTCGGCATTGCCGCGGACCGGACCGATTTTCCATTCGTCGAAGTGCTGGGACTCTCCTCGTATCCCTACCTGGCCGGATACGCCACGCCGGCGGCACTGCCGGACGACTACTACGCGCGCCTGGTGGAGGGCGACCCGATTCCGGTGCTCGTGCTGGAGGGTGGCTGGCCGTCGGAGGCTGTCGGCGGCATCGCCAGCACGCCTGAACTGCAGGCTGACTGGATCCGCCGCCACGCGGAACTGCTCGCCCGCACCCAGGCCCGGGGCCTGTTCCAGATCACCCTGACCGACCTCGACCTCGCGGCCTGGCCCGCTGCGATCGCGCCGTTCGCCCGGCTCGGGCTCGTCGATACGAACCTCGTGCCGAAACCGGCCCTCGCAGCCTGGGACGAGATCCTGGCAAGGTAGCCGCGGCTCCCGGGCTGGCGCTGCACCGCGCGACCGGGCCGTCGCCGCCGCGGCCGCCCGCACTCCCTCAGGTGCGATTGCGCCCGAACACCGCCGCTCCGGCGAAGCGGGCGCGCGCGCCGAGGCGTTCCTCGATGCGCAGCGCCTCGTTCCACTTGGCCATGCGCTCGCTGCGTGCGAACGAGCCGACCTTGAGCTGGCCCGTGCCCCAGCCGATGGCCAGGTGCACGATCGTGGTGTCCTCGGATTCGCCGGAGCGCGCCGAGACGATTCCGGCATAGCCGACCGACCGCGCCGCTTCCCAGGCCTGCAGCGTCTCGGTGAGTGTGCCGCGCTGGTTGGGCTTGAGCAGCACGGCATTCGCCGCGCCGAGCGCGGCCGCCTCGCGCACCCGCGCCGCATCCGATACCAGGAAATCATCGCCGATGACCTGCAGCCGGTGGCCTGCCGCACGCGTGAAGCGCGCGAAGCCCTCCGGGTCGTCCTCGGCGAGCGGGTCTTCGATCGAGACGATTGGGTAGCGCTCGATCCAGCGGAGCAGCAGCTCGCTCATCCCGTCGGAGTCGAGCTCTCGCGACTCCAGGCCCAGGGTGTAACGCCCCGCGCGGCCGAATTCCGAGGCGGCCACGTCCAGCACGATCGCCACCTGCTCGCCGGGAACGAAGCCGGCCCGCTCGATGGCGGCCACCAGTGTCTCCAGTGCCTGCTCGTTGGTGGAGAAATTCGGCCACCAGCCACCTTCGTCGGCGACCCCGGCACTGCCGCTGCGCTCGTGCATCAGCTCGCCGGCGCTGCGATAGACCTCCGCGGTCCACTCCAGCGCCTGGCAGAAACTCGTCGCCGCGGGACAGACGATCAGGAAGTCCTGGATGTCCACGCGCCGGCCCGCGTGCGCGCCGCCGCCGAAGATCTGGATCTGCGGCATCGGCAGCAGCGTGGCCTGCCCCCCGCCGAGGTACTCGCAGAGCGGCACCCGCCGCGACGCCGCGGCCGCATGCGCCGTGGCCATCGACACCGCCAGTGTGGCGTTGGCGCCGAGCCGCGCCTTGTTGGGAGTGCCGTCGAGTGCCACGAGCCGCTGGTCGATCCCGGCCTGGTCGTCGGCCGGGCAGCCAGCCAGGGCACGCGCGATCTCGCCGTTGACGTTGGCGACCGCCCGCTGGACGTCGAAGCCGCCGAACTGCTTCGTCCCGTCGCGCAGCTCGAGCGCCTCGCGCGAGCCGCGCGAGGCGCCGGCCGGAACGATGGCACGTCCGACCGCGCCGTCGCGCAGGCTGACTTCGGCCTCGACCGTCGGCCGGCCGCGGCTGTCCCACACGCGCCGCGCATGGATCGACTGGATGTCTCGGGAGTTCATCGTGAAAGTTCCTCGCGCCAGGCGCGCTGTACGGATGAAAGCTGTTCGACCGGCTGCTGCAGGAGGCTGCGCGCCACGCGCCGGACCCGGTTGCGCTGTGCCTCGTCGGTGAGGTACTCGACCGGCGACTTGCCGTCGACCCGCGCCAGCAGCAGCCCGGGCAACAGCGCGGCAGCGCGCCGCTCGAGTTCGGCACGTGGTTCCCAGGCCGCGGTCTGCAGGTAAGCCCCGGCGAGCGCCTCGAAGGCGGCGAGGAAGGCCGGCGTGGCTGGCGGGTTCCACAGGCACTTCAGCAGCAGGTGGTTCAGGCAGAACGCGATGTCGAAGGCGGGGTCGCCCCACCAGGCGCATTCGGCATCGAGGAAGACCGGGCCCTGCGGCCCGATCAGGATGTTCTTCGGGCTGACATCGCCGTGCACCAGTGCCACCTTCTGCGAGCGGGTGACGGCGACGAGTCGCTCCAGGGCCGGGGCGAGGTCCGGATGGCGTCGCCCCGTGGCGAGCAGGTACGGCTCCAGCCGGATGTCGAAAAATATCGTGTCGGTGGCGAACTGCGCGGCAAGCTCGGGATGTGCCGCCGAGTAATCGTGGATGCGACCGAGCACGCTGCCGACGGCGTGCGCCGTCGCCAGATCGGCCTGCCCGTCGCGCAGCGCCTGCTTCCAGAGGGTGTAGCCGGGCGAGGCGAGGTAACTCATGACCAGCACGCCCAGGCCCGGATGCTGGCCGAGCACGTGCGGTGCGCAACCGGGATGCGCCTCGTTGGCAACCCGCATCCAGCCTGCCTCGTAGAGGTTGCGCTCGATCGGTGCGTGCCAGTCCGCGGCGACGCGCAGCTTTGGCAGTGCGCGCTTGGCGCACACCGGTCCCTGCGGGGTATCGATGCGCCAGATGTCGGAGGACACTCCGCCGGTCAGCGGTGCCCCCGTGAGTGGCCCGGACCCGACGAGGCCCATCTCGCGCAGGGCCTGCGCGAACTCCGCAGGGACTGCACCGTCACCCGCGGCGGCCATGGTCCGCCTCGACCCGCTGCACCCGCGTGTTCATTGACCTTGCTCCCGTACCGGATGGCGTGCGCGGACATCGTTGCGAACTGCGCGCCAGCCAGTGTAGCTGGGAGCCGGCACGATGAGAAGATGACAACATGGTTGCGCAACCGGCGGACGACGTGGGAGTATCCGTCGTGGCTGTCCGGCCAGGCTCCGGGCAGCCGGGTTTACCTGTGCAGTATCCAGCCAGGCAGCCTGGCCCGGCCCGGTCTCACCGGGCGGATGCCAGGCGCCGGCGATGCGAAAAGAGGTGAGCAATGAGCGACGCCGAAGGACAGCGACTGGTCACCCTGCTGGCCGACATGCAGGAGGCCGAGGCGCTGGAACTGGCGCGCCGGATGCTCGACGCAGGGTTCGACCCGGTGAAGCTCCTCGGCCTGTGCCGCGAAGCGATGGCGATCGTCGGCGCCCGCTACGAAGCGCAGGAATACTTCCTCACCGAGCTGATGCTGGCGGGCGAAATGCTCACCGAGATCGGCGCCATGGCCAAGCCGCTGATCGGCCAGGCCAGGGATGCCGGGACCGCTGCCGCGGCGCCGGTCAAGGTCGTCATCGGCACGGTACATGGCGACCTGCACGACATCGGCAAGAACATCGTCACCTTCATGCTCGACATCAATGGCTACGAGGTCGTCGATCTCGGCGTCAACGTGCCGAGCAAGGCATTCATCGACGCTGTGCGCGAGCATCACCCGGCGGTGGTCGGCCTGAGCGGCTTCCTGACGCTGGCCTTCGATGCGATGAAGGACACGATCGACGCCTTCAGGACCGCCGGCGTGCGTGAGGACTTCAGGGTCATGATCGGCGGCGGCCAGGTCGACGAACGGGTGATGAAGTTCGCCGGGGCCGACGGCTTCGGGCAGAACGCCGTCGAAGCCGTCAGCCTCTGTGACGGCTGGACCGGGCGGGCGCGGCACGCAGGTTGATACGGCAGGCGGTCACCATGGAAAAATCGGCGCAGCAACTCCACGACGAGCGCTGGCAGCGCGTGCAGACCGCCATGGCCTGCGGCATACCCGACCGCGTGCCGATCCCGATGATGAACGCCGACTTCCACGCGCGTTATGCCGGCTACACCCTCGGCGAAGTCTTCTACGACGCGGACAAGCTCGAACGCGCCGTGGAAAAGACCGTGCTCGACTTCGAGCCCGACTGCTTCGAGCAGCAGCACACCCGCATCTTCGTCGGCCGCCAGCTCGACCTGCTCGACTACGGCCCGATGGAGTGGCCAGGCGGGCGCATCGGCCCCGACGATGCCTTCCAGTATCTCGACCAGGAGATCATGAAGGCGGATGAGTACGACGAGCTGCTGCTCGACCCCTCGTGGTACTGGCTCTCGAAGGTCATCCCGCGCACCGCCCGCGCGCTGGCGCCGCTCGCCGCCTTTCCGTACCCGCCCCTGCTGACCTTCTCGGGCGTCGCCGTGCACACGGCGGCGTTCGGCACGCCGGAAATGAAGCAGGCGATGGACCGGCTGCACGAGGCCGGCAAGTGCGCGCTCGAGACCGTGACCCGCGAGCGCGCCTTCATCGCCCGCATGGCGGGCCTCGGCTTTCCAGCGCAGCGCGGCGGTGCGCTGCTCTGCCCGTTCGATTTCGTCGTCGACTTCCTGCGCGGCGGCAAGAACGGCATGCTCGACATGATGCGTCGCGAGGACAAGCTGCAGGCGCTCATCGACCGGCTGATGAAGACCTTCGTCCGCCGGGTCGTGGATCTCAACGCACGTCTGCCGAACAAGGTCGTATTCGTGCCGCTGCACTGGGGCATCGACGGCTTCATGTCGCCGGCCCAGTTCAAGCGCATCTACTGGCCGCAGCTGCGCACCATGCTGCAGATGCTGATCGATGCCGGTCTGCACCCGCTGGTGTTCTTCGAGGGCAACGTGACCAGCCGCCTGGAGATCATCGCGGATATACCGCCAGGAAAATGCACCTACCAGTTCGAGACCACCGACATCGCCAGGGCCAAGGACGTCCTCGGCGGCATCGCCTGCGTCCGGGGCGGGGTACCGGCCTCGCTGCTGATCTCGGGATCGCCGGGCGAAGTGCAGGACCACGTGAAGATGCTCATCCGGCGCATCGGCAAGGATGGCGGCTACATCGTCGACGGTGGCGCCGCCGGCATTCCACGCGAAGCGCGCGTGGAGAACGTCAGGGCGATGTTCGACACGGTCAAGGCATACGGAGCCTACTGAGCGGCAGCCATGACGTCGCCTGCAAACTCACCGGCGACCCTTGAGACCCGCCCAAGTGCCATCCTGGAGTGCCTGCCGGCCAGCGGTCCGGCGCGCGCGCAGCGCCCGATGGCGGCCATCGAAGCGCTGCGGATGGTGCAGGCGCAACGCCTGGTTGTCCGGCGGATCGCCATCGGGGTCCACGCCGTCGCCACCGCCGACGCCGGCCGACTGGTCACGACGAGCGGCACGGTGTTGACCTTCAGTACACCACGCCCGCAAGCCACACAGGCTTCACATGTCCTGGCGGCGGCCTGGACACTCGGCGAGGGTCTGTCGGCGGCAGTCAGCCGCGCGTTCGCCACCCGCCGCTTCGTGCTGGCCCAGCTGCTCGACGATCTCGGCACCGTGCTGCTCTTCCGTCTGGCCGAACGCCTGTTCGCCCGGGCCGCGCGGCGGGCTGCGCGGTCCGGTCTGGGTCTCGGCCCGGTCATGGCGCCGGGTGACGGTGCGCTGGGGCTCGACATGCTGGCGCCGGCGCTGGCTCTCGCCGGCGCGGGTCGCGCAGGCATCCGCGTCGTCGCCGGTGGGGCGATGTGGCCAGCGAAATCCGGCACCGCCCTGGCCCTGCTCGGGTCCGGGCTCCAGCCAGGGCACGCCGGCTGGGACTGCGCCACCTGCCAGTCCGCCGACAGCTGCCGGTTACGGCGGCAGTAAGACCCGGCCCACCGCGGAACACGGCCGCATCGTTCATGGATCGGGACGTCGCCACGCGGGTTTCGTTCGCGCCTTCGGGCGAGTCGATCGCAGTATCTGCCGGCGAGACGCTGCTCGAGTGCGCACGCCGCGCCGCGGTGCCGCTCTCGGCATCCTGCGGTGGTGCCGGAACCTGCATGTCCTGCACCGTGCAGATCGTCGACGGCGTGGCGCCCGAGCCGAGCGATGCCGACCGCGAGATGTTTTCCGCAAAGAACCTGGCCGAAGGCTGGCGGCGCGCCTGCCAGGTGCGCCTCGGGCAGGGCTGCACGGTCAGGGTCCCCGGAAAATCGGCGCTGACGGCCTCGGTACGCCCGACGCAGCAAGAGGACTTTCGCATCGCGCTGGATCCACCGGTGCGCACCCGGCGCATCAGACTCGATGGCGCTCCGGCCGGCGCGGCAGCCGGCCACGACGACCGCCTGCTGGCGGCCATCAATCGCCGCGATCCGGATCTCGCCAGAAGCGTCGATCCGCAGGTCATGGCCAGGCTCGCCGGGCTGGTCGAAGCGGGGGAAACCGCGCTGATCGCCGCGATCTTCCAGGGCGAAGTGGTCAACGTCGTGCCGGCCCGGCGGCGTGCACTGGCGCTCGCCATCGACCTCGGCACGACGACCATCGGCGGCTTCCTCCTCGATCTGCGCCGGGGCAGCACGGCAGCGCTGTGCCACGAGGGTCTCACCAACCCGCAGGTGTCGCTCGGCGGTGACGTGGTCACCCGCCTCAACTTCGCCGTGGGCAGCGACGAGAACCGTCATACCCTGCAACGCCTGGCGCTAACCGGCATCAACCGGCTCGCCGCGAGCCTGTGCGCGAAGGCCGACGCACAGACCGGGGACATCGTCGAAGTGGTCATCGGCGGCAATACGGTGATGCAGCACCTCGCGCTCGGCCTGCCGGTGGCAGGCCTGGCCCGGGCGCCGTTCGTGTCCCTGGTGCGCGGCCCGGCCTGCGTCAAGGCCCGGCCACTCGGCATCGACGCGGCGCCAGCCGCGTATGCCCACTTCTTTCCGGGAATCGGCGGCTTCGTCGGCGGCGACCACGTCGCGGTGATCCTCGCCTTCGAAGCCCGGCAAGCCACGGGCACCAGCCTGCTCGTCGACATCGGCACCAATACCGAGATCTCGCTGATCCGCGGTGAGCAGATCAGCAGCCTGTCCTGCCCCTCCGGCCCCGCCCTCGAGGGCGGCGAGATCACCTGGGGCATGGCCGCGGCCAGCGGCGCGATCGACCGGTGCACGGCGACAGGCACCGATCTCAGCTGCAGCACCATCGACGCGGCGCCGGCCGAGGGGATCTGCGGCTCCGGGGTCGTGGATCTGGTCGCCGCTCTGCGGGATTGCGGCGCCATCAATTTCCGCGGTCGGTTGCAGGCCGGGCACCCCCGCGTGCGCGATATCGGCAAGCGGCGCGAATTCGTGCTCGTGCCGGAAGATGACCGCGATGGCCCGGCAATCGTTTTCACCCAGGCCGACGTGCGCGCGGTGCAGCTGGCCAAGGGGGCGATCCGCGCCGGCATCGCGCTGCTGCTGGCCCGCTCCGGCGTGGCGGAATCGGCACTCGACCGCATCGTCGTGGCCGGCGCCTTCGGGATGAACCTGTCGCTGCCGTCGGCGGTCGCCATCGGCATGCTGCCCGAACTGCCGGCGGCCCGGTACGAGCAGATCGGTGATGCCGCCGGGCTCGGCGTGCGCCTCGCCTGCCTGTCGCATGCCTTCCGCAGTCGTGCGGTGCAGATCGCCCGCCAGGCGCAGCACATCGACATGGCGCCGGGCAGTGCCTTCCACGGCCTGTTCGCCCGCCACATCAACCTGCCGGCGTCACCAGCCGCGGTGACCAGGAGCTGATTCGCGATGATCGCACGACCTGTCACGGTGATCGGCGAGCGCATCAATCCGGGGTTCCGCAGCGTCGAGCCCTTCTTCGCCGGGCGCGACTTCGCCGGCCTGCAGGCGCTCGCCCGCCGGCAGGCCGAGGCCGGCGCCGCCTGGCTCAACATCAATGCCAGCCAGTACGCGCAGCGCGACCCGGGGCTGATGGTCGACATCGTGCGCGCGGTCCAGCAGGTCGTCGATACGCCGCTGTCGCTCGACTCGCCGGACCCGCAGGTCCAGCAGGCCTGCCTGCAGGCCTGCGATGCCGTGCGGGCCGGCGGTCGCAAGCCGATCATCAACTCGCTGACCGAAGCGCGCTGGCCGATGGCGGCGCTGCTCGACCGCCATCCGGCGAAGATCATGATCATGGCATCGGAGCGGCTCCAGGGCGGTGAGCTGGTCAGGAACACCACGGCTGTCGAGGTCCACGAGACCGCGCGTCGCCTGGTCCAGCGCCTCACCGCCGAGCACGGCGTCGCGCGCGACGACATCATCGTCGATATCGCAATCACCAATCTCGCCGCCGACACCGAGGGTCTGGTGCCGGTCGCCATCGAGAGCGTGCGGCTCATCGGCGGCGACGCCGACCTCGCCGGCGTGCACCTCTGCGGCGGGCTCAGCAACATCAGCCAGGACCTGCCGGCGCGGACCCGCTCCGGCGTCATGCTCAAGGACGCAATCGAGAATGCGTTCCTCACGCTCACGGTCCCGGCGGGCCTCGACATGGTGATCGGCACGCCCTGGAAGCCCTATCGGCTGCTGGCGGCGGACGATCCCCTGCTGCAGGAGTTCCGGGAAATCCTGCTCTGCCCGCGGCGCGAGGCACTCCGGCGCATCATCCGGTTGCAGCGCTCGTGAAGGCCGCCGATGGCTGATGCGGCCGGCACGACCGTCCTCACGGTGGATGGCTATTTCTGCGGCCAGCGCGTGCACGACCGGGGCCCCTATGCCTTCCTCATCCGGCAGGGACGCATCGTCGACATCGTCGCTCCCGCCAGCACCGTGCCGCAGCCGCCGGACGCCGCATTCCGGTTCGCGCTGCCGGGGCTGGTCGAGGCGCATGCGCACCTGTTCCTCGACGGCGCACGGCTCGATCCGGCAGAGCGCTCGGCGCAGCTGCGCGCCGGTCGCGAAACGCTGCTGGCCGGTGCCGCGACCAACCTCCAGGCCGCACTCGCTGCGGGTGTTTTTCTCGTGCGCGACGCCGGGGATCGCCATGGCATCAACGACGAACTGCGCTCGCGCCCCGGATCGCTGCCGCGGATCCTCTCGGCCGGGCGGGCCATCCGGCGCCAGGGCTGCTACGGCGCGCTCATGAGCGTCGAGGTCGCGAGCGCCGGTGAGGCGCTCGCAGCCGTGGAGCAGATCGCCCCGGCGGCGGACTGGGTCAAGGTCATGCTGACCGGCATCGTCGATTTCGCCAGCGGCGCGGTGACCGGCGAGCTGCAGTTCGAGGCGAGCGTCCTGCGCAGCATGGTCATGCGGGCCCGGGCCCACGGCAAGCCGCTCGCCGTGCACTGCAGTGGCGTAGCCGGGATCGAGGCCGCCATCGCCGCCGGCGTCGACGCCATCGAACATGGTTACTTCATGACCCCGCAGGCGCTGCGGGCGATGGCCGCAGGCGGCATCGCCTGGGTGCCGACCCTGGCGCCGGTACAGTTCCAGTTCGCCCAGCCGCAACACGCCGGCTGGGC
>CAUJIY010000002.1 GCA_963205295.1 Pseudomonadota bacterium
TCTGGGTGTTGTTGGCCGACGCGAAGACATCGGCCCCGCCGGCCTCGCTAATCTGCGTGGCGAGCGTCGAGGACGACCCGAAGTTGAAGGCGACCTCGGTCTCGGGGTTCGCCGCGCTGAACGCCGCGCCGATCTCCTCGAACGCGTCGGTCAGCGAGGCGGCGGCGAACACCGTGAGCGGCGAGGACCTGTCCCCGGCCACCGCCGTACCGGCCTGAAGCAGGACCACGAGCAGCGCTGCACGACACATCAGTCCGGCAAGGAGCGCGGGGATCGTCCACACGGGAGTGTCCTGCTTCATGCCCGGACTGTAGCCCAGTGTGGACGACTCGGCGAGCGCCATGGATTCGCCGCGGGCCTCAGGCCTGCGGCACGCCGGATCCGTGAGCGGCGGCCCGCAGCGAGACGGCCTTGACCAGCGCCCAGACCGGCATGCCCTGGACCAGGCCGAGCTCGGCTGCAGCCAGGCTGGTCACGCGCGCCAGCACCGTCACGCTCCCGGCATCGATCGCCACCAGGCGCGAGTACGGTGACTCCACATCGATCGCCGTGACCCGCCCGGGCAGGGCGTTGCGCACGCTCAGGCCATCCGGCGGCCGGGTCGCCACGATCACGTCGCGGGCCAGCACCTGCAACCGCACCGCCGTCCCCGGCACCAGCCCGTCGGCCGGCACCCGCAGTTCGCCGCTACCGGCAGCGACGTTCGCCAGCCCCGTGCCCGCATCCACGACGGTGACGACCGAATCGATCACCGCGCCGACCGCCGCCTCGCCGGCCAGCCGGCCGAGCGCCGGGTGCAGCGCCACCTCGGCGAGCGCTCCGGCAGTCGCGACGCGGCCCTGGTCCATCAGCACGACGTGGGTGGCCAGGCGCAGCACCTCGTCGAGCTGGTGGCTGACGTAGAGCATCGGCAGGTGCCACTCGTCGCGCAGCCGCTCGAGGTAAGGCAGCACCTCCTCGCGGCGCGCGGCGTCGAGTGCCGCGAGCGGTTCGTCGAGGAGCAGCAGCCGCGGCTGCGCGAGCAGGGCGCGGCCGAGCGCCACGCGCTGGCGCTCGCCACCGGAAAGTCCGCGGGGCCGGCGTGCCAGCAGCGGTGCCAGGCCGAGCAGCGCGACCACCTCGTCGAAGGCGATGCGCACGCCACCGCGGCTGCGCCGCAGGCCATAGCCGAGGTTGCGGCGCACATCGAGGTGCGGAAACAGCCGCGCGTCCTGGAAGACGTAGCCCAGGCGGCGCTGTTCGGCGGGCACGTCGATGTCATGGGCCGAGTCGAACAGCACCTCGCCATCGATGGCGATGTGCCCGGCCTCGGGCCGGATCAGGCCGGCGACGGCGTTGACCACACTGCTCTTGCCGGAGCCGGAGGCGCCGAAGAGCGCCACCAGTGCCGGTGCGGGTGCCGCAAACGCGGCATCGAGCAGGAAGTCGCCGAGACGGCTGCGGACCGAGACCTCGAGCATTCAGGGCCCCAGCAGCGCGCGCACACGCCGCGCCAGTAGTTCGGCGGCGACGAGCCCGCCGAGTCCGAGTGCAAACGACAGCGCGGCAAGGCGCGCCGCCACGGCTTCGCCACCGGGCATCTGCAGCGCCGTGTAGAGCGCCAGCGGCAGCGTGCGGGTCTCGCCCGGAATGTTCGACACGAACGTGATCACCGCGCCGAACTCGCCGAGGCTCGCGGCGAAAGCGGTCACTGCACCGGCAAGGATGCCGGGCAGCATCAGCGGCAGCGTGATGCTGCGGAAGCGGTCGAACGGCCCGGCTCCGAGGGTACGCGCGGCCTGCTCCAGGCCCGGGTCGATGTGCTCCAGCGAGATGCGGATGGCGCGCACCATCAGCGGAAACGACATGACCGCCGTCGCCAGCGCAGCGCCCGCGCGGCTGAATACCAGCTGGATCCCGAACTGCCCGAAAAGCCAGGCGCCGATCGGCCCACGGTTGCCGAACAGCACCAGCAGCAGGTAGCCCACGGCAACCGGAGGCAGCACGAGCGGCAGGTGCACGAAGGCATCGAGCAGCGCCCGCCCGGCGAAACGCCCGCGCGTGAGCAGCCAGGCCACGGCAATCGCCAGTGGCAGGCTGAAGAGCACGCTGCGGCTGGCGACCGCGAGGCTCAGCCCGAGCGCCTGCCACTCCATCTCGGTGAGCACGGCCTGGCCCGTCCTCTCGTGGAAGTCCCCATAGCATAGGGGCCGATCGGTGCCGGGGCGAAATTTTCGATGGTCTGGTCGACTCAGGTGATCCGCAGGGCTGCAAACAACAGCCCCAGGCCGAGCATCAGCATGGAGCCGAGACGTACGGTCATCGTCGTCGACAGGAGCTGCAGGTCCTTGTGGAAGGAAGCGGCCATGGTCTCCTGGTCCTTGCGTATCAGCGCAAGTTCCTGGCGGAACTCCGCACGCAGCAGGTCGAGGTCGGACTTCGTCGCCAGGGTGGTGCCCATGTCCCGTTCCATCGCGTCGATCACGGCCCGTGCCTTGTCGGCCGGGACGTTGATGCTGACGAGCGCATCATACAGCGAATACAGGTAATCCACGGCGTGCCTCGGGTCATGGATTCGACCACGGCAAGGCTGCCGGCAAAGCCGGGTGACTGCCAGACACCGATCTGGTCATTTCGGGCGGAAATCCGTCCGGACCGGCGACGACGACCGTCTCCAGGATCCGCTTATGCCGGCTGCCCGAGCCAGCTGTGGAACACTCCCTGCGGGTCGTACTGGCGGCGCAGCGCCTGGAGGCGTTCCCAGGTGGCCGGCGGGAAGCACTGGCGGATGCGCTCGGGGTTGCGGCGCGGCTCGACCTCGTTGATGTAGTGGCCCTTCGCCCAGGGGTCCATGAACGTGGTGGCCCGCTCCAGCCAGCGGAAGTTGTCCTCGTCGGCGTGCGCGTCGTCCCAGATCGCGAAGCAGCCGACGTAATTGCGGGCGGTGGACGGGAAGCAGGCATCCGCGTGGGCGCGCAGGTTCATGTTGTAGCTGGCGATGACGTGGCAGATCGGCGAGTGCGCGTGGCGGAAGTGATCGGCGAGCGCGTGCAGGATGCGGCTGGGCTCGTCGGTGATGGCGCTCTCCGCGGCGTAGCGGCCCATGTAGCCGCCGGGCGTGGAGGTGCTGAAGAACTTCGGGAACAGCTCGAACAGGGTGAAGACCTGGTTCTCCTCCTTCACCGTGGCCTCGCGCGCGAGTGCCGATTGCGCCAGCGGGGCGAGCATGGCGTGCGCCTGCGCGTCGCTGTCGCCAAAGGCAAACGCGGTGAGGAAACAGATCTTCGCCTGTTCGGGTGGCGTGCCGGGCGGCGCGGCCGGGTCGTGCATCAGCAGCGCCAGGAGCTCGAGCTTCGGGTCGGCCGTGGGCGCGAGCGCATCGAGCGTCGTCGTCATGGTGGCGAGCTTCGCAAACGGCAGGATGTAGCTGCTGACACGGATCGCCTTCGGCAGCGGATAGGCCTTGAGGTGGAAGCGGGTCACGGCGGCGAACAGTCCCGGTCCGCCGCCGCGCACCGCCCAGAGGAGGTCGGGGTTCGCCTCGGCGCTGGCGGTCACGCGCCGGCCGTCGGCGAGCACGAGATCGGCCGCCTCGATGTTGAAGGTCGCCATGCCGCCACGGTAGCCGTGGTTCCAGCCGATGCCGCCGCCGAGCAGGAACCCGCCCATGCCGACCGAGGCGCAGTGCGCCGTGGGGAAGGTGAGGTCGTCCTGCGCCAGCCGGGCGACGAGCTGGATGGCGCGCACCCCGGGCTGCACGCGGGCGAGCTGGCGCGCGCGGTCGACCTCGATGCCGGCGAGCGCCGACAGGTCGAGGCAGATGCCGCCATCGCGCAGCGAGGGTCCGGTCGGGTTGTGCCCGCCGCTGCGCACCGCGACCTTCAGGCGGTTGGCTGCCGCATGGCGCAGCACGGCGGCGATCTCGTCCTCGGAGCGCACCTGCGCGATCAGATCCGGGTAGCGCGCCGGCTTGGAGCGGTGCCAGACGAGGGACTGGCGCAGGCCTTCGTAACCGGCGTCCTCGCGGCGGGTCACGGTGCCGCCGAAACCCGGGATGGCCCCGGCCGCAGCAGCAGGCGCCTGCCCCGAGCGCAGCAGGCCGAGCGCCCCGAGGGCGCCGAGCGAAGCCAGTTGTTGCAGCGCCTGACGGCGCGACGTCGATCCGTGGTCCATGGCCGTACTCCTGCCCCGGCGGGACGTGGTTCTCTTGCCCTGCAACACGGAGCATCCGGGCAGGCAGGGTGGAGGATTCCCCGGCAGCGGGTCCGGCGACAATCCCCGTTACGCATGCTCCGGCCCGAAAACGCGGGTAGCATGCAGCGCATGCAGACCACCGCCGACAAGCTGCCGCTGGCGCACTGGACGGCACTCGCCACGGCCGATCCCTGGCAGGCCCGCGAGCATCTCTCCCGCCTGTTCCGGCCACACCGCATCGCGCTCGGCGACCGCCGCGGCGCCGTCGACTTCCGGCACAACCGCGTCGAACTTGGGCCCCTTTCGCTCAATGCCCTGCGTTACGGCGGCGAGGTGACGGTGAATGCACCGACCCCGGCGGACTCGTACCTGGTGAAGTTCACGCTGCACGGGGACAGCGAGGTGAGCCAGGGACGCGACCGCTACACGACCACGGCAGCCACCGTGTGCGTGCTCAACCCGACCCGCAACCTCATCGACCGCATGTCGGCCGACTTCGACATGCTGATCGTGCAGATCGACGGCCCGGCACTGCGGCTCGCGCTCGCCGAGGACTTCGGCATCACGCCGCACCGGCCGCTCGAGTTCCTGCCGGCGACCCGCCCGCTGGAGGGCACCATCGGCAGCTTCGCGCGCCTGGTGCGCTCGCTGTGCGACGAACTCGACACAGGCATGACCAGCTTCGCCGCCCCGCAGGTACGCGCCCCGCTCGCGCGCACCCTCATGAGCCTGGTGCTCACCGAGCTGCCGCACAACTACAGCGCGCGCCTGTCACACGCCGACGCAGGCCCGCTGCCACGCTACCTGCACGCGGTGGAAGACTTCATCGACGCGCACCTGACGGACAACATCGGCCTCGACGACCTGCTCGGCGCTGCCGGCGTCAGCGCCCGCACGCTGCAGACCGGTTTCCTGCGCTACCGCGGCATCACGCCCATGCGCTACCTGCGCGACCGGCGCCTCGACCGTGCCCGCGCCGAGTTGCAGCGGCGGCCGGCAGCGCATATCACCGACGTCGCCATCGAGTGCGGCTTCGGCCACCTCGGCCGCTTCGCACGGCAGTACCGCGAACGCTTCGGCGAGCCCCCGTCGCGCCGGCGACGCTGATGCCGGCAATCCCGGTGCCGGACAGCGCCGGGTTCAGCTGATGTCGTAATCGGCGAGGTCGACGTCGCGATAGCGGACGCGTTCGAAGCGGCTGCGGTCGCCGGCGGGGATGGTGGCATCGAGGCCGAGCTTGGTGACCGTGCCGCCGCTGCCGTCGGGGGCGATCGTGACCATCGGGTTGAGGATGTGGCCTTCCTCGCCGGGCAGCACCAGCAATCCGCGGTCGACATCGAGGCGTGTGGTCAGGGCCCACTCGACGTCGATCGGGTCGAAGAGATCGACGTCGGCGTCGACGACCACCACGCGCTGCAGCGACCGGAATGCGGCGAAGGTGTCGCGCAGTACGTCGTGGCCGGTGCCCGGAAGCGAGCCGTCGACCTGGACCACAGCGGTGTAGAAGCCGCAGCCGCCCGGTGGCAGATGGACGGCGACGACGTCCGGATGGCGCACCTGCAACGCACGCAGGACCGCGGCCTCGGCCGTCAGTCCGACGGTGTTCCAGACCTCGGGTCCGGAAAGCACGGTGTGCAGCACGGGCGCGGCCCGGTGGGTGATGGCCGTCACCCGCATGACCCAGCGCCGGTCGCGCCCGCCGTAGAAGCCGGTCACCTCGCCAAACGGTCCCTCGTCCTCGCGCACGTCGGGCAGGATCTCGGCCTCGATCACGAATTGCGAGTTGGCGAAGGCCGGCACGTCGACGGTCTGGCAGCGGATCATGTCGAGCGGACGGCCGACGAGGTGATGGGCGATGCACAGCTTTCCGTCGCCGAGCCGCGGCAGGGCGGCGGCGAACCAGGTGGCGAGCCCGGTACCGTTGCAGATCGCTACCGGCAGCGGCTGCCCGCGCTCCTCGGCGATGCGCACGTACTCGCCGAGGTGGCGGCCGGGATCGATGAGGAAGCTGAGCCGGTCGCGGCCCGTCACCATGCAGCGATGCACGGCAGCGTTGACGCCGCCGGTGAGCGGGTTGCGCGCCACCACCAGGGAGGCGTCGAGGTAGCGACCGCCGTCGCCGAGCGCGTGCTGCGGTATCGGCAGTGCGCCGAGATCGGGCGTCGCCTGCACCACCTCGTTGGCCGGGCCGCGGTCGAGGAGCTGCGGAGCGAGTGCGGCCGGGTCACGTTTCCAGGCACCGACGGCAGCGGCGATCGCGAACGGCACCTCGCGCGCCGGCCGGCCAAACAGCCGCCCGAGGTGGTCGCGATTGGCGAGCAGGCCGCAAAGCACCGGGAAGCGACTGCCACGCACGCGCTCGAACAGGACCGCACCGCGACCCTCGAGCCGGCGCGCGATGCCGGCGAGCTCGAACAGCGGATCGACCTCGGAACGCACCCGCAGCAGCGCACCGCTGCGGTCGAGGAAGTCGATGCAGGCGCCGAGATCGTCGAGCCGGTCGGCAACCGGGATGTCGGTGTCAGCCATCTGTGAGCCTTGAGCCTTGGTGCCGCAACTTCGATAACTTCGACCCGGCACCAAATTCACCAAATTCGTCAGCCAGCGGGCAACTGCACGGTAATCCATTTCCACTCGGTGAGGGTATCGATGTCGATGTCCGTGCCTTCGCGCCCGAAGCCGCTGTCGCCGGTGCCTCCAAAGGGTACGTGCGGCTCGTCGTGGATGGTCGGCGCATTGATGTGCACCATCCCGGAGTTCATGGCGAGCGCCATGGGCAGCGCCTTGTTGATGTCGCGGGTGTGGATCGCGGCGCTCAGGCCGTAGACGGTGTCCTTCGCCAGCCGCAGCGCGTCGGCCGCGCTGTCCACCGGATAGACGGAGGTCACCGGCCCGAAGGTCTCCTCGCGGCACACCGTCATGCCTTCCTGGACGCCGAGCAGCACCGTCGGCCGGCAACGGTTGCCCTGCCAGGTGCCGCCGGTCAGCACGCGCGCACCTTTGGCGACGGCATCCTCGACATGGCGGCGCACGCGGTCGCGCTGGCGTCCGGAGATGATCGGGCCGATCCAGGTCTGCGGATCGCGCAGGTCACCCATGGCGGTGGCCTCGGCGCGGGCCTTGAGCTTCGTGCAGAAGGCATCGAACACCGGCCGCTCGACGTAGATGCGGCTCGCCGCCATGCAGGCCTGGCCCTGGAAGAAGAACACGCTGAAGGCGGCAGCCTCGACCGCCTGGTCGAGATCGGCATCGGCGAGCACGATCAGGGGACTCTTGCCGCCGAGTTCGAGGATCACGCGCCGCATGCGTTCGCCGCAAAGAGTGGCGATGTGCCGGCCGACGCGACTCGAGCCGGTGAACATGACCGCGCGTACCAGCGGGTGCGTGGTGAGCGCATCGCCGATCTGTTCACCGAAGCCGGTGACCACGTTCACGGCGCCCGCGGGCAGGCCGGCCTCGCGGTAGATGTCGGCGAGCGCATGGGCGATGCGCGGGGCTTCCTCCGAGGTGAGCAGCACCACGGTGTTGCCGGTGGCGAGCGGCGTGGCGGTCAGCTTGGCGTTCTTGAGCAGCGGCACGTTGAACGGCGAGATTGCCGCGATCACGCCGAGCGGCTGGCGCACGCTCAGGCTGAAACGCCCGGGGACGTCGGCGGGCAGCGTCTGGCCGGTCACGCGCCGCGCCGCCCCGGCCGCTGCGCGCAGGCAGCCGATGGCGTACTGCACCTCGAACTCCGCCTTGCCGATGGGCGAACCGACCTCGTCGATCAGCAGCTCGACCAGCTCCTGGCGGCGGTCTTCCATGATGCCGGCGGCGCGGCTGAGCCAGGCCTCGCGCTCGGCGGCAAGCGTGCGGCCGTAGGTTGCGAAGGCCGCATCGGCTGCGCGCACGGCGGCATCGACGTCCTCGACCCCGCCCTCCGCGATTCTCGCCAGCACGCTGTCGTCCTCGGGGTTGCGGTCGTCGAAGTAGCGACCGGAGTGCGCCGGCACCGACCGGCCACCGATCCACAGGTCGTGCCGGGCGACGCCGGCCGATGCGGGCTTGCTGCTCACGATGTCTGCCTCCCCGGACCCGCGGTGGGGCCGTGCTCGTTGGCCTGGCAGGAAATGTAGCCCGCTGCTGGCGCAGAGGATCGCCGGAATGCGCAGGGACCAGCGCGTTTGCGCAGCGACGAGGTCAGGACTGAAGCTGTCGGGGCTTGCGCCCCTCCCACAGCTCCAGCTGCACGGTCTGGAGTCAGGAAATTGTCGGGGCTGGCGCCCCTCCCACGGCTCCAGCAAGCATGTCTGGAGCTGTGGGAGCGGCGCGAGCCGCGACTCTTCACCGTCGGGGCTTGCGCCCCTCCCACAGCAATCGGCCTTCCTTCACCCGCCGCGGTACCAGTCGTAGATGTCACCCGCCGTCGTCAGCCACACACCTTTCTTCTTCTTGATGTAGTCGAAAAACGCCTCGAAGTACCGAATGCGGTGCGGTACGCCGATAACGAAGGGGTGGACGCTGACCGACATGACGCGCGGCTGGCGCGCGCCCTCGGCGTAGAGGCGGTCGAACTGGTCCTTGAGCCGCTTCAGCCACACGTCCGACTGGTGCTGGTGCACCACCATCATCGGCAGGTCGCCGGTTTCCATGCTGTAGGGCATGGCGACGATGGGGCCGTGGGCGGTACGCATCTCGACCGGGTGCTCGTCCAGCGGCCAGTCGAAGACGTAGCGGAAACCGGCTTCGGCGAGCAGGTCGGGCGTCTCCAGCGTCTCGTGCAGGCCGGGCCCGAGCCAGCCGCGTGGTGCCGTCCCGGTGTAGTGCTGCAGGATCTCGAAGGCCCGGTTGATCACGGCGCGCTGGTCCTGCGCGACATGCAACGCGGCCTGCGCATACCCGTGGCCCATGAATTCCCAGCCGAGCTCGCGCAGCGCGCGCGCCACCGGCTCGCCCGGGCCCTCGCATACGCGCGCATTGATGGCGACGCTGGCGGCGAGCCGGCGCTTGACCAGCGCATCGATGATCCGCCAGACACCGACCCGCATGCCGTATTCGTGCCACGACCAGTTCGGCACGTTCGGCACGGTGACCACGCCGGCGGGCGAACTCAGGTACTCGCGTGCCACCGGCTTGTTGATGTCCCACTCTTCTATATTCAGCACGCAGTACACCGCCACGCGCGCGCCCTTCGGCAGGCGCCAGCGCGGACGGTCCTTCATCGCGGAGTAGGGGAAGCGTTCGTGGGGTGTGGTCATGGGTTTGGCTCAGGGATCGATGATCTTGCCCGGATTGAGGAGGCCCAGCGGATCCAGGGCATGTTTCAGCGTGCGCATCAGCGCGATCTCAGCCGAGCTGCGACAGAGGGCGAGGTAGGGCTTCTTCTCCAGGCCGATGCCGTGCTCGGCCGAGACCGAGCCGCCGATCGCCTGCAGCGGACCGTAGACGAGACGCTCGACCTCGGCGCGGTCGGCGCCGGCCGGATCGCCGGCGCTCACTGCCAGGTGCAGGTTGCCGTCGGCGAGATGACCGAAGGTGTAGCAATGTGAATCAGGCCAGCGGGCGGCGAGCGCGCTGCTCACCGCCGCCACGTAGGCCTCCATCGCCACCAGCGGCGCGCTCACATCGAACAGGAACAGCGGTCGCAGCAGCGTGAGGCGCATGACGTCGTCGCGCATGGCCCAGAGTGCATCGCGCTCGCGGTCCGAGCTCGTGATCACGGCATCGGCGATGAGGCCCGCCTCATGGGCCTGCGCGAGCACCGCCTCGAAGCGGTGGGCATCGGCCTGCACCTCCCCGCCCTCGGCCTCGAGCAGCACGTAGTACGGGTAGTTGCCCGGCAGCGGTGGCGTGCGCCCGGTCTGCGGTGCGGTGACGTAGCCGTAGTACGACTGCCACAGCGCCTCGAAGGCCGACAGCGTGCCGCCGAGGCCGGCATCGACCCGGTTGAGCAGGGCCGTCATGGCGGCGAAATCGCGCAGTGCCACCAGCGCGGTCTGGCGGCTGACCGGCCGCGGCGCGAGACGCAGGACCAGACGCGTGATCACGCCGAGCGTGCCCTCGCTGCCGATGAAAGCATGCTTGAGGTCGAGGCCCGCGTTGTTCTTGAGCATGCGGTTGAGCGCGGAGACGACCGTGCCGTCGGCGAGCACCGCCTCGAGCCCGAGCACCAGCATGCGCGCCATGCCATAGCGCAGGACGCGGTTGCCGCCGGCGTTGGTGGCCGCCACCCCACCCAGCGTGGCGCTGCCGCGCGAGCCCATGTCGAGCGGCAGCAGCAGGCCGGCGGCCTCGGCCGCTTCCTGCGCCGCCTGCAGGGTGACGCCCGCTTCGGCGGTGAGCGTGCGCCCGACCGGATCGACCGCCTCGATGCGCTGCAGGCGCGCGAGCGACAGCACGATCTCACCGGGTCCGCTGTCGGTGCCGTGGACGAGTCCGGTGCGCCCGCCATGCACGACCAGCGGCTGGCGTGCGGCATGGCAGAGCGCGACCACCGCCGCCACCTGCCCGGGTGAGCCTGGCTGTACCACCGCGAGTGCCGTCGGCGTCTGGCCGCCGCTCCAGGATCCCGGTCCGTAGCCGGCGATCGCCTCGCCCGCGAGCACGGCACCGGGACCGGTTGCGGCGCGGAGCTGGTCGAGGAGGTCGCTCATCGGGCGCGGGCGGGCCACGGCGTGAGGGGGACGACGGGATTATGCGGGAAATATCGCGGGTGGAAAGATTTCGCGGCTGGCGGAACGGTCGCGGCTGGCGGAATAGTCGCGGCTGGCGCCGCTCCCACAGCTCCAGAGACGCGACCTCGAACTGTGGGAGCGGCGCCAGCCGCGAACACTCCTGACTACCGCCGCCTCAGCGCCGTCCCTGCTTCCCGCCGCGCCGCTCGACACTCACGGCCTCGTCCCGGTTCGGCTGCTGGAGGATCTCGAACAGCCGCGGCGCCGAGTGGTGCGAGCCGGTGACGATCACACCCGCCCCGTGCAGCGCATCCTGGATCGCCGCCGACATGGTGTGCAGCGGTGCGCCGCCGCCCTCGCCCATGCCCTTGGCGCCGTTGTAGCTGAACGGCGATGGTGTCTCGATGTTGCCCCAGGCGATGTCGGGGATGTTGAGTGCGGTAATCGGGCAGTAGTCGCTGAAGGTCGCGGTCAACAGGTTGCCCGTCTCGTCGTAGTCGAGGCACTCCATGAGCGCCGCGCCGATGCCGTGGCTGGTGGCGCCGTGCACCTGCCCGTGGGCAATCTGCGGATTGATGAGCGTGCCGCAGTCGTCGACCGCCGCGTAGGCGAGCACCTGCGGGCGGCAGGTCTCGCGGCTCACTTCGACGACCGCGATGTGCAGCTGGGCGGCGTAGGTCAGCGTCAGGTTGCCGAACTTGCGCTCGGTATCCGGCACCTTGAACGGCGGGCGGTAGACGTGGCGCACGTTGAGCGTGACATCGCCGAGGCTCTCGTCGAGCATGGCATTGTTGTTGTTGACCAGGTTCGCCATGTACCAGTAGTTGATCGCCTTGTCGGTACCCTTCACCCGCACTTCCGGACCCTGTGCCCCA
Source organism: Pseudomonadota bacterium (assembly GCA_963205295.1). Classification (GTDB taxonomy): domain Bacteria; phylum Pseudomonadota; class Gammaproteobacteria; order Steroidobacterales; genus QUBU01. The sequence goes on from CAUJIY010000002.1 coordinate 11,702, forward strand.
GTGCCGAACTCGAGGTCCTCCTCGGCGGCCTCGAGCATGAAGGCCGCCAGCCGGCGCATCTCCGCCTTGAGCTTCTGCGCCGCCCCGTGCACGGCCGAGAGGCCGGTGACGGCGAACTGGCTCGCGTAGGTGCCGGAGTGCCCGACGAAGGTGTTCCAGGCGGTGTCGAAACCGGGCCGCACGTAGACCATCGACGGGTCGATGCCGAGCACGTCGGCGACCACCTGCGAGGCCGAGGTCTCGTGGCCCTGGCCGGAGGGCGTCGTGCCGAGGCAGACGACGACCGCACCCTCGATGTCCAGGCGCATGGTGCAGACTTCGGAATTGCCCGAGAACGGCAGGAACGGGTTGACGATGCGCGCCTGGCCGAAATTGTTGGTGCCCGAGTCGAGCGTGGTGCCGATGCCGATGCCGATCAGCCGGCCGGCCTTGCGGCCCGCGGCGATTTCGCGCTGCCAGCGGTCCCAGCCGATGAGCTCCTTGCCCTTGGCCAGCATCGCGGGGTAGTTGCCCGAGTCGTAGACGCAGCCGTTCGGCGTCTCGTAGGGAAACTGCGTGATGTAGTTCTTCAGCCGCATCTCGTCGGCCGGGATACCGAGCTCGTGGGCGCAGATGTCGACGATGCGCTCCATGAACCACAGCTGCTGCATGCGCGAGTAGCCGCGGTTCGGCACCACCGGGCACTTGTTGGTGACCGTCTGCGTGAAATCGATGCGCATGTTGCGCAACTTGTAGGTCGCCGGCAGCACCTGCGACCAGATCACGCAGCCGAGCGGCTCGTAGCGCGTGTAGGCGCCGCAATCGTCGATGTGGCGCGAGCGCACCGCAGTGATGACGCCGTCGCGGTCGAGCGCCACCTCGGTGTCCAGGTAGGTGCGTTCGTTGCCGTGGCCGCTGCCGAGCAGATGCTCGGTGCGGGTCTCGGTCCACTTCACGCGCCGGCCGCCGGCCTTCTTCGAGGCAAGCGCGGCGAGTGCCATGTACACGTAGTTCCAGATCTTGTTGCCGAAACTGCCGCCGACATCGTAGGTGCGGATGTGGAGCTGGTCGGCCTTCAGCCGCAGGCCCGGTGCGAGCAGCTGCTGCGCGAAGCCGGGAAAGGAGTTGTTGCAGAGGAACTCGACGCTGCCCTGTCGTGTCCACTCGGCGATGCAGGCGTTCGGCTCGAGCGGGGTGCTGGCGAAGCGGTGGAATTTCATGCGCGGGATGCGCACCACGCTGGCGGCATCGCGGAACGCACCCTCGACGTCACCGTATTCGAAGACGCCCTGCCAGGTGCGGTTGGTACCCGCTGCCTCGTGCAGGATGCTGCGGTCGCTGAGCGCGTCCTCGGCCTCGACCACGGCCTCGAGCATTTCGTACTCGACATCGATGAGCTGAGCGGCATCCTCGGCGAGCGCCACCGTGGCGGCGGCGACGACGGCCACCGGTTCACCCTGGAATACCACCTTGTCGACCGCCATCGGCAGGTCGCGGATCTTGTCGCAGGGCGGTGGGCCGATCTGCATGAACGGCTCGCACTGTGCAGCGACTTCGCGCCCGGTCAGCACGCAGGCCACACCCGGCAGCGCTTCGGCCGCCGCGGTGTCGATGCGCACGATGCGGGCGTGCGCATAAGGCGAACGCAGGATATGCAGGTGCAGCATGCCCGGCTCGAGCTCGTCGTCGGTGAACAGTCCCCGACCACGGACGAGGCGGTCGTCCTCCTTGCGCCGTACCGACGTGCCTGTCCAGCCCATGACCTGCTCCTCAGCCCCTGGCCGCCCCGCCGGGCGTGAGTGCGGCCTGGATCGCGCCGACCAGCCGCTCGATGTCCTTCTTCGCCAGCGGGCGGATCAGGCCGCCGGCGAGCGCGACCAGCTTGCCGAACATGGTGAGGTCGCCGGTCCACTTCACCAGCGTGCCACCGCCCTCGGCGGGCAGCAGGTCGAAGGCGGTCGCCATGTCGAAGGCGCTGCCCATCACCTTGCCCTTGCCGCTGTAGGCGGCGCGCTGCGGCGGTTCCTCGCCCTGCAGCGTGAGCGTGATCACCGCCGAGCCCTTGATCTTGCCGACCCCGACCGCCACGGTGACGTCGGCCGTGCGCGCGTCCTTCACCTCGACGCTCTTGTAGGTCGGCAGCAGCGGTGCGAATTTCGCCGGATCGGAGAGCATGGCGTAAGCCTGCTCGCGCGACACCGGCACCGTGAACTCGCCTTCGAACTGGATGCCCACTACTTGCCCTCCCGCATGGCCGCTGCCGCGGCATCGATGGCGGTAATGATGTTCTGGTAGCCGGTGCAGCGGCAGAGGTTGCCCTGGATGCCCTTGCGGATCTGCCTGCGGTCCGGGTCCGGGTTGCGCGCCAGCAGCGCGTGCGCCGACATGAGCATGCCCGGGGTGCAGTAGCCGCACTGCAGGCCGTGGTGCTCGGAGAACGCGCGCTGCAGCGGGTGCAGCTCCCCGTCCTGCGCCAGGCCCTCGACCGTGAGGATCTCGGCGCCGTCGGCCTGCACCGCGAGCATGGTGCAGGACTTCACCGGCTCGCCGTTCACGATCACCGTGCAGGCGCCGCAGTAAGTCGTGTCGCAGCCGATGTGCGTGCCGGTCAGCCGCAGATCCTCGCGCAGCAGCTGCACCAGCAGCAGGCGCGGCTCGACCTCGCGGCGGTGGCGCGTGCCGTTGACCGTCACCTCGATGGCGATGCTGCCACCGTCCTCAGTAGTACTCATGGCTCACCTCGACGGTCTCGCCGCGCGCGCGGCGACGTGCGACCTCCACGCCGCGCTTCACCAGCGCGTCGATCAGCGATCGCTTGAAGGCCGGCGAGCCGCGCTGGTCGGGCACCGGATCGGCGGCAGCCGCAGCGGCCTCGGCGGCACGCGCGATGACCTGGGCATTCAGCGTCCTGCCGCTCAGTTCGGCTTCCGCGGCCTGCGCGCGGATCGTGGTCAGGGCGGCCGAGCCGAGCGCGATGCGGGCCTGCGTGCAGTCGTCGCCGTTCAGCGTGAGCTGCACGCCGACAGAGCTGGTCGGGAATGCCGGGGCGCAGCGCTTGAAGCCGACGTAGGCCCCGGCGCTGCCCTTGCCGGGCAATGCAAAGCTGACCCCGGTGATGAGTTCGCCGGCCTCGAGGCGCGTGGCGTAGAGGTCCTGCACGAAGCCATCGGCGGGCAGCGTGCGTGCCCCAGCCGGGCCACGGCAATGCACCGTGGCATCGAGCGTGGTGAGCAGCACCGGCCAGTCGCAGCTCGGGTCGCCGGCGGCAAGCGAGCCGCCGATCGTGCCGCGGCTGCGCACCTGGTTGTCGGCGATGCCGTTGGCGCAGTCGCCGACGATGGGAATCTGCTTCGCGAGCGGCGAACGCGCGATGCGCGCGTGCGTGGCGAGCGCCCCGATGCGTACGCCCTTCGTGTCGTGCTCGATGGCGTCGAGGCCGGGAATGCGGCCGATGTCGACGAGATCGGTGGGCTCGTCGAAGCGCATCTTCAGCCACACGAGCAGCGTCTGCCCGCCGGCGAGCGCGCGGGCGCCTTCGCCGATCCCGACCAGCCGGCCGATCGCGTCGTCGAGCGTCGCGGCACGGTGGTAGCGAAACGGAGCTGGATACATGCGCGTTGTTCTCCGCCTGGGCCCCGGTGACCGACGGGAAACCGCCGGTCGTCGCCGAACCATAGCACAACGATCCGGGGCGCATGCGACACCTGCCGGGCACTGCCGGAAACGCCAAGCACTGTGCCCATAAGGACAAGACGGGCGACCGACGCGACATGAATGCTAGGATGGTTCGATCGCAACGGTCGCGGCCCTGGCGCCGCGCCTCGCCCCGGGGTCCACCCATGACGCTGCCCAACCTGCAGGACTACCACCGGCCCGCCACCGCTGAGGAAGCCATCGCACTGGTGCAGCAGCACGGCGAAGGTGCCATGCTCGTTGCCGGCGGCACGTTCGTGCACGGACTCGAGGTGCGCGGCCTGCTCGACAACGTCACCGCGCTGATCGACATCGGCCGCCTCGGCCTCGGCGGCATCAGCCGCGAGGGCGACACCATCGTGCTCGGCGCCACCACGACGCTGGCTGCGGTCGCCGCGGCGGAGTTCGTCGGCCGTGAACCCGCTTTCGGCGCCCTGCGCGATGCGCTCACCTATCCGCCGCCGCAGATTCGCAATGCCGGCACCATCGGCGGCAGCGTCGCCGCCGCGGCCCCGCTCTACGACATACCGGCCGCGCTGCTCGCGCTTGGCGCAGTGGTGCGCACCACCGGGCCGAAGGGCCGGCGCGAACTGCCGCTCGACGGCTTCTTCCGCGGTCTCTTCGAAAGCGCACTCGCACCGGGCGAGCTCATCACCGGGGTCGCCATCCCGCCACCACCGGCACGCACGGCGGGTGCCTTCCTCAAGCTCGAGACCAACGCCAACGACCTCGCCATCGTCAGCGTGGCGTCGCAGCTGACCCTCGACGGTGCCGGGCGCATCGCCGCGGTGCGCATCGTCCTCGGCGGTGGCGTCGGTGAAACCTACGTGCGGGCGACTGGCGCCGAGGCCGCACTCGCCGGCCAGCAGGCTGACGACAAGGCCTTCGCTGCCGCGGCGAAGGCCGTCAGCGGCGACTTCGAGCCGGTCACCGACCACCGCGGCTCGGCCGCCTACCGCCGCCACATCGCCGGCGTGTACCTGCGCCGCACCCTCACCACCGCCCGCGAACGGCTGGGCTGACCAGGACACCGCGCGCATGAAGAAGAAGCTCATCACCCTCGAGGTCAACGGCGAAAACCACGAACTGGCGGTCGAACCCGACGAGTCGCTGCTGCAGGTGCTGCGCAACCGGCTCGACCTGGTCGGCCCGAAGAAGGGCTGCGACTCCGGCGGCTGCGGCTGCTGTTCGGTGCACGTCGACGGGCGCGTGGTCTACTCCTGCATGATGTACGCGGCTGGTGCCGAAGGGCGCGCGATCACCACGATCGAGGGCATCGGCAGCGCAGCCACCGGCCTGCACCGGCTGCAGCAGGCGTTCATCGACGCGGGTGCAGTCCAGTGCGGCTACTGCAGCTGCGGCATGATGATGGCCGCCAAGCAGCTGCTCGACACGGTCAAGCAGCCGAACGAGGACCAGATCCGCCTGGCCATCGCCGGCAACCTCTGCCGCTGCACCGGCTACACCAAGATCGTCGACGCCATCAGGCTTGCCGCCGCAAGGGCCTGAGCGCACACCGGAGAGACCCGCCATGAGCCTGATCGGTACGAGCCCCCAGCGACCCGACGCACTGGACAAGGTGACCGGCGGCAAGCACTACCCCGTGAACGTGCGCCTGCCCGGCATGCTGCACGGCAAGATGCTGCGCAGCCCCTACCCGCATGCGCGCATCCGCCGGATCGACGTGAGCGCGGCGGCAAAGCTGCCCGGCGTGAAGGCGGTGCTGACGCCAGCCGACGTGCCACAGCGCAAGTTCACCCCGGTGTATTTCGTGCCGACCGATGCCGGCAGCATGGTGCAGGACATGCTGATCCTCAGCGATACCGTGCGCTTCGCCGGCCAGCCGGTGGCCGCGGTGGCCGCCACGTCGCTGCGCATCGCCGAGGAGGCACTCGCGCTGATCGAGGTCGAGTACGAGGAACTGCCGGCGATCTTCGACCCGGAGGCAGCGATGCAACCCGGGGCGCCGGTGCTGCATGCGCATGCCCCCAACAACGTCGCGGTCAATCCGGTCATGGCCATCGGCGACCTGGAGAAGGGCTTCGCCGAAGCAGACCACATCTTCGAGGGCGTCTACCAGAGCCACCGCGTGCATACCTGCTACATGGAACCGCGGGTGTGCGTGGTCGACTGCGACGCCGAGGGCCGCTACACGGTGTGGTCCTCGACCCAGCACCTGTTCGGGCTGCGCGAGAAACTCGCCCACGCCCTCGAGGTGCCGGAGAGCCACGTGCTGGTGATGAAGCCGCCGTACATCGGCGGCGGCTTCGGCGGCAAGCTCGACCTCGGCCATATCGAGCCGATCGCGGCCCTGCTCAGCCGCAGCGCGGGACGGCCGGTGCGCATCGAGCAGACCCGCTACGAGGACTTCATCACCACCGCGCGCCACCCGATCAAGGTCTACCTGAAGACCGGCGTGAAGAAGGACGGCACCTTCACCGCGCGCTACGCGAAGAGCATCCTCGACACCGGCGCACACGCCACTCATGGCGCCGAGGTCATCAACGTGCACGGTGTGTTCGGCCTGCTCATGACCTACCGCTGCCCGAACGCGAAGTGGGAAGGCTACACGGTCTACACCAACAACATGATTGGCGGCGGTTACCGCGGTTACGGTTCGCCGCAGGCCTGCTTCGCCGCCGAGTCGCAGATCGACGAGATCTGCGAGAAGCTCGGCCTCGAGCCGCTCGAATTCCGCCGCCGCAATGCCTGGCGCCAGGGCGAGCCGCACCCGATGGTTCCGGGGCTCAAGCTCGACAGCTACGGCCTGGAAGAGTGCATCACGCGCGGCGCCGAGCGCTTCGGCTGGTCGAAGCGCAGGAAAGCGGCGAGCGGCAAGGGCACGCGCCGTCGCGGCATCGGTTTTGCCTGCCAGCCCCTCTGGGTCAGCGGCTGCGTCGGTTTTCCCGACATCTACGAGCACTCCGGCGCCATC
>CAUJIY010000003.1 GCA_963205295.1 Pseudomonadota bacterium
TGGCGCCGCTCCCACAATACCGGACAGCACATCCGGTCCTGTAGGAGCGGCGCCAGCCGCGACTGTGCGGTCCTGTAGGAGCAGCGCCAGCCGCGACTGTGCGCTCCTGTGGGAGCGGCGCGAGCCGCGACTCCGCCGCGCTATTCGGCCGCCGCCGGTGGTGCCGCGGACCGGTCTGCCTTCGGCGAGCCGCCGAAGTAGTACTCGACGCCGAGGTTGATCGTCCACAGGTCGCCGACGTCGGCGTTGAACCAGTCGAAGTCGGCGCGAAAGCCGAAGCGGTCACTGACCGACCAGATGGCGCCGGCACCGGCGACGACGCCGCTCTCGGAGCCGCTCGAGACCACGTCGCCGCCGACGGTGAGCTCGTCGTCGAAGTCGAAGTAGCCGGCCTTGAGGTAGGCCTGCAGGTCCTCGGTCTTCCAGGGCAGGTAGGCGAGGCCCTGCAGCGAGAAACCGTCGAAGGACAGGCCGAGCTCGCTGCCGGCCGCGGGCGACAGGTCTTCGAGTTCACCCGTGTCGTGCCAGGCGCCCTCGAGGCCGAACCAGTCGTTGAACTGGTACTGGGCGTAGAACTTCACGCCGACCGAGCTGTCCTCGTAGTCCGCGTCGGCGACGTCGTCCTGGAAGTCGGGGAAAATCGCGGCGATGCCGATGCGCCAGTCCGGCGGCTCGTGGGCGGCGAGGACCGGGGTGCTTGCCAGGGCCAGCAGCCCTGCGATGACCATGCGTTGCATACGCCGTTTCCTCCAAGGTGCCCGGTCTTCGCCGTGGGCTGGGCATCGCCCGCAAACCGCAGCGAGTATACGGGCGGCGGTCGGGTGGTCAACGAGAGCGCCGCGGCTGTCCCCAGAGTGGGCGCGGCCTGGTCAGGACCAGTGTCGCAGCAGTGCCGGCAGCCAGGCAGCCTGCTCCTCGGGAAGTTCGATGCAGCCGAGTACCGGGTGAAGCGCAGCGGCCGCACGCGTCGCTTCGCGCCAGGCGCTCGTCGCGGCAGCGCCGACCAGGGCAGCGTCGACCTCGCGCAGCGCCTGGCGGGCGTCGAAGTCGAGCGTCGCACGCCACAGGTTCTGCCAGGCCCCTTCCGCCACCAGCCGTTCGCGCAGTTCCAGCTGCAGCCGGTGCAGGTCGAGGTCCGGTTCGATGCGCCGGGCACCCGCGCGGTTGCGCTCGAACCACGGGAAGAACAGCCGCCCGTCGCGCAGCTGGTGCCAGGCTGCGAGCAGGTGACCGCCGTGCCACTGCGGGGTGAGCGCTGCGAGCCCGTGCTCGCGCCAGCGTGCAGCGAGTTGTGGCTCGACGAGCGGTGGCTCGATCAGCGCGAGGCGGCGCCGGGCGGGGGGATGACGCTGGGCGGCGACCAGCACCGCCCAGGCCCCGCTGCCCTGGCCGGCGAAGATGGCCCGGCCGAGGCCGAGCGCGGCACTGGTGGCGAGCACGGTGTCGGCCGCATCGCCGAGGGTCGGCCCGCCGACGGGTGCGGGATCGGACTCGCCGTGGCCGGGCAGGTCGGGCAAGACCACGGGGTGCCTGCCGACAAGCTGCGCCACGAGCGGGCTGGCCGTCGCCGATGATTCGCCGGCGCCATGCACGAGCACCAGTGGTTCGCCGCGGCCCTCCAGGGCGAGGCGGACGTGGCGGGTGCCGTCCGCCGTGCGCAGCATCGTGCTCCACAGGCGCCCGGCGACCGGCCGCGTGGCGACCGGTTCCGGCGCCGCATCGCCGGCGTGCGCGAGCAGGTGGCGCAGGCAACGCTCCAGCGCGTCGGCGGCATCCGTCGCCGGGCTGGTGGCAGCACCGGGTGGCAGGGTGCCGAGCCGCTCCAGGTGTACGCGCAACGGGTCGCCCGGCGTGGCGGTGACGACGAGCGGTGCGCGCAGTTGCGGCAGCACCGTCGGCGGCTGCGACTCGAAGGCGGCGCGGTAGGCGCTCGCGTAGTGCGCGCCGGCGCGCATGAATTCGATCACGGCGGACTGCAGCCGCTCCGGCGGCGGCATGTCGAGTGCCAGGCGTGCGGCGGCATGCGGTTCGTGCCAGGGGAAGAAGACACTCTGCTGGCGCATGCGCGCCCACAGCCAGGCGAGGTGCGCGCCGTCCCACGACGGCGTGAACGGCGGCAGGTAGTGGGCGAGGATGTTGGCGCGCTCGGCGGCGTCGAAGCACGACAAGCCGTTGGCAGCGAGCGCGGTGACGCGTCCCGGATGCGCCACGGCCAGCCACAGCCCGACGCTCGCCCCGGTGTGGTGCCCGTACACACCGAAGCGGCGCAGGCCGATGGCGTCGGCGAATTCACCCGTGGCGGCCGCAAAGTCCGCGATCGATGGCGCGGGCGTGACGAGCGGATCGGACTGCCCGTACCCGGGGGAGTCGGGCGCGATGACCGTGAAGTGCAGGGCCCAGCGCGCCATGAGGTCGAGCATCTCGCGCGAGGACTGCGGCGACTGGTGCAGCAGCAGCACTGCCGGTCCGGTCCCGGCGCGTCGGTAATGGACCTGGCGCGGGCCCCAGCGTCCGTCGAGCGTGACGAAATGGCGGGTGATGGTCGTCGGCATGGTGCGATCTTAACGGTGATGGCAGACCCGCGTCGCCGGTGCGTGCCGGGCCACGCGCGGTTTCACACCGTGGCCTGCGGTCCTACACTGTGCACATGGACGCCCTGCCGGCCACGAGCACCGCCATCACCGACGCTTTCGATCCCGTCACGGACCAGTTCGTGGCGCAGGGGGAGCGACCAGCGGCGCTGCGCGCGATCTCCCTGCGCGAACTGACGCCGTACCAGCGCGCACTGCTCGCGATCGACGGCACGGTGACGCGCTTCGTCGAAGCCTATTGCCTCGAACCGGTCGCCGTGGTGCGCCTCGCCCAGGCCGAGACCTCTCTCGCCGAGGCCGATGCCTGGCTCGACCTGCCGGCCGGCGCGCCGGTCGTGCGTCGCCGGGTCATGCTGGTCGGGGCCGGGTCGGGGCGGTTCTTCGCATGGGCCGACTCCATCATCGCCGTGGCCCGTGCCGGATCGGGGATCCGGCGCCGGCTCGAGGACGAATCCGGTGGGCTCGGCCGCATTCTCCTCGACCAGGCTGTCGAGACACGCCGCGAGTCGCTGTGGTTCGGGCGCGAGGAGCCGCCCGAGGTGCCCGCGCCCGTGGCGGCCCGCTGGCCGGGCGGGTTCCTGACCCGCACCTACCGGGTGCTGGCGGGCGGCGCCCCGCTCATGGTCATCACCGAGCGCTTCCCGCTGTAGTCCAGGAAGGCTGGAAGTCGCGACTTGCGTCGCTCCCACAGGGGTCGGGGCGGTTCGGCGGTCCTGCTGTGGGGGAGGCCCAGGCCCCGACGGCTGAGGCGGTTCTTCTGTGGGAGGGGCGCAAGCCCCGACGGCTGGAAGTCGCGACATGCGTCGCTCCCACAGCACCCCCAGGCCGGTATGGGGCGGTGGGAGCGACGCGAGTCGCGACCCCGCACCCGGGAATGCTGCACGGTGAGACCTGGTCCATGGCAGGGGCTGGCCGAACTGCTCTAGGCTGCGCGACATCAATGGGCGTACGCTACGGCGTTATGTTAACGATCCAGGAGATCCTGCTGATTTTCGCGGTGATCGGCCTGCTCGGCGGCTGGGCTGTCGGGCGTGTCGCGTCATGGGCGAGCCAGCGGCGTGGCGGTGAGGCAGGTGGTGGCAGTGACAAGGTCAGCCACCGCATCCGGGGGCTCGAGGCCGACCTGCGCGTCGCCCAGCGCAAGAACGAGGAGACCGAACTCGCGCTGGAGCGCGCGCGCGAGGAAGCCGATACCCTGCGCCGCGAGGCGCAGGATCGCAACGAGCAACTGACCGCACACAGTGCCGAACTGGAGCAACTGCGGCAGAACCTGAGCGATGAGTGCACCAAGACGGCCAACCTGCGCCTGGAGCTGACCAACCGCGCCGAGGAAACCATCCGCGCCAGCGTGCGCGTCAAGGACGCCGAGACCGAACTCAGCGTCGCCCGCGCCGGCTCCGACGCGGTGCTCGAGCAGATCCAGCGCCTCGCCGCCGAGCGCGAGGAACTCACCGGCCGCCTGCGCGCCCTGCAGGCCGAGGTGGCAGGCGGCACCGGACCGGCGAAAGTGACCCGCCTGCCCGTGCGCGACCCCAGGGATCGCTGAGACGACCAGCCGCTCCGCGGTACACTACCTGCCCGCCGTTGGCGCAGGAGCAGGAAACCGCATGAAGCTCGGATTTGTCGCCGGCTACGGCACGGCACAGTTCACCCTTCCCATGGAGCAGGTGCTCGAGGCCGAGCGCCTCGGCTTCGATTCGGTGTGGACCTCCGAGGCCTACGGCACGGATGCGGTATCCACCGCCGCGTGGCTCCTCGCGCGCACCACCCGCATCCGCGTCGGCACCGCCATCATGCAGATGCCTGCGCGCACCCCGACCTGTGCGGCGATGACGGCGATGACGCTCGACGCGCTGTCGGGCGGGCGCTTCCTGCTCGGCATCGGCCCCTCCGGGCCGCGCGTGGTGGAAGGCTGGTACGGCGTGCCCTATGGCAAGCCGCTGACCCGCACCCGCGAATACATCGATGTCATCCGCCAGATCGCGGCACGCCGCGCCCCGCTGGTGCATCAGGGCGAGATCTACCGCATTCCCTGGGATGGCCCCGGCGCGAGCGGCCTCGGCGCGCCGATGAAGAGCATCCTGCATGCCGATGAGCACCTGAAGATCTACACCGCCGCCGTCACGCCGAAGGGCATCGAGTGCGCCGCGGAGATCGCCGACGGCGTGTTCCCGATCTGGCTGAATCCGGAGCGTCCCGAGCTCATCGAACCACATGTCGCCGCCGGCCTCGCCCGCGGCGGCGGGCGCTCGCGTGCGGCGTTCGATGTCGCACCGGCCGTGCCCATTTCGCTCGACGATGACCTGGAACGTGCCCGCGCACCGGTGCGCGCCCACATGGCGCTGTACATCGGCGGCATGGGGCCGCGCGGTCGCAACTTCTACCACGACTATGCCGGCCGCCTGGGCTATGCGGACGCCGCCCAGCGCATCCAGGACCTCTACCTCGCCGGCAAGCGCGATGCCGCCGCGGCCGAGGTGCCGAACCAGCTGATCGACGACGTCGCGCTGGTCGGGCCGGCCGCACGCATCCGCGAACGCCTCGGCGCCTGGCGCGAAGCAGGCCGCCGCGGCCACGTCGGCTCGATGCTCGCCGGCGGCGCCACCGTGGAAGCGCTGCGGCTGCTGGCGGAGGAGATGCTGTAGGGCGCCCGTCGCGGCTTGCGCCGCTCCCACAGCTGGACCGCCCTGACCCCTGTGGGAGCGACGCGAGTCGCGACTTCCAGCTGTCGGGGCTTGCGCCCCTCCCACAGAAGAACCACCTCAGCCGTCGGGGCTTGCGTCCCTCCCACCGCAATCCGCTTTTCCCATTCTGTGGGAGCGGCGCCAGCCGCGACACCCGCTGTCTGGCGATCACTCGTCCGCCGGCACTGCCCGGCGCAGCCGTTTGTTCGCCGCTGCCTTCTGCTTCGATGCCAGGCGCCGCTCGCGTGCGGCGCGCGTGGGGCGCGTGGCCCGCCGCGGCTTGCGCTGCACCAGTGCACTGCGCACCAGTTCCTGAAGCCGGGTCAGCGCTTCGGCGCGGTTGCCTTCCTGGGTGCGATGACGCTGGGCCTTGATGACGATGATGCCGTCGGCGGTGATGCGCCGGTCGCGCAGCGCGAGCAGGCGCTCACGCACTTCGGCGGGGAGCGAGGAGGCGGTGACGTCGAAGCGCAGGTGCACCGCCGTGGCGACCTTGTTGACGTTCTGCCCGCCGGCGCCCTGGGCGCGGACCGCCGTCAGTTCGATTTCGGCCGCCGGGATCGCGAGGGTCGTGGAAACACGCAGCATGGCCGGCGGGCGTCGCAGCGCGACTTCAACCCGCGGTGCCGTGGCACTTCTTGTACTTGCGCCCGCTGCCGCAGAAACAGGGATCGTTGCGGCCGAGCTTCGGCGCCTCGCGCCGGTAGGGCTCGGCCGGAGCATGGTGGTGCGCGTGCCCGTGATCGTCGTCGTGCTGGCAGTCCGGGCCATGGACGTGAGGTTCGGGCTGGATGCGCTGGCGCTGGGGCATGGCGGGGTTCACCGGTTGTGGACTGTACGTGACGTCACGATGCTGCCTGGAAGTCGCGCGCCGGGCGGAACTGCATGTCGGCGAGCGCTGGCGCGCCGTAGGAGCGTTCGACGCGCCCGGGTGCGGGCTCGCGATAGAGCGTGGTGCGCTGGCGTGCGATGCGCCCGGCGGCGGTGATCAACGCGTCCATCCGTTCTGGCGGCAACTCCTGGCCGTGGCCGGCGCCGGCGGCGCGCGAGATCGATTCGTTCATGAGCGTGCCGCCGAGATCGTCGGCGCCGGAGGCGAGTGCTGCCAGGGCGCCGCTCGCGCCAAGCTTCGGCCACGAGGTCTGGATGTGCGGAATCAGCGGATGCAGCGCGAGACGCGCCACTGCGTGCATCAGCCGTACTTCGCGCCAGGTCGGGCCGGGACGGGCGCGCCCGCGGCGGTAGAGCGGCGCTTCCATGTGCACGAACGGCAGCGGCACGAACTCGGTGAGGCCGCCGGTGTGCTGCTGCAGGTC
>CAUJIY010000004.1 GCA_963205295.1 Pseudomonadota bacterium
CCTGCGCGATGCCAGCGCTTCCCGCAAGGTGGCGATCGTCGGCACGGTCTCGGATACCCATGGCGACAGCGGTCGCAACTACCGGAATTTCGGTCGCATCGCGCGCGGTGCCGCCGATCTCGCCGTGTTCGTGGGACCGAACGCCCATCGGGCGCTGCGTGCCCGGACTTCGACCGACGACGACAGCATCCAGGCCTTCCCGACCGCAGCGGCGGCGGCCATCTGGCTGCGCACGGCGCTGCGCGCCGGCGATCTCGTGCTGCTCAAGGCGTCGCACAACGCCGATCACCTGATGCGGTTGCTGCTCGACCGCGAAGCGCCGATCAGTTGCTGGCGCGAGCGCTGCGACAGGGCCTCATCCTGCGCCGGCTGCCCGGAACTGCGCCGGCAGTGATGGGTGCCTGGTCGAAGCTTCCGGGCACGGGCCTCCACCACGGCCATGAGGTCATCCAGGGCCTCGCAACGATCGCGCGTGTCGGTGGCCGCTGTCGCTAGCCCGTGTGTCGCTGGAACGCCCGCGCGAGGGCGAGCACGCGGGCTTCGCCGAACGGTGGACCGGTGATCTGCACGCCGATCGGCAGGCCGCCGGCGCTGACGCCGCAGGGGACGGAGATCGTCGGCAGGCCGTAGACGTTGAATGGCACGGTGTTGCGCGCCGACAGCGGCGGCCCCCGCGACGGCGCAGCGGTGCGCACCGCCTCGATGCGTTCGGGCAGCACCGGGGTGGTGGGCGTGACCAGCAGGTCGATGTCGCGAAACACGGCAGCGGCCTGGTGCCGGACGAGGGCGAGCTGGCGCAGCGCTTGCGCGTAGGTCGCCGCATCGACGCGGCCACCGGCGGCGACCAGTGCGCGCAGGGCAGGCGAGAACTGCTGCGCAGACGCCGCGACGAGCGGCGCGAAATACGCGTGCGCTTCGACGAACATGACGGCGAGCGGCGGTACGGCAGGCAGGTCCACGTCGCGGCTGCCGGCCGTGATGCCGGCGAGGGCCCGCAGCGCGGCCTCGATGGCTGCGGCGATTTCACCGTCGAGATCATCGAAGAACGGACGCCGCGGCAGGCCGAGGCGCAGCGCGCGCGTGTCGCCCCGGCTCGCCGCGGCGTAGTCCGGCAACTCGACCGCGACGCTGGCGGGATCGGCGGCGTCGTAGCCGGCGATCGCCTGCAGCAGCAGCGCTGCGTCGGCAGCACTGCGACACAGGGGGCCGACGTGGTCGAGCGACCAGGACAGGGGCATGACCCCGCGCGCACTCACCAGGCCGTAGCTCGGCTTCAGGCCGGTCACGCCGCAGAAGGCGGCGGGCTGGCGGATGGAGCCGCCGGTGTCGGTGCCGATCGCGCCAAAGCACAGGCCGGCGGCGACGGCGGCGGCGGGTCCGCCGGAGGAACCGCCGGCGACGAAGTCCGTGGCCCGGGGGTTGCGCACCGCGCCGAAGTGCCCGGTGGTGGAGGTGACGCCGTAGGCGCACTCGTCCATGTTGAGCTTGCCGAGGATGATCGCGCCGGCGGCGAGCAGGCGGCGCGTGACCTCGGCGTCGGTCGTCGGCACGCGCGTGGCGAAGGCCGCGGCCGCTGCGGTGGTGCGCACGCCGGCCGTATCGATGTTGTCCTTGAGTGCCACCGGGATGCCGTGCAGCGCCCCGCGCATCCGTCCGCGACGCTGTTCGGCCTCGAGTTCGTGCGCCCGCTCGAGCGCCGCATCGGCCGTGACCGTGATGAAGCTGTTGAGCAGCGGGTCGAGGCGCTCGATGCGCGCGAGGCAGGCGCGGGTCAGATCGACGGGTGAGATGCGCCGCTCTCGCAGCGCGAGTAGCGCGTCCGCGAGGCCGAGGTCGGCGGGATCCTCCGCAGCTGCCCGGGAGACGCCGCCCGCCAGCAGCGCCATGGCACCGATGCCGGCGCCGAGGAAAGTCCTGCGATCGAGCATGCCGCGTACTCCGGCCCGGGCGATGCTGCACTGTAGTGTCAGCAGGGGCGGTCCGACAATCGTGGTCCCGTTTCGGCGTGTTCTGGCAGAATGACGCCGCACCAACCGGTCCGGGGGAGGACGGCGAATGAACAGACTGGCAGCGTTTGCAATGGCGCTCCTGATGACGGTGGCAACCGCCCTCCAGGCGGCTGAACCTGTCAGCATCAGTCCGGCGGGCCGCAAGGCGATGTCGCCCGAGATGGCGGTCGCGCCCGACGGCACGATCTACGTCATCTGGCTGGAGCGCACGCCGGAGGGCGAGGCGATCGCAGCGCAGGGCGCTGCCAGCAAGGAGGGTCACACCCACCATGCCGAGGCGGACATCTGGCTGGTGCGGTCCACCGACGGCGGCTCGACTTTCAGTGCCCCGCTGCGGGTCAATACCCAGAGCGGCGAGGTGTGGGGCTTCCCGATCAGCAAGCCGCGCATCGCGGTCTCGCCGGCCGGCGTGGTCCACATCTTCCATCCCGGCAACGCCACCGAACCGCGCAGCGGCAAGCCGATCGTGCTGCCGATGATCACGCGCTCGCGCGACGGCGGGCGCAGCTTCGAGGCGGCGCGGGTGCTCGGCGCGGTGCCCGACTCCGACCACAGCCATCTCGTCACCGGACTGGCCAACGCCGAGTGCTTCGGCACCATGACGCTCGACGAGCGCGGCGGCGTCTACACCTACTGGATCGACACCCGCGACATGTCGAAGGAGCAGCCGAACGGCAAGGTCTTCTCGGCGGTGTCCTACGACGACGGCGCGACCTTCGGCCGCGACGTCGAGGTGCTGCCGGCCGACACCTGCCCCTGCTGCCAGCTGACGGCGACGACCCAGGCCGGGCGGATCTACCTCGGCTCGCGCCAGGTGAGCCCGGACGGTGAGCGCGACAGCACCGTGGCCGTGTCCACCGACCGCGGCCGCAGCTTCGCGCCGCGCACACGCTGGGGCGGGGCGCGCTGGAAGATCGACGCCTGCCCGCTGAAGGCCACCGCACTGGTGGTCGATGGTGACCTCCTCTACGCGGCGTCCTTCAACGGTGGGGCGACGCCGCCGGGGGCATGGCTGTCGCGTTCGCTCGACGGCGGACGTACCTTCGAGCCGGCGCAGCCGCTGCATGCGGCGGCCCCGGTTTCCGACGCACCAGTGCTGGCGGTGGTCGGCGGCACGCTCGTCGCCGCCTGGCACGCCAAGACCGACGGCGCGGAGCGGCATGTCTTCGTCAGCGTCTCGCGTGATCGCGGCCAGACGTTCTCGGCGCCGGCGCAGGTGCCCGCAGCTTCCGGCAGCGGCATCTACCCGGTGCTGGCGGCGCGCAACGGTGGTGTGCAGCTGGCCTGGCAGCAGGGCGATACCATCGTCACGCGCTTCCTCGCCCTCGACGACCTGCTGTTCGGCGCGCCGGTCACGCGCACGCCATGAGCCGGGTGATCGCCACGGCGCGGGCCGCGCTGGTGGTGGCGGCCCTGCTGCTCGCACCCGGTGTGGGCGCGCAGGTACCCGAGGTCCAGCGCGTCTCGCCTGCGGAATTCTCCGCGACGCTCGCCGGGTTGCGCGGCAAGGTCGTGATGCTCAACGTCTGGGCGACCTGGTGTGGGCCGTGCCTCAAGGAAGTTCCCGACCTGCTCGCCGTCGAGGCCGAGCTGCGTGCCGACGGCCTGGTCCTGCTCGGGCTCGCCGTCGACGATGCCGCCGATGCGGCGCAGGTGGTGAGCTTCCGGCAGCGTTACTTCCCGGCATTCCGCACCCTGCAGAGGGACGAAAGTGCATCCGACGCGTTGGTGAGCGTCGTCGATACCGCCTGGAACGAAATCGTGCCGACCACCTACCTGATCGGGCGCGACGGCCGCGTCCTGCGGCGCATCCAGGGCAAGCTCACGCGCGAGGAATTCAGCAAGGCCGCCCGCGAGGCGCTGCGCGCCGGAACCTAGCTGTCCTCCGGTGGGGAGGGGCGTGGTGTGGCGCTGCAGGAGGGGCGCAAGCCCCGACGGGGAGTGCTGTGGGAGGGGCGCAAGCCCCGACGGTGGAGCGTCGCGACTTGCGTCGCTCCCACAGAAGAAGTCGCTCCCACAGAAGAAGGATTGCGGGCTGGTGCCGCTCCTGCAGGTTGTGGAGTGTTGCTGTGGGAGGGGCGCAAGCCCCGACACCGAAGAGTCGCGACTTGCGTCGCTCCCACAAGAAGAAGTTGCTCCCACAGAAACGGTGGTGGCTATTTCGGCTTGACCGCGAAGTAGATCTGCTCGACGCGCTTCCTGAGGCTCGTGCCCCAGCGGCGTGCGAGGCGGCGCACCTCCTGGTTCACGCCGACATCGGTCGAGCGCACGGCACCGAAGCCGCCGGCGGCGCCGATGGGGTCGGCCTCGCGCCGGTCGATCGCCGTCCCGAGCGTCCGCCCGGTCGTTGCATCGACGAACTCGAGCACGATCGTGGCCTCGCCGACCGAGTCGAGGTACGTGTACGTGCGTCCGGCGGGCTCCTCGGGCGGAACCCGCGAGACGATGTCGCGCAGCGCGGGCTTCACGACCAGGACACCCGGGCCCGGTGCCTCGACCAGCGTGACGCGCTGGCTCTTGCCGAGTTCCTCGCGCAGGATGCGGTCGAACGTTTCGGCGAGCCGCGCCTGTTCGCCTTCCTCGACCGGGAACTCCGTGCGGCCACCCGTGTAGCCGGGCGGCCCGGCGAGCGGCTTCACCTCGCGGAACGCGAGCTCGATCGGCGCGAGCATCACCTTGTCGAAGGGCTGCGGCAGCACGCCCTGCTCGGCCCACTGGATCTCGAGCGAATGGTTGCGGATCTGCAGCGCCGGATCCGGCGCCTCCGCCGCACCCGCGGCGAGGGCGGCGAACATCGTGCCGAGGGCAAGGAGCTGGCGTCGCTTGTCGTTCATGTGGTCTCCGGTACCGGCAGCCGGCAGCCGGGCTTGTCGAGCACGAGCTGCACGTCGCCGATGGCGCGTTCGAGGAAGCCACCCTCGCAGTAGGCGAGGTAGTAATCCCAGCGGCGCAGGAAGGTCTCGGGATAGCCGAGCGCACGCACGGCGCCGAGCTGGGCACGGAAACGCGCGCGCCAGTCGCGCAGCGTGCGCGCGTAGTCGAGGCCGATATCCTGCAGGTGCACGAGCTGCAGGTCGGTGACCCGTGCGAGCGAGTCCTGCATGGCGGCGAGCGAGGGCAGGGCACCGCCGGGAAAGACGTAGCGCTGGATGAAGTCGACCGAGCGGCGCGCCTGCTCGTAGAGCCGGTCGGCGATGACGATTCCCTGCAGCAGCATGCGCCCGTGCGGGGCCAGCAGCGCGGTGCAGCTGCGGAAATAACCGTCGAGGTAGCGCAGCCCCACGGCCTCGATCATCTCGACGGAGACCAGCTTGTCGTACTGGCCGTCGAGCTCGCGGTAGTCGCGGTCGAGCACGGTGATGCGGTCGGCAAGCCCGGCATCGGCCACGCGCGCACGCGCGTAGTCGCGCTGGTGCGGCGAGATCGTCGTCGTGGTCACGCGGCAGCCGTAGTGGCGCGCGGCGTGCAGAGCCAGGCCGCCCCAGCCGGTGCCAATCTCGAGCAGGTGCTCGCCGGGGGCGAGTGCGAGTTTGCGGCAGACGACGTCGAGCTTGTGCACGGCAGCCTGCTCGAGCGTGCTGTCGGCGGCCGGGTAGATGGCGGCCGAGTAGCTCATGGTCGGGTCGAGGAACAGGCGGTAGAAGTCGTTGCCGAGGTCGTAGTGGGCACTGATGTTGCGCCGCGCCTGCGCCGGCGTGTTGCGCCGCCACCAGTGCGCCAGGCGCAGCAGCGGGGCGGCGAGCCTGGCCAGGCCACCGTCGACGTCCTCCATCATGGCGCGGTTGGCGACGAACAGGCGCACCAGCGCGGTGAGGTCCGGCGTGGTCCAGCGTCCGTCCATGTAGGCCTCGGCTGCACCCAGGGTGCCGCCGGTGGCGATCTGGACCCAGGCGAACGGATCGCGCACGTGCACCCGTGCCTCGGGGCCGGTGTCGCTGCCGAGTACGACTTCGCCGAGCGGATCGCACACGACGAGACGCCCATGGCGCAGGCGGCGCAGCTGCGCGAGGACCCGCGTCCGAAGGGCCCGCGTGACGGCTCCGGCCGGCGCGCAACCTGCGTGCCGGTCGTCGCTGTCGTCGAGCGTGGCGTCGTGGTTGCTCATGATGCCGTCGAGGGACAGTCCCGTCGCGCCGGCTCCGGTGCGGGTACCACGGTACCCGCTTCAGCCAGGGCCGCGCCGCCACGGACATGATGCGCGAATT
>CAUJIY010000005.1 GCA_963205295.1 Pseudomonadota bacterium
GCATGGAAAAGGTGCAGATCAAGGTATCGGGCATGACCTGCGGCGGCTGCGAGCGCAGCGTGCAGAACGCGCTCACCAGCCACAAGGGCGTCGCCGCGGCCAAGGCCGACCGCAACGCCGGCATCGTCTCGGTCGAGTTCGACCCCGCGCTCATCGCGCGTACCGCCCTCGAGAAAGCCATCGTCGACGCCGGCTTCAAAGTCGCCGCCTGACCGCACTCCCACTCCCCGTCCTGTAGGAGGGGCGCCAGCCCCGACCGTCGCCGAGTCGCTCTTCCCCTGTAGGAGGGGCGCAAGCCCCGACCGTCGCAGAGTCGCGACTGGCGTCGCTCCCACAGGAGTGGTTGTCCCGCTGTAGGGGGGGCGCAAGCCCCGACACCTGTCGCGACTGGCGTCGCTCCCGCAGATCGGGACCGCTCAGTGGGACATGGAGAGCAGGTCGGTGCCGGTCCGCCCGTCGCCCGGGTCGTGCCAGCGCACGTACACCGCGAACAGCGTGACCACGCCCGCCGCCACGCCGATCATGGCGAATGGCGCCGCCGGGCCGACAGCGTCGAACAGCCGCCCGCCGATGCTCGCCGACAACAGGATGCCCACCGCGCCGCAGACGTTGAACACCCCGATCACCGCACCGCGGGAGGCCACCGGCGCCTCGTGGCTGATCAGCATCATGGCCCCGAAGAAGGCGCTGATCTGGCCGACGCCGAGGAATGCGAACCAGCCGAGTGCGGCCGGCTCGAGCGGATGCTCGACGAGCAGCATGGACAGGTAACCCGCCGTGGCGATCCCCATGCAGAGCGCCACCGCCGAGACGCGGTTCAGGCGCCGGGTGATCGCGGCGATCACCGGCAACCACAGGAGCGATGACAGCGCGGCCGTCCCGAAGATGCGCGCGCCGATGCCCGAGGCCTGCGCCGGTGCGAGGCCGGCGGCGATGCCCGCCGTCTGTCCCCACAGCACGGTGAACGTGGCGAGGATCACCTGGTCGCTGCGTGCGATGAATGCCGAGAGATAGGCGAGCATGATCCGCGGCCGGCGTGCCGCGCGCAGGCCGCTGCGGGCGAGCTCGCGCACCGGCAGCCGCTCGCCGCGGTGCACGGGCGTGCCCTTCTGCAGCCCGACATACACGATGAGGGCGAACGTCGTACATAGCGCGGCGAATACCCAGTGCGTCAGGCGCCCCGCAGTGACCTCGTCGTAGCCGCGCTCGACCAGCCAGTGCGGCATGCGCCCGAGCCCGAGCGTCACCACCACCACGCCGAGCCCGTTCAGTACCCCACCGAAGGCGATCAGCGCACCACGCGAGCGGTCCTGCGGGTAATCGGCAACGACGGTGGCGAGCATGCCGGTCGCCGCGGCGACGCCAAAGGCGAAGATGACGCGAAATCCAGCCAGCTCACCGACCGAGGTCGCGAGCGGAAAGAGGAAGTAGGCCACGCCCATCGCCAGCAGGCCGAACCCGTAAACCCCGCGCCGCCCGAACCGGTCCGCCAGTACACCGGCCGGCGCGAACGCCAGCAGCATGATGATCTCGTTGAGCAACTGCAGGTCGCCGGTCACCTGGCCCTGGCGCGCAGCGACGATGCCGAGATTGGCGTGCAGCACGTAGGGCGTGCTGATGGCGACGAAGGTGAGCAGCCCGATCGTGGAATATGCGGCCGCGACATAGGCCCACATGTTGCCGAGGCTCACCCCGGGGGCGAGCCAGATGAACCAGAACCTGCGACCGGCAGTCGCGGCGTCGGGAGAATTCATGCGGGGAGAACCCTTTTCCGGCCGAACCGTACCGCCCGGGGTGGACACGTGGACGGCGCCGTGGTGCGTGTGGCCGGGCGGTCCGCCGTGGCGCGCGGCGGGCGTGACCTTCGCACACGCGGTGAGTCCGATCCAGTACCCGCGGCGAAATGCCTCACCGGGGAATGTCGTGGCTGACGCCGCTCCCA
Organism: Pseudomonadota bacterium; assembly: GCA_963205295.1. GTDB lineage: Bacteria > Pseudomonadota > Gammaproteobacteria > Steroidobacterales > QUBU01. The sequence goes on from CAUJIY010000005.1 coordinate 1,943, forward strand.
CAGCTCCTGTGGCAGGGGGTCGCGACTGGCGCCCCTCTCACAACAGCTCCTGTGGGAGAGTCGGTCGCGACTGGCGTCGCTCCCACAATAGTTCCTGTGGGAGGGGCGCAAGCCCCGACCGGACGAGTCCCGGCGTCAGGGTGCCGGTGCCGGCGCCGCCTGCGGCGGTGCCGGCTTCTGCGTGCGCGCGTAATGCTCGAGGCTCGACAGGCTCGGCTCGCCGCTCCACTTCTCGGGCGCCGTGAAGTATTTCGCGTAGTGCTTCTCGGCGTAGTCGAGCAGCGGACGACCGAAGATCTGGTCGAGGTTGCGCGTCGTGCCCATGAAGCAGTTGTACAGGCAGTGGCCGGGAACCTGAGCCATCAGCATCCACGGCAGCCACGGCGTGACACGGTTCCAGGTGCCCTTGTAGTCGACCGTGGTCAGCTTCGGGTTCTGCATGTCCCCGGCGCGCACGTGGTGGGCGAAGTACTCGGACACCTGTGCCACCGGCCCGGCCGACTCGCGCGGCCACTGGTCGGGCTGCAGTGCACTCGGGTAGGCGAGATGGATGTGGATCTCCATGTCGAGCCAGTCGCCGTGCTGGTACCAGGGCAGGATGAACGGCGGGCGCTTCGGCGGCGGGCCCTCCTTGTTCAGGCCGCCGAACGACGGCGGCAGCGGAATGAATTCTTCGATCAGGAAATTGAACGGATCGTTGTCGACGTGCACCGGCCTGACAAGTTCGCCGGTGAGCTTGTTCTTCCACTCGCCGAGGACCTCGCCGCTGCGCAGATCGGTGTAGAGGATGATCTCGCGGCACAGCCGTTCGATGGCCCCATCGGGACGCTGCACCAGACGGATCGCACCGAAGCCCTGCGCACCGCAGAGATCGACGATGCGCTTGCCGGGCTGTACCGCGTTCACGTAGCCCTTGAACCAGAAGTACTTCTGCTGGCCCCAGTCGGTGTCGCCCTGAATGCGGGCATAGGCCATCTGGTTGCCCTTGCCGGTGCGCAGGTCGAGGAACGGCCCCTCGATCGCGGGCCCTTTGCCACCGATGCTGCCCCCGCCCTCGGCGGCTGCCGCACGCGCACCGGCACCGAGCGCCAGTGTCGCTGCACCGAGTGCACCGACGGAAGCGAAGGACAGGAGATCGCGACGCGTAGTTTCCATGCGAGGATCCTTGCGGGTGGTTTAAGGCTCCCGGAATGATGGCGAGGCGCGCGACGACGATCAACCGCGGGACGGCATCATCGTGACCGCGGCGCGGTCGGGTGGTTGTCGGGGCTTGCGCCCCTCCCACAGGGGCTGTTGTGGGAGCGACGCCAGTCGCGACCCCCTCCCACACCGGAGCTGTGGGAGCGACGCCAGTCGCGACGACTGTCCGGGCTTGCGCCCCTCCCAGAAATGCATGGCTGTCGGGGCTCGCACCCCACGGCGGCAGGGCCGCCGGGTCAGCGCAGCAGCAGGTTGTCGAGGATGGCCGCGGTGAGCAGCACGCCGAGCTGGACGATGGAGGCGGCGAAGACGCGCCAGCCCTGCGGCACCGTCGGCTTCTTCATGAGCTGCCAGCTCGTGTAGACGAACCAGGCCCCGCCCGAGGCAGCGCCGATGAAATAGATCCAGCCCATGCCGTAGAAGACCGGCACGAGCGACAGCAGCACCAGCGCCAGGGCGTGGACGAAAATGGTGACGGTGGAGACCGGATCGCTCACTACGTTGGGCAGCATCGGCACGCCGGCGCGCTGGTAATCGCGCTTGCAGGCGAAAGCCATGGCCCAGAAGTGGGGCGGCGTCCAGAGGAACAGCACAATGGCGAGCAGCAGCGGCGCCGGCTCGAACGTCGCGCCCACGGCCGCCGAACCCGCCATCACGGCGAAGCTGCCCGACAGACCGCCGATGACGATGTTCCACCAGGTGCGCCGCTTCAGCCACACGGTGTAGATCACGCCGTAGGTGAAGGCGCCGAGGAAGACGTACATCGTCGCAGCGAAATTGGTGGCCCAGGCCGTGGCCACCAGCGACACCAGCACGGTGAGCAGGATACCGACGATCCACAGCGGACTGGCCTGGAAGCGGCCGCTGGCGAATGGCCGCTTCTGGGTGCGCACCATGACGCCGTCGATCTCACGCTCGTAGTACTGGTTGAAGGCACCGGCCGCCGCCGAAGCACCGAGCACCGCGAGCCCGAGGACCAGCAGCTGCAGCGGCGTCAACGTGTTCTCCGGGCTCACGGCGACGCCGGCCACGGCGCAGGCCGCGATGAGGAATCCGAGCCGGACCTTCGCTGCCTGGTAAACGAGCCTGATGGTTTCGGTCATGCCCTTCCGCCGCTGCTGCCGGATGCCGTCTGGCCGTCACCGTGGCCGGATTTGCCCGGGACGTGGCTCCGGTACTGATTGTCTGAGCCCGCAGGTCCTGTGCCCGGGGCCTCGAAATGCGGCGGTATGTTACCGGAGGACCCTCGGCTTTGACAGGCCGGCGCCTCAGCCATAGTGCGCCTGCAACGCGCCGGCAAACTGTCGCATCTGTGCGACGGTGCCCATGCTCACGCGGCACCAGGTCGGATGGCTGGCATAGGGGCGGCCGAGGCTGAATCCGCGCTGGCGCATCGCAGCCATGAACGCCGGGGCCGGTCCGCCTGTGTCGAAAAACACGAAGTTCGCCCGGGTCTCTGCCTGGGGCCGGCCGAGTGCCGCCAGCGCCGCGGTGGTGATGGCCACGCCCTCGGCGATCTCCCGGCGGCTCGCCGCCTGGAACTCGAAGTCCTGGTAGCTCGCCGTGGCCGCGGCCAGGCCCGGCCCGGAGGGCACGACGAGCTTCAACCGTCCCATGCGCTCGATGAGATCCGGGCGGGCCAGCGCATAGCCGATGCGCAGCCCGGCCAGCCCGTGCAGCTTGGAAAAGGTCCGCGCCACGACCAGGCTGTCGCCGGCCCGCACGCGATCGACCATGGAATGCGTGGCCATGTCGGTGGCGAGTTCGAGGTAGGCCTCGTCGACCAGCACCGTCACTGCCGCGGGCATGGCGGCGATGAAGGCGCGCAGCTCGCTGCCGGGCAGCCAGGTGCCGGTCGGATTGTTCGGGTTGCAGAGATACACCAGACGCGTGGCCGGTGCGACGGCGGCGCGCAACGCGGCGAGGTCGAAGCGCATAGCCGCGTCGAGCGGCAGCTCGCGCACGGTACCGCCGATGGCGCGCACCTGGCTGGCGGCGTAGTCGAAGGTCGGCGCACAGGTGAGGAGTTCCCCGCCACCGGCGCCGGCGAGAAGCGCGGCGATGTGCAGCACCTCCGTCGAGCCGTCGGTGATCAGCACATGCCCCGGGGTCAGTCCTTCGCGTTCAGCGATCATCGCACGCAGCGCCATCGCCTCGCCCATCGGGTATTTCCAGGCATCGCCGGTGGCAGCCGCGAGCGCCGCACGGGCGGCCGGGCCCGGACCGGCGGGGTTCTCGTTCGCCGCCAGCCGGATCAGGCCCGGCGCGTCGGTCCGGGCTGCCGGTGGCGCCGGTTGCGCGGTCAGCGACAGCGGCGCGACAGCGCCGGCAGCGAACAGCAGGGGCGGCATGCCGAGCAGGCGGCGACGGGACAGGAATGCAGTCATGGATGCGACCTCGCGCTCTTCGACGGCAGGAGTAACGGTACCCGGGCAATTATGCGGGAGCGTTATACCGGGATAACAACAACGACGTTCCGTCGCCCGGGACTTCTTTGTACCTTGGGTGCCACGACCTGCCCAACGACCGCTGCCGGAGTCGACCCGCCCCATGCCCGCGTCGAGCGCCCGCCTGAAGCCTGTCCCGACCGACACCCTGCCGAGCCTCGCCGAGGCCGTGGCACAGTTTCCGCTGAACGACAGCGAATCGCGGCGCCTGGCGGTTGCCCACTGCAACCGGCTGCTGGCCGGTCGCAGCGCCGAGGAACGCGTCGCCTGGGCCCTCGACAACCTGCCGGGCGGGCATGTCATGACGTCGAGTTTCGGGGTGCAGGCCGCGGTATCGCTGCACCTGGTGAACCGGATCCGGCCGGGCCTGCCGGTCATCTTCATCGACACCGGCTACCTGTTCCCGGAGACCTATCGCTTCGTCGACGAACTCACCGCGCGGCTCGACCTGAATATCAGGGTCTACCGCAGCCCGATCAGCCCCGCCTGGCAGGAGGCGCGCCATGGCCGCCGCTGGGAAGCGGGCCTGGAGGGGCTGAACGCCTACAACCGGGAAAACAAGGTCGAGCCGATGGAGCGCGCCCTGCGCGAGCTCGGCGTCGGCACCTGGTTCGCCGGGTTGCGTCGCTCGCAGGCCACCACCCGCGCCGGCGTGGAGTTCATCAGCTGGTCGGGCGGCGAGCGCTGCAAGGTGCACCCGATCGCCGACTGGACCGACCGCGATGTGCACCGCTATCTCGAGGCCCACGACCTGCCCTACCACCCACTGCGCGCCCAGGGGTATGTGTCCATCGGCGATGTCCACAGCACACGGCCACTGCACGAGGTCGGCCACGTCGACGAGACGCGCTTCGGCGGGCTGACGCGCGAGTGCGGCCTGCACGAGATCGATCTGTCGGGATTGTGACGGGACGGTCGCGGGCGGCGTCGCGGCCACCGTCTGGAGAGTCGGGGGGGGGGGGGGGGGGCGCCAGCGCCCCCAAGACGAGGTGAGGTGTGTGGGTGGGGGGGCCGCGGCCGG
>CAUJIY010000006.1 GCA_963205295.1 Pseudomonadota bacterium
CAGCCGATGGCGAGCTTCGGTGGTGGCTGGAGCGGCGGCGAGCAGTTGTTCTGGAGTGGCGGCGCCGTCGGCGCGGTGCTCGACCTGCTGATCGAGGTGCCGGCAGCGTCGAAGTACGCCGTCGAGATCTACATGACCCGCGCCCCTGACTACGGCAAGGTCAGGTTCGAGATCGACGGCAAGGCGAGCGAGATGACCTTCGACGGCATGGCGCCGCAGGTCCTGGCGAGCGGGCCGCAGCAGCTCGGTACCTTTGCGCTGCAGCCGGGCATACGCCGCGTGAGCCTGATGATCGTCGGCAAGTATCCGCAGGCGACCAATTTCTACGTCGGCATCGACAAGCTGCGCCTGTATCCGGCCGGCCCGATGGACTGAGCGGCAACGGGCGCACGCGGTGAATGCCGGCGACCGCAGCCCCACGACGACCCCGGGCATCCCCGACCCGCCGCTGCCGTTCACGGGTGGCCGCATCCCGGCCGACGAGGCCGAGTGGCGCTTCGTCGAGCGGCGCGTGATGCTGCAGTTCTTCGTCGCGCCAGCGCTCTCGCTGGCCGCGCTCGGCGGTGGTTTCAGCCTTGGCTGGCCGCGTCTCGCTGCTGCCGGCCTGGTCGGGCTCGGGCTGAGCGGCCTGCTCGTCGCCTGGTTTGCGGTCACGGAGCGTCGGCTCATGTTCATCCGTGGGGGCACGATGACACCGCGTGCCTACCGTTACTTCATCTACGAGGGCGTCGCGGCGATTCCTTTCGGACTGGTGTTCGCCCTGGCAGGCCTTGCCGCACTCGCCGCGGGGCTGCTCTATCTCGACGGCAGGAGTACCGCGGCGATGCGCGACGCGGTACTGGCCCGCCCGCATCGCTTGCTGCTCCCGCTCGGTGCGGCCTTGGCCTGCCAGGGGCTCGGCTTCCTGATCGGCTTCAGCCGTGCCGGCATTTCCTGGCGGGAGCGCCTCGGCGTGGCGCTGCTGCACCTGCCGGCCCGCCTCGGTGGTGCCATGCTCTTCGCGCTTGGCGGGGGCGCACTGTTCGCCGGCATCGTGGAGTGGCTGCATCCGGAGGCATTCCGCGAGGGCTTTGCCGGAATTTTCGGCAATCCGTGGCCGTACCGGTGAGCGGGGCGCGGTCGGCCGTGGCCACGCGAAGCGGCGTATAGTCTGCGCCGGGGAAGAAAGACCGGGAGATATGCCATGTCACGCGAGAAAGTCCTCCTGATCCTCCTCGCCGCTGGCGGCCTGCTTGCCGGCTGCGGTGGCAGCGAGACTCCGCCACCTCCGGCCAGCGCGGCAGGTGATGCGGTGCCAGCCGCTGCAGCGCCGGCCACCGAACCCGAACCGCCGGCGGACGGCATCACGGCCCGCGCGATGCTCGATCAGGCCATGGTGGAGGCCGTGAAGTGGCAGGCCGACGCTGAACTCGCCGGGGTCACGACCAGCATGGCGGAAGGACCGGTGCACGGCTTCTGGTTCTACGACGTGCAGTCCCCATCGAAGGAGACCTGCACCCGCATCCGGGCGCTGGCCAACGGGCAGGTGGCCAATGTCGGCACCGGCGACTCGTGCGTGCTGATGAAGCCGGTGCCGCGCGATTTTGTCGACAGCCCGGCAGCCTTCGAGGCGGCCGTGGCCGCCGGGTTCCAGCCCGGGGAATCGGTGCAGTTCGGCCTGCGCTACCAGCGCGACCAGGCCCTGCCCGAGCCGCGTCCCTGCTGGGTGCTGTGGTCGGACCTCGACGGTGATGAGGAGAAAGGCATCATCCGCGGCTGGTGCGTCGATCCGGCCAACGGCACGTTCGTCACCCGGCTGTCGGGATACGGTCGGACCGAGCCGGCCAAGGGTGGGGATGCCGGGTAGCGGGAGCGGGTCGGGGCTTGCGCCCCTCCCACAGCTCCAGATGTCACGACTGAATCTGTGGGAGCGGCGCCAGCCGCGACTCTTCACTGTCGGGGCTTGCGCCCCTCCCACAGCGGCCCCCCCGTCCCCTGCCTGCCCGCCTCGCAAATTCCGCGAACCTGAGTATGATTGTCCGCCCCCGCCGCCGGGGGTGCCGCCGATGAGGTTGTCATGCCCCTGACGATTGGAGTTCCGCGCGAGGTTTTCGCGGGTGAAAAGCGGGTCGCCACCGTACCCGAGGTGGTGGAGAAGCTCATCAAGCTTGGCTTCGCGGTCACCGTCGAGTCCGGCGCCGGCGTCGCGGCGAGTTTCGACGACGACGCCTATCGCAAGGCTGGTGCCAGCATCGCAGCCGATGCTGCGGCGCTATGGTCAGCCGCCGATCTGGTCTTCAAGGTGCGTGCACCGACGGCGCAGGAGATCGGCCTCATCCGGCCGGGCACCGCGCTCATCAGCTTCGTCTGGCCGGCGCAGAACCCCGAGCTGATGCAGCAGCTCGCCGCGCGCAAGCTCACCGTGCTCGCCGTGGACAGCGTGCCGCGCATTTCGCGGGCGCAGAAGATGGACGCGCTGTCGTCGATGGCCAACATCGCCGGCTATCGCGCCGTCATCGAGGCGGCCCACCACTTCGGGCGCTTCTTCACGGGCCAGATCACCGCCGCCGGCAAGGTGCCGCCCGCGAAGGTGTTCGTCATCGGCGCCGGCGTGGCCGGGCTCGCTGCGCTCGGCGCCGCGGTCGGCCTCGGTGCCATCGTGCGGGCCAACGACACCCGCCCGGAGGTCGCCGACCAGGTGAAGTCGATGGGTGCGGAGTTCGTGCCCGTCGACTACCAGGAAGAGGGCACGGGCGTGGGCGGCTACGCCAAGGTGATGAGCGAGGGATTCCAGAAGGCGCAGCTCGCGGTCTTCGCGAAACAGGCCGCGGACGTCGACATCATCATCACCACGGCGCTCATCCCCGGCAGGCCCGCGCCGAAGCTGATCACCGCCGACATGGTGAAGTCGATGCGTGCCGGCAGCGTGATCGTCGACCTTGCCGCCGAGCAGGGCGGCAACTGCGAGCTCACCGTGCCGGATCAGGTCGTGGTGCGCCACGGCGTGACGATCATCGGCTACACCGACCTGCCGAGCCGGCTCGCGCGCCAGGCCTCGACGCTGTACGCGACCAACCTGCTGCGCCTGGCCGAGGAACTCTGCAAGGCGAAGGATGGCACCATCGACGTCAACTTCGACGACGAGGTGATCCGCGGCGCCACGGTCATCAAGGAAGGTGCGGTCACCTGGCCACCGCCGGCGCCGAAGCTCTCGGCTGCCCCGCCGCAGGCGAAGCCGGCGGCCACGCCGGCCGCGGCGCCGAAGAAATCTGGCCATGGTGCCGGTGCCGGCGAGCCGGCCTCCGGCGCCGGTGTCGCCGCGACGTTCGGTACCGCTGCCGTGCTGTTCTGGCTGATCGGCGCGTTCGCGCCGGCCTCGTTCCTCGCGCACTTCACGGTGTTCGTGCTCGCCTGCTTCATCGGCTACATGGTGGTCTGGAACGTGACGCCGTCGCTGCACACGCCGCTCATGAGCGTGACCAATGCGATCTCGAGCATCATCGCCGTCGGCGCGCTGATCCAGGTCGCCCCGCCGCTCGGTGGCAGCACCATGGACCGCCCCTCGGACTGGATCCTCGGGCTCGCCGTGCTCGCCCTCGCGCTCACGGCCATCAACATGTTCGGCGGCTTCGCCGTCACGCGCCGCATGCTGGCGATGTTCCGCAAGTAAGGGGTAGAAGCGCATGTCACCCAGTCTCGCTGCGATTGCCTACCTCGGGGCCGCCATCCTCTTCATCCTCAGCCTCGGCGGCCTTTCCCATCCGGAGACCTCCCGGCGCGGCAACCTCTACGGGATGGTCGGCATGACTATCGCGGTGCTCGCGACCGTGCTCGGGCCGCGCGTCACTGCGGCCGGCATTCCCTGGATCGTCGGTGCCATGGCGGTCGGTGCCACCATCGGCCTGTACGCGGCGCGCAAGGTGCAGATGACGCAGATGCCGGAGCTCGTCGCACTGATGCACAGCCTGGTGGGTTTCGCCGCCTGTCTCGTCGGCTTCGCGAGCTACATCGACACCTCGATCGAGTTCACCGGCGCCGAGAAGGCCATCCACGAGGTGGAGATCTACATCGGCATCCTCATCGGTGCGGTGACCTTCTCCGGTTCCGTCATCGCCTTCGGCAAGCTCTCTGCCAAGATCGACGGCAAACCCGTGCTGCTGCCGGGCCGGCACTGGCTGAACCTGGCGGGCCTGCTGGTCGTGATCTGGTTCGGGTACGAGTTCCTTCAGGCCGGAGACATTGCCGCGGGCATGACGCCGCTCATCGTCATGACGGTGATTGCGCTCGCCTTCGGCGTGCACATGGTCATGGCCATCGGCGGTGCCGACATGCCGGTGGTGGTCTCGATGCTGAACAGCTACTCCGGCTGGGCGGCGGCGGCCACCGGCTTCATGCTCTCGAACGATCTCCTCATCGTCACCGGGGCGCTGGTCGGCTCCTCCGGTGCGATCCTCTCCTACATCATGTGCCGCGCGATGAACCGTAACTTCGTGAGTGTCATCGCCGGCGGCTTCGGTACGGGTGGTGGCGCTGCACCGGCTGCGGCCGGCACGCAGCCGGCAGGTGAGGTCACGCCGGTCGGCGCAGCGGAAACCGCGGAGCTGCTGCGCGCAGCCCGCAACGTCGTCATCGTCCCCGGTTACGGCATGGCGGTCGCCCAGGCCCAGCACACCGTGTACGAGATCACGAAGCACCTGCGCGAAAAGGGTATCAACGTGCGTTTCGGCATCCACCCGGTCGCCGGGCGCATGCCTGGGCACATGAACGTGCTGCTCGCCGAAGCCAAGGTGCCCTACGACATCGTTCTCGAGATGGACGAGATCAACGACGACTTTCCCGCGACGGACGTCGCGATGGTCATCGGCGCCAACGACATCGTGAACCCGGCCGCCGAGGACGACCCGACCAGCCCGATCGCCGGCATGCCGGTGCTGCAGGTGTGGAAGTCGAAGACCTCCATCGTCATGAAGCGCTCGATGGCCTCCGGCTACGCCGGCGTTGACAACCCGCTCTTCTACAAGGACAACAACCGCATGCTCTTCGGCGACGCGAAGAAGATGCTCGACGAAGTGCTGGGGATGTTGAAGGGCTGAGGGGCTGGGGCGCGTCCGCTGCGCCTGGCTCGGGTATCGGGTCGTACCGGTTCCGCCTGCAGGCGGAAGGATAGCGGCATCGTCAGCCGCGCGCCGGACGGCTCACCGCCGGCCGTTCCGGGTGGCGTCCGGAGTCAATCCCGACTTCTGAATGGACGCACAAACATCTGAATCCCAAGGGGTTCCGATGACCTGGCGGTGGAAGCTCCGGGCCCCGATCCAGCGGCGTTGTTTACGCGCAGCACGCGCGGGACTACTGTCATGACAACTCGCCGGGCAGGAATCCCCTGTCAGGCCGGGTACGCGACCTTCCGGCGGGAGAACAACATGAACATCCGCATCGGTTCTGGCATGGTCGTCACGGCGCTCGCCTCGGCAGCGGTACTCGCACCAGGTGCAGCCCGGGCCATCGTCATCACGGCGACCCAGGATACCGGCACACTCGTCGGCGCCTTGCTCGGCAGCGGTGGCACGGGCATCGTCGTCACCAGTGTGACGCTCAACGGACATCGGCAGACCGTATCCGCCGAACTCCCGGGCGTGCCCGATTTCGAGATGACATCCTCCGGGACCTTCACCAACGCGAGTGGCACCTACGGAGTAGGCGCCGGCGTGGTGCTCGCCACCGGCAGCGTGACCGGGTGGAGTCATGACGACTACGGTGTGCTGATGCCGGGCTACGACGATGGTCCAAACACCGAGGACGGCAACGGCTGGCCGTTCGGCAGTGCGGTGTTTCCGCCGACGGCGGTCACGGCGGGCGTACCGGCGACACCTGCTCAGGAAACCCTGCTCGACCCGATCACGTCGCGCCCCGACCTGGATCCGCCCGAAACCTACGATCACTTCGATGTGACCGAACTCGTCATCGGCTTCGACATGCAACCTGGTTACGATCGGGTTTCGTTCAATGTCGTGTTCGGGTCCGAAGAGTATCCCGAATTCGTCGATTCGACCTATATCGACGGCTTCGGGATGTTCCTGAACGGCGCGAACATCGCGAGCGTCGCCGGGCAGCCGGTCAACATCCGCCATCCCGGCATGGCCGCGCTCCCGGGCACCGAGATCGATGGGGTCCTCGCTCCCGGCGGCAATCCCCTGCTCACCTTTGCCGGAGCGGTCGGTCCGACAGGAAATACGCTGCGCTTCATCGTGGCCGACACATCCGACGGTGTCTTGGACACGGTGGTGTACTTTTCGAGCCTCGCCGGTGTGCCCCAGATCCCGGCTCCGCCGGCGGGCTGGCTCGCGGCAACCGCATTGGCCACCTGCCTGCCGCGGCTGCGCCGGCGGCTGTCTATGGCGAGAGCAGTGTCACCAGCACCGTAGCGTCGGTCACGGCCATCATGGCGTGGGTCTCGCCCGCAGCGAGGTAGATGAGTTTGCCAGCCTGCATGCGGTGCTGGCGGCCATTCACCACGATATCGAGGGCGCCTTCCAGGCAATGCACCGTGCTTTCCCCACGGAGCTGGCAGGTGCGTGGCTGCTTGTGATCGGGAATGCGTGCCCCGGCGGGCAGGACCAGCCGGAAGACCTCCAGGTTGTCGACCCGTATCAGCGTGGTGGAGATGGTCTCCCGATGCGATGCCCCGAGCGGGGCCACATCGATGATTTCCCCCGAAGCAGCGTGATGCAGCGCCATAGCTGTTCCTCGTCAGGTTCACTGTATGCCGGGATCGTAATCAAACCGCCTGCCCGACGCGAGCCGTGGCTGCAGCAGGATCATGCTGCCGGCAGTCGCGGTCCGGGTGGCTTGAGGACCAGACGGTGATCCACGCCGGTCCACGTACCGGATGGCTGCCGGCGCCAGGTGAAATCCACGCATTGGCCGGCCTGCAGAGCCGCCGTCGGCAGGCGCGCGACATGCAGGCCCAGGCCGCCGGGTCGGGTGGGGATATCAGCCGGATTGTGCCAGCCATCGACACCCCAGCGCACCACGGCCGGAGTGTGCAGGCACAGCAGCGTGTCGACGCCGGTGCTGCCGTGCGTCGTGGGAACCTGCTCGAGCCAGACCGCGGTTGGCGGTGTCGGCCTGTGTCCGCGGTAGCGTTCCCACACGGCTGCCGGGCAATCGCAAGGACGTTCTCCGGCCTGCGATAGTGCGAGCTTGACGAATTCCGCATGGGCCCATGCCAGCGGCATGGCTGATCCGGTCGGGCGACCGGTGAACAAGCCGCGCCCGGGAATCGATGCCGCATCCCAGATCTGTTCGGGGAGCATGCCGCCACCGCTGCACATGGCGGCCATCGCCCGCAGGTACGGCAGCGGGTCACGCCCGGCGGCCAGCTCGTAGTGGCCACGCTCGCCGGTGAGCAGCGGCCACGGTCGCCCGCAGCCGGTGCCGTCGAAGGGCGCACCGTCTTCGTGCTCGCCGTAGCCATCGCCGTTGTAGCGGCGCCAGGCCGGACCAACGGGCGTGTCGACCTTCAGCAGCGCGTCGATCACCGTGACCGTATCGCGCACCAGCGGGTCGTCGGCACGGCGCAGTCCGAAGCGCACCAACTGCAAGGCATCGGTCGCCACCTGCTCGTCGGCCGGCAGCGCGGCGTTCAGCGGGCGGTTCCTGATCGGCAGGCAGCCGTGCAGGGCCTGTTCGCCGGTGAGCACCGCCGCCGGCGCGACGCGCACGTAGTAACCGCGCACACCGAGGCGCGCTGCCAGGGCAGTGCCTGACACGGCCGTGAAATCCTCGATCCGCGCATTCCAGTCGTCGGCGAGCGCCAGCGCGAGTTCGCGTCCCGCCGGGTCGAGGAAGGCCGCGCCGGCGACGAGCGCAGCGATGCAGATCGCCAGCGTGAACGGATTGACACCGGCGTCTTCCTCCCAGCGGTCCTGGTCACTGGAGGGCCCGGTACGGGCGACGAAACCCAGCGCGCGCTCCACCATGTCGCCGACCTGGATGCCACCCAGGGCACCGCGGTCTGCCAGCAACGCAGCGAGCAGGACCGGAAAGGCGGCCTCGTCGAGCTGCACACCCGGCCAGTAAGCCTTGCCACCGAGCCACTGGTTCTGGTTCCAGTGGCCATCGGTGTGTTGCGACGCGATCAGGTAACGCAGTACGTCGCGGGCTTCCGCTGCCTGTCCGAGGGCCAGCAGGGCACCGGCGCATTCGACCAGATCGCGTGGCCACACCAGGTGGTAGCCGCCGCGTTCGTCACGGCTGCTGCCCCAGGGCACGCTCAGGCTGGCCACCATCGCGCCGGGGTGGATCTTGTCCTGGTGCACGTGCAACACCATGGCCGAGATGGCGAGCTGCGCGCGCAGCTGCGGGTCGAGCCGGGCGGCCACCCCGGTCGCGAGCGCGCCGTGCCACTGGGTCCAGTCCGCCACCTGGCGCCGCCAGGGTGCCTCGAACGGCTGCGCGAGCGCACCGATCGACAACGTGGTGGCGGCCTCGCGGCTCGCGCCGAAGGCGAGCGCGAGAACGCAGCCGCGGGGCAGTTCGCCGATGAGGGCGACGTTGCCGGGTCCGGCATTGCCGTACTGCCAGCACATGGCGCCGTGGCGGGCGAAGTCCTGCCAGCCGTCGCTCGCACCGACGTAGCCGGCGCTGGTGCGGCCCCAGGCATCGAGCTGGTGGGCATCGACAGCGGCCAGGGCGAGCCATGTCGCCTGGTCCTGCAGCCGGCTGGCCAGGAGGATGCACCGCCCGTCGTGCCAGCCAACTTCGGCGACGTTGCCCTGGCCGGTGCCGTCGATATGCGGTGCCAGCAGCGCATACGGACGCAGGGCGGCGTCGCCTTCGAGTCCGACCTCGAGCAGCAGTGCGTCGCGCACAGGATCGGCGACGATGCGCAGGGTGAGTGTGAAGCGCTCGTGGCGATGCACGAGGCGCAGTGCCGGGATGCCCGGCGCGGGTGTCTCCAGGCTGTAGCGGTCGAGCCGCTTCACCTCGCACCAGAACCCGGCGTCGTCGGCGACGATGAAGCCGAGGTCGCGGAGCTGCGGGTTGTCGATGCGCGGGTAATAGACTTCGTTGACGATGCCGAAGCCAACCGTGAACCACAGACGGGCCGGGCCGAGCGACGAGCCGACCATGTCCTTCGCGCTGCTGGCCCAGGTCGGGGCGATGCCGGGGCTGCCCGGTGCGGGAGGCAGGCTGGCGTCGCGGTTCATGGTGCGCAGGTCCGCCCGGCAGCTGCGTCGGCCACGATCCAGGCGTTGCCGCGCGCTACCCGCCCGGCGGGCAGGGTGTCGTCGCCGGCGTGCAGGCGCGCGAGTACCCCGGCCTTGGCCGCCCCGCAGACGAGCCACAGCACACAGCGTGCGCGTTGGAGCGTCGGCAGGGTCAAGGTCATGCGGCGATGCCCGTGCTGTGGCCCGGTGATGGCGACCCAGGCGTCGTTGACCGCGAGCGCCGCGTCACCGGCAAACAGCGATGCGGTGTGGCCATCCATGCCCAGGCCGAGATGGACCAGGTCGAACATCGGTGGAGCGCCGGCGACGTCGAGCAGGGTCCGCGCGTAGCCTGCGGCCGCCGCGGCCAGGTCGCCGGCCTCGACCGGCATGGCGTGGACGCGCGCGGGCGACAGCGCTGCCGGAGCGATCAGCAGCCGGTCGAGCTGCGTCAGGTTGCGCGCCTCGCTCGCCGCCGGCGCGACGCGCTCGTCGACCTGGAACAGCTCGATGTGTTCCCAGGGCAGCGGCTGGCGGGCCAGTGCCGCGAGCAT
>CAUJIY010000007.1 GCA_963205295.1 Pseudomonadota bacterium
CTGCAGGCGCCCGTCATCATGATGAGCCAGAACCGTCAGGCCGCCAAAGACCGGCTCATGGCGAGCAGCGACTACGAAGTAAACCTGCGGACCGGGATGGAACTTTCCAGACTGCACGTGCGCTTCGACGAGTTGCGCGAGAAGCAGTGGGCGGAGATGGTCGAGATGCAGCGCCGCCAGATCGAGTTGCTCGAGCGGCTACTGCGCGAGCGCGTCACGCCGGCAGCTTCAGGTGATGCTCCAGGTTGCCCTTGAGGTCGAGCATCGAGTAATCCCGATACGTGAAGCGCCACGCGCCATCGACGCGTTCGAACTCGTCGTGATAGCGGCCGGCTGCAATCAGCTGCAGCGGCAACTCGTCGGTCGCCTGATACACCGAGTAGTACGAGCGGACCTTGGCCCGGCCCGCCTGACCATCGATCTCGATGATCGGGTTGCTGACGATGTGTTTGGTGCGTGGCGTGCCATCCGGGTAGATCCGGACATACCTGCGCCAGACTTCGAGGAGCCCGGCCTCGCCCACGAGCGACTCCTGGCCCGCCACCTTGACCCGGGCATGGCGGAACAGCGCCGCGGCCTCGCGCAGCTTGCCGCCGTCCATGAGCTCGCAATAGTGATAAAGCAGATTGGCAATCGTGACGGCACTGTCACTCATGGCAGGATCATGGAAGAAAGCTGTGCCCTGCGTCCAGCGGTCGGGGAGCACACCCGGGCGTGATAGCATTTTGGCTCGTCGCGCATCGCGACCGGGTCTGGAGACCGGCATGTCGTCCCACACATTCGCGCATCTGCTGTCCCCCGGCCGTATCGGGCCGCTCGACTTGCGCAACCGCATCATCGTCACCGCCATGGGCGTCAATCTCGCTGAAGCCGATGGCACCTGCGGCGAGCGCATCCGCGCCTTTCACGAAGAGCAGGCGCGCGGCGGCGTGGGCCTCGTGAATGTCGGCGTTGCAGGTGTGGCGTGGCCGACCGGTGGCAACGAGCCCGGGCAGGTTGCCATCTCGGACGACCGCTTCATTCCGGGACTCGCCGCACTGGCAGAGGCCGTACACCGGCACGGCGCAAAGTTGTCGATCCAGCTGCATCACGGTGGCTTCGGCGCACCCGAAGACATGAAGGCGGGACGCCCGGTCTGGGTGCCGTGCTACCCCGAAGCACCGAAGAAAGACATCACCGAAATGTGGCTGCTCGAGGAGATCGCGAAGTCACCCGGCCCGCAGATCAGCAACGTCGGATTCAGGGTCCTGACGGCCGAGGACATCCGCACCGTAGTCCAGCAGTTCGCCGCCGCCGCGGTGCGTGCAAAGCGCGCGGGTGCGGACGGCGTCGAAATCCATGCCGGCCATGGCTACCTGCTGTCGTCCTTCATCTCGCCACGCTTCAACAAGCGCACCGACGAGTACGGCGGTCCGCTCGAGAACCGCGTACGCATCCTGCTTGAAGTCGTGCGCGCGATCCGGGCGGCCGTCGGGCCGGGCTTCGCGATGTGGTGCAAGCTCGATTCCCGCGAAGTCGGCAAGGACGGCGGCATCACCATCGAGGACGCAAAGCGCGCCGCGCAGATGGTCGAGGAAGCCGGTGCCGACGCCATCACGGTCACGGCCTACCACGACGTGGGCCAGGGCAAGCTGCACTCGGCCTCGCACACCCCGCAGGAGCCGGGCGTGAACCTGCCCTTTGCGGCGCAGATCAAGGCGGCTGTGAGCATTCCGGTCATCGCCTCGGGACGCATCGAGCCTGAGGTAGGCGATGCCCGCATCGGGGCGGGCGACATCGACTTCGTGGCCATGGGCAGGAAGTTGCTGGCCGATCCGCAGTTGCCCCGTAAGCTCGCAGCGGGCAAACCGGACGACGTGCTGCCCTGCATCTACTGCTACACCTGCATCAGTGCGATCTACACCCAGGAGCACGTGCGCTGCGCGGTGAACCCTGAAACCGGATTCGAGACCCTTCGTGCCGTGCCATCCTCCGGGGCGCAGGCAACCGCACGCAGGCGCGTGGTGGTGGTCGTCGGAGGTGGGCCGGGGGGCATGGAAGCCGCGCGCCGCCTGGATGCAGCGGGGCACCAGGTCACGCTGCTGGAGCGTAGCGAGCAACTCGGCGGCACGCTGCGCTTTGCTTCACTTGCCTACGCGGCGAATGAGCCGCTGCTCGACTGGCTGCGTCGCCAGATCGAGGCCTCGCACGTCGAGGTGCGCCTCGACACGACCGCCACAGCCGGGATGCTGCGCTCCCTCGCACCCGATGCGGTGGTGGTTGCCACCGGCGCCCGTCGCAGCATGCCGCCGCTGCCCGGCAGCGATCTGCCGCACGTCTTCAGCGGCGACGACCTGCGCCGGCTGGTACTCGGCGAAAGCTCGGAAGCCCTCGAAAAGAAGACCGGCTGGGCGACGCGACTCGCGACGAAAATCGGCGCGGCGACCGGCATGACGGCCAACCTCGAGTTCCTGCGCAAGGCGACGCATCAGTGGATGCCGCTCGGCAAGCGCATCGCCATCGTCGGCGGCGAACTGGTCGGGCTCGAGCTCGCCGAGTTCCTGAGCGAGCGCGGCCG
>CAUJIY010000008.1 GCA_963205295.1 Pseudomonadota bacterium
GAGTCGGGACTGGCGCCCCGCCCCCAACACCAGAAGAGCAGTAAGGATCGGTGGGATCAGTGGGAGGGGCGCCCCCCCCCACACCCCCCCAGGGAGGGGCGCCACCCCCGCCACCCCCACCCCCACCCCCGCCCCCCCCCCGCGGCCCCCCCCCCCCCCCCCGACTCCCCCTGCGGAACCGGCACCAGCCGCAACTTCCCCTGTGGGAGGGGCGCAAGCCCCGACTGGAAGAGTCGCGACTGGCGTCGCTCCCACAGGAGAGCGAGGAGTCGCGGCTCGCGCCGCTCCCACAGTCCCAGATCGGGTACCTGGAGCTGTGGGAGGGGCGCAAGCCCCGACTCCCTCCTTACAATCCTCCCGTGCCCCACCTCCAGCTCACCCTCGAACCGATCGGCTACGCCCGCACGCCGCTTGCGACCCGCGCCGAGGCGGCGCGCCAGCCGCGGGCGGCGGGCGACTGCCGCGGCACGATCGAACTGCTGCCCGGCCGCGGCTACGAGCACGCGCTCGCGGACCTCGCCGGCTGGGACCGGATCTGGGTGCTGTTCTGGTTCCACCTGAACCGCGGCTGGCGGCCGAAGGTGCTGCCCCCGCGCAGCACGAGCGGGCGCAAGGGCGTGTTCGCCACGCGCGCGCCGCATCGCCCGAATCCGCTCGGCCTCTCGGCGCTGCGACTCGAGCGCGTCGATGGCCTCTCTTTATATGTCGCCGAAGTGGACCTGCTCGACGGCACACCGGTGTTCGATATAAAGCCCTATGTGCCCTACACCGATGCCTGGCCGTCAGCCCGCAGCGGCTGGCTGGAGGATGCCGCGCGTGCGGCGCACGGCACGCAGCCAGCCGATCCGGTGCCGTCGTGGCAGGTGACGTTCACGGAACTCGCGGCCGCGCAGGCCGACTGGATCGCGGCGCGCACCGGGCTCGACCTGCGCGCGCGCGTCACCGCGGTACTCGCGCTCGGCCCCGAGCCGCACCCGTACCGGCGCATCCGCCGCGACGGTGCGGTGCTGCGCCTGGCGGTGCGCGACTGGCGCGTGCGCTTCGTGGTGACGGGGCGGGCGGTGCAGGTGCTCGATGTCGCCAGCGGCTACCGCGCCGCCCAGCGCGCTGCCGGGGCCGATGCCCCGGAAGTGCACCGCGAGTTCGCCGCCGCCTGGCCCACCCATTCGCCACCCTGACTGTGGCTGTGACTGTGGCTATGACTGTAGGCGGGGCGCACGCCCCGACCGGGCCCCGACCGGGGGAGTCGCGGCTGGCGCCGCTCCTACAGGGTGAGGCGGGAGAAGATTGCTGTGGGAGGGGCGCAAGCCCCGATCGGGAAAGTCGCGGCTGGCGCCGCTCCCACAGCCCCGGACCGGATCTCTGGAGCTGTAGGAGGGGCGCAAGCCCCGACCGGAGGAGTCGCGGCTCGCGCCGCTCCCACAGGGGCAGCCGGTGCGGTGCCGGTCAGCGCTCGGCGCCGCCGAAGCGCATCTTGGCAGTGAGGCCCCAGGTGCGCAGGCTCGGGTAGGTCACCGACATGCGGAACGGCGGGAAGTCGTCGAAGTTCGAGGCATGGCGGAACGTCGCCGGCGTCTCCTGGCCGCGGAGGTCGTCGGTGTTGCCCCAGTAGATGTCGCGGAAGGCGGCAATCGGGTTGTCGTCGTCGAGCAGGTTACGGACCCAGAACTCGACCGAATAGCGTGGGTTCTCCACGCCGAAACGCATGTTGACGGTGGTGCGTCCGGGCAGCCAGGACTGGTTGTCGTTGGCGGTGTAGATCTTGCTGAGGTAGCTCGCATCCCCGCGCACGAACCAGTCCCAGTCGCCGGCGAGCTGGCGCTCGTAGGTCAGCGAGGCGCTCCAGGTCCACTCCGGCACGCGCATCTGCGTCATGCCGGAGACATCGCCCGACAGGGTACGGCAGTCGTCGGCCTTCTCGATCTGCGCTTCGTTGTCGTCGGTGGAGCCATCCGGATCGGGAAGCGCCTGGATTGCCGCCGGTGCGCAGCTCGGCTCGTCGGTGTAGAAACTCGGGAACAGCGCGTAGGTATCCATCTTCGCGTTCTCGAGCTTCGAGTCGGTGTAGGCAATCGTCGCCCGGCCCGTCAGGTGCTCGGTGAAGGCGATGTCGGCCTGGAAGTCCCAGCCCCAGACGCGGGCATCACCCGCGTTGACGTTCAGTCCGAGCGGCTGCTCGAGCAGGCGCCCGCTGGCCGGAGATCTCTCGACGAGCTGGCGCAGCACGATGTCGGTCCAGTCGTTGTAGAACACCGTCATGTCGACGCTCAGGCGCCGGTCGCTGGTGTAGCCCTTGATGCCGAGCTCGTAGGTGGTGAGCTTCTCCGGGTCGAAGTCGTTGACGATGAGGTCCTCGGCGGTGCCGGTGTCGGTCACGACCGTGGCCCGCGAGATCTGCAGCCCGCCCGGCTTCTCGCCGCGGGCGATCGAGGCGAAGGCCATCCAGCCGCTCTCGAACTTGTACTTCAGGCCGATGCGGCCGGTGACCGCCGGGAAGCGCGCCGAGCCCTCGTCGGTGATCACGGGAGCGACGACACGCAGATCGAAGTAGTCGTCGCCGCAGGCGGGGTCCGGCGTATTGAACGGAAACTGGTCGGAGTCGGGGCCACAGAGGGCGTAGTCGTAGCTCGACTCGTGCTTGCGCTCCTGCACGTAGCGCAGTTCGGCGTGCGCTTCCCAGGCATCGGTGATGTCGTAGTCGACGGCGCCGAAGACCGACCAGGCTTCAGTCGCATCTTCCTCGATCGTGCGGTCGAGCGGGTCCATGCCGCCGTCGGGCGTGAGCGAGGTGGCGAAGATGTAGGAGCCGATGGCGAGCTGGGTCGGGTAAGCGGCCGGGCCGATGCCGACGTTCGGGTAGCCGGGCGGCAGCGGCATGGTGGCGACCGGCGCGCCCGTGTGGGCGACCAGCTCGGTGTCGTACCAGTAGCCGCCGACCATGTAGCGCAGCCGCTCGTCGCGTGGGCTGGTGAAACGCAGTTCCTGGCTCCACTCTTCGACGGTCGCGCCGTTCTCGATGTTGAGGAACCCCATCGGCTGGCGCGCCCAGGAGAACGGCGCCAGGCACGAGGCGACGCCGATCGAGCTGAACTGGTCTTCCGGGCAGTAGATGAGCGGCATCGAGTTGCCGATGCTGCGCCCGAAGTCCGAGAGCGATTGCTGCTTGGTGTGCGAGTAGCCGGTGAGGGCGGTGATCGTGCCGATGTCGAGGTCCCAGGCGATATTGAGATTGCCGCGCACCAGGTCGCGGTCCTCGCCGAGCGCCTCGGGGATCTTCGGCATGGTGTCGTCGGTCACGGAATCGGGCATCGGCACCATGAGCGGAAACTGTGCCGGGTCGAGCGCGTCGGCGGTGTCCTCGAGGTCCGGGATGCGCCCGCAGTAGTTCTGCAGGCGCGGAAACGGTTCATTGGTGACATTCGCGGTCGTCTGCTCGACCTGGTCCTCGCAGTTGGCGGCAATGCCGGCGACGGCCGATTCGTCGATCTCGTCGTTGGAGTAGTACAGGCCGAGGTTGGCTTCGAGGTTGTCGCGCACCCGCCAGCGCAGCTTGCCCTGCAGGCTGCGGAAACGGTTGCCGCCGATGTCGTTCTCCGGTGCGATCGAGTTGTCGTA
Source organism: Pseudomonadota bacterium (assembly GCA_963205295.1). GTDB lineage: Bacteria > Pseudomonadota > Gammaproteobacteria > Steroidobacterales > QUBU01. Next base: position 3,616 of record CAUJIY010000008.1, read on the forward strand.
GGAGCCGTCCCACTCGCTGTAGAGCGCCGAGAGGCGCCCGGTCACGCTCTCGCCGAGGATCGGGCCGCTCACCACACCGAGGAACTTCTGCCGGCCGCGGTTGCCGCCTTCGACTTCGCCGCGCGACTCGAACACGTCGCTCGGCGCCGAGGTCACGTAGTTGATGGCGCCGCTGAAGGCATTGCGGCCGTACATGGCGCTCTGCGGGCCCTTCAGCACTTCGATGCGCTCGACGTCGAGCTGGCTGAAGTTCAGGCCTTCGCGCCCGGAGACGTAGACACCATCGACGAAGATCGCCGCAGCGTTCTCGCCGAAGATGTCCTGGGGCACGATGCCGCGGATGACCGGCACCGGCAGGTTCTCACCGAAGGCGTTGAAGAAGGAGAGGCCGGGCGTGAGCGCGGCCACGTCGGCGAGGTTGGTGATCGCCGCCGATTCGATCGCGGCGGCATCGAACGCGGTGATCGCGAGCGGCACCTCCTTGATCTTCTCCTCGACGCGCCGTGCCGTGACGACGATCTCGGCGAGCTCCTGTCCCCAGGCGGCGGCCGGGGCCGCCAGGGCCGCGGCGCAGGCCGCGGCGAGACCGAGGGCGGCGCGTGCCGCGCCCCGGTTGCCGTTGTTGTCCTGACTCATGTACTCGTTCCCCTGTGATCCCCTCGGAAGCGCCGGTCAGCGGCCGGCACGCCGCCGCCGGCCGAGCCAGGCCGCCCCGGCGAGCAGCGCCAGGCCGAAGCCGTCGAGCGCACCGCCGCCACCGGGCAGCAGGCCGCCGCCACCGCCACCACCGCCGGGAGCCGGCGTGATGGTGATGCTGAGGGTACCGGTGCCGGTGTCGCCGTCGCCATCCGTGATGCTGAAGCTGCAGCTGTCCGCACCGCTCTGGCCCGCGGTCGGCGTGTAGGTCACGGTGGTGCCGGCGAGGGCGCAGGTGCCCTTGGTGGGCGCCGCACTCTGCGTGACCACGGTGTGCTGGGCCTGCGAGCCGTTGCCGAGCGTAACGGTGAGTGCGAACGGTGCGGCAGCCGTGTCCTGCGCCGTGGTGATGGCGCCGTTGGCGATGGCCGGTGAGCGGTCCTGGATCGTCACCGTGGCCGTCCCGGTGTCGGTCTCGGCGGTGCCGGGATCCGCGTCGGTGATGGTGTAGGTGAAGGTGTCGGTGCCCGCGAAGAACGTCGCCGACGGCGTGTAGGTCACGACGTTGCCCGCCACGCTGGTGGTGCCGTTGGCGCCGTTGGTCGCCGTCACCGTGCTCGGCGTGTTGCCGATGTTGTTGCCCGGGAAGGTGGCGGCGTTGAGCGTCACCGTCGCGCTGCCGGGGGCCGAGCCCTGCGTGGAAATGCTGAGCGACGGCGCGTCGTTGGCCACGGGCACGGCGTTGCTCACCGTCACGATCACGTCCGCCGTCGCGGTGAGCGAATTGGCGCCGGTGATGCGATAGGTGAAGGTCTCGGTGTAGGTCGGCGTACCGGCCGCCTTGGTGCCCGGGTTGTAGGTGAACGCCCGCGTGGCGGCCGCACCTGCGGCCGGCGGGGTTGCCGTGCCACCCTGGTCGGGGGCGGTCTCGAGCGTGATGGTCACCGGATCGGTGAAGCCGGAGTCGTTGCCGCCGACATTGATGCTGAACGCCGCGGCGTTGCGCGTGGTCGAGGCGGTATCGTCGTTGGCCCCGCCGGTGAGCACGTTCAGCGTCACCGTGGCCGAGTCGGTGCTGGTGCCGTCGGTGACCTGGTAGACGAAGCTGTCGGCGCCGGACTGCCCGGCCCCGGCGGTGTAGGTGATGGTGATGCCGGCCGCCGGGCCGGGCGAGCCGTTCACCACCGCCGTGCCCTTGGCCGACAGCGTGGTGACGGTGACGGTCACCGGATCGGTGAACAGCGTGTCGTTGTCGAGCACATCGATCGGCAGGGCGACCGACTCGAGCGCGCTGAACGGCCCGTCGTCGGCGGCATCGGCCACCGCCTGGAAGGTCAGGTAGTTGACGCCGGCTGCGAAGAGGTCGGTGTTGTTGGAAACGACCAGCTGACCACCGACGGTGGCCGTGTTGTCCTGCACGACCTCGTACATGAGGAAGGCGCCGTCGCCGGCGTCGCAGCCACCGCCGCCGGCGCTCTCCGCCAGCGTGCGCGGATCCCCGGTGCTGGTGTCGTCGCCGCCGATTGTGCGCTGCACGCAGTTGGCATCGCCGCCGACGTTGTAGGCCATCGAACTGTTGTAGAGGCCGTCGTCGCCCAGGCTGACGTTGGCGCAACCATGTGCGCCGACGGCGGCGAGGAAATTGCCCTCGCCGCAGGCGTAGCTGGCCGCCGAGGTGGTGTTGTTGGCGGTGTCGATCACCAGATCGGTGACCTTGTCACCGATCACCATCGACGCTACCCCAGCACCGCTGCTGCCGATTGTCGAGGCGGTGTTGAACGTGCCGGTCATCGACAGCACGCCCGTCGCCGCGTCCCAGTCCCACACGGCCGTCGAGGGCGTGATGCCCGCCGCCGTAAAGGCGGCGTTCGCCGGGTTGATGCAGGCCGTATGCGCTGTATAGGTTGTGCAACCACTCCACCGCAATGTGCTCGGCTGGCCGGTGCCGGCACCGCTGCGCTGGTTGTGCGCGATGAGCACGACGCGGGTGGCGCTGGCGGCCTGGGCTACGGCCAGCAGGGCCAGCGTGGCGACGAAACAGAAGGTTTTTCTCACGGGATTGTCCTCACCGAAAAATGTTGGCGACAGGCAGCGCGCTGGCGCCGCTTACTCCGCGTCCGCTGCGGCACTGCCGCCGCCGAAGCGGTAT
>CAUJIY010000009.1 GCA_963205295.1 Pseudomonadota bacterium
GGTGCCCCCCCCCCCTCCCCCCCCCCCCCTGGTGGGGGGGCGCCCCCCCCGCCCCCCGCGACTCACCTGTGACGCCGCGACCCCCGCCGCGACCCCGGCCAGTCTCAGCCGTTGCGCAGCCAGATCTGCCGTGGCGCAAACCCTTCGCGCCGCAGGAAGTGCTCCGTGTAGACGATGCGCTCGGGGCGCAGGCGCATGAGCTGGCCGCGCGGCGGGGCATCGATCGGCCGGCCGATTTCGAAGGCCGAGGCGGGCCACTTGAATACCTGCATGCCGCGCTGCCAGTCCGCGGTGTCCGGATCGAGCAGCTCGGCGCTGCCGAACAGCTGGCAGCCCATCGCGCAGGCCCAGCCCGCCATCGGGTTGGCCACCGCCAGGCAGATGCGCGGGTCGCGGCGCATGGCCTTGAGCTTGGGGCTGTTCGGTTGCGGGAACACGTAGACGTCGAGGCCGTCGGCGTAGAACTCGAGCGGACTGACGATCGGGCCGTCCTTGCCGAGCGTGCCGAGGTAGGCGATGTTGGTGACGGTCAGGACACGCTCGATGCGCGCCTCGAGCGCCTTGCGCGGCATCGGCACCTTGGGCCAGTTCTCGGGCTCGAGCCAGGGATGGGCTGCACTCATGGGCGTCCTCCGGAATTGGTCGTGGATTATCGCACGCAGGCCGGCAGCGGTCCGTGCGGCAAGCTGCCGCTGCGCCCGCGGCCTAGAGCCAGTCGCGGCGACGGAACCACCAGGCCATGGCAACGCCGATCCCGATCAGCAGCGCCGAGGTCCCGGCGAAACCGAACATGGTATCGGCACCGGGGATGCCGCCGACGTTCATGCCCATCAGGCCGGTGAGAAACGTCAGCGGCAGGAAGATCGCCGCGGCGACGGAGAGCACGAAGATGCGCTGGCCCTGCTGGTAGGCCATGCGGCCGAGGAACTCTTCCTGCGACACCAGGCCGCGCTCGCGGATGAGGTCGAGATCCTCGATGAAGCGCTGCACCCGGTCGGCCTGTTCGCGCAGCGCGAGGTTGTCCTGCTCGGAGAGGATCGGGTCGGGCTGGCGCACCAGCCGCTCGAGCGCGTCGCGCTGGGGGGCGAGGAAGCGGCGCAGGTGCGCAGTCTGGCGGCGCAGCTCGGCGAGGCGACCACGCAGCTCCATGATGTTGCCCGCAGACGCGTTCTCCTCCACCCCGTCGATCTGCGCATCGAGGTCGTCGACTGCCTCACCGATGCGGTCGACCAGCTGTTCGACCAGCATGCAGAGGAAGTCACCGGAACTGACCGGCCCGTCGCCCGTGTCGAGTGCGGCCCTGATATTGCCATTGGCCTGCAGCAGGCGCCGGCGCGCGGTGATGATGCGGTCGCGCTCGAGCCAGACGCGCACCGACACCATGTCGTCGGGCTCGGCCCCGGGATTGAGATTCACGCCGCGCAGGATCACCAGCAGGCCGTTCCGCGATGGCGCGCTGCGCGGGCGCGTGTCCTCGGCGAGCAGCGCAGCGGCGATCGGCGGCTCGAGCCCGCTGCGCTCCTCGAGCCAGCCCTCCGGTCCCGGTTCGCTGATGTCGAAGTGGGCCCACAGTAGTCCCTGTGCCGGCTGCCAGGTCGCCAGCGCTTCCCAGCCGACGCGATGGCCACCGCCGCGGCGGTCGAGCAGATAGGCCCAGATCAGGCCGTTGTCCGTGATCGTTGCGGGTTGCGGACTCACGGACCCACCGGGGTGGTGCGGGCAGCGGCGGGCAGATGACGCGGCGGCATGCGGCGATGGTAGTGGCCGCCACCGGTGAACGCAAAGCAGCATGCGGCCTGCCTGCGACGTTCTCCCCCCGCCCACCGTGGCGCGGCGCCTTGCGGCCGGGTATAAACCGCAATACCCGGACGGTGCGTCCGGCAACCGACAACGACCAGACCGACAGGAGACTTCCGCGATGAGCACCAAGACCACGATCATGTCCGCTGCCGTCGGCAGCCTGCTGGCGCTCGCCACGGCCGGCGCACCAGCCGAGGACGGCGCGCAGGAAAAGTGCTACGGCGTCGCCAAGGCCGGCGAGAACGGCTGCGCCGCCAACGGCCACAGCTGCGCCGGCAAAGCCACGGTCGACAACGACCCGGCCGAGTGGAAAAAAGTCGATCAGGGCCAGTGCGAGGCCATGGGCGGCTCGACCGAACCCGGCAAGAAGGGCGCCTGAGACGGTGACGACGGGCGCATCGGCCGCTGTCACGCAGCCGGTCCCGGCACGAGCCGGGATCGGCCTGCGCGCCGTGCATCACGACGAGTTCCTCGCCACCCGCCCGGCGGTGCCGTGGGTGGAAGTCCACAGCGAGAATTTTTTCGCTGATGGCGGCCGCAAGCTCGAGGTACTCGATGCCGTGCGCCGTGACTATGGCGTGAGCCTGCACGGTGTCGGCCTGTCGCTCGGCTCGACCGATCCGCTCGATCCTGCACACCTGAAGCAGCTGCGCCGCCTGGTCGAACGTGTCGGGCCCGCGCTGGTTTCCGAGCACGCCGCCTGGGGATCGGTGCAGGGCCGCTACCTCAACGACCTGCTGCCGCTGCCGTTCACCGCCGAGGCCCTCGATCACCTCGTCGGCCGCGTGGCCGCGGTGCAGGACTACCTGCGCCGCGAGATCCTCGTGGAAAACGTCTCGAGCTACCTGCGCCTCGGAGCCGGCGAGATGCCCGAGTGGGTATTCATGACGGAACTTGCGCGCCGCTCCGGCTGCCGCCTGCTCCTCGACGTCAACAACATCTACGTCAACAGCCGCAACCACGGCTTCGACGCCGGCGACTACCTCGCTGCGGTCCCGGTCGAACTCGTCGCCGAGATGCACCTCGCCGGGTACAGCGTCGTCGCCAACGGTGCCGAGGAACTGCTGGTCGACACCCACGATGCGCCGGTGACTGCCGACGTGTGGCAGCTGTACGCCACGGCGATCGCGCGCTTCGGTCGCGTGCCGACGCTGCTCGAGTGGGATGCGCGGCTGCCACCGCTCGTCGAACTCGTCGCCGAGGCGCGCAAGGCCGATGCCTGGCTGCAGGTGCCCGATGCCCGCGTTGCGTGAGGTGCAGGCCGCCGTCCTCGACGTCGTCCTGCGGCGCACCGATCCGGCCACGCACGGGCTCGCCCTGCTGCCCGCCGACGCACGCCTCGACCGGCGGCTCGGCGTCTACCGCACGAACGCGCGCGAGAACTTCGCCGCGGCCCTGGCGGCCGCCTTTCCGCTGCTGGAACGTGAGCTTGGCGCGGCACGCTTGCGCGGCCTCGCTGCGGACTACCAGGATGCCCACCCCTCACCATCCGGCAACCTGTTCGACATCGGGCGGCAGCTGCCAGCCTTCCTGGGAGCGCAGACCGGCGGCGGGCCCCAGGAATACCTGGGCGACATCGCCCGCCTCGAGTGGGCCGTGCAGGAAGCGATGGTGGCGGCCGACTGTGCGGATCGTTTCGATCCGGCCGCACTCGCTGCCGTGCCCGCCGCCGCCCACGAAGCGCTGAGTTTCCGGCTGCACCCGACGGTGCGGCTGCTGGCCACGGCCTGGCCGGTGTTCGCCCGCTGGCAGGCGCTGCACACCGCACCCGCCGGCACGCCGCTCGAACAGGAGCTGCCACGGCGATCCACGGAACACCTGCTGGTCCGTCGCACTGCCGGGGGCATCGAACTGCAGCGTCTCGCGGCGGCCGACCATGACCTGCTCGCAGCGATCGCAGGCGGCAGCCCGCTCGGCGACCTCGCCGACCTGGTGCAGGCCGGCGCAGTGCCCGCAGACCTTGGCCAGGTGCTGGCACGCTGGGCGCGTGCCGGTGTCATCACCGGGATCGCGACGGGGTGAACGCGACGGTGTGAGCAGGGACGGGGGCCGGGGGCATGGCCGCGACTGGCGTCGCTCGCACAGGGCTTCGGCAGGCTGTCCGGGAGAGTCGCGACTGGCGCCCCTCCCACAGCACTCCGCCACAATCCTGTGGGAGGAGCGCCAGCCCCGACCGGATGAGCCGCGGTCTCTAGCCGCGCTCGATCTGCGCGTACACCACCGGCACGCCCTTGTGCCGCGCGTACGCCGTCGCCAGCCGCAACGCCATGTCCTTGCTCGCCAGCAGGCCGTCGAACAGCTTGCGCAGGCGCCAGCCGCCGGTAGCCTCGGCACCGCCGGTGTGGCCGACCACGCGCTCGATGATGGTGAACACGCCGGTCGCCTCATCGCCGTGGCACGACACCCGCAGGTAATCGTCCCCGGCCTCGGTCGGGTCCTGGTCCTCGATCACGCGTACCTTGTCCACGTCGGTCGGCCCTGCTGACCTGTCAATGCCGGGAATATCAGCAGGAGGCGTACCAAGAGACATAATCCGGCAACGGTGCCCGGCACAGCAGCGCGTTATGCCCGGGGTGGTGACGCCACGCGTCAGCTTGTGACGCGCCGGCGGGCGCTCAGCGGATGAGTTCCGGCGGATCGGGCAGTTCGTTGCGGTCACCCGGCAGCGGCGGGAAGTGCCGCGCGGCGAGAGCCGCAACCGCGCGGACGCCGGCAACGGCACCGGCTTCGAAGCGGCCGGCGCGAAACTCCGCCTCCATCGCCGCGCACACCGCCTGCCACTCGGCCGGCGTGACCCGGTCAGCGTAGCCGCGGTCGGCGACGATCTCGATGTTGCGGTCCGCGAGCAGCAGGTAGATCAGGACGCCGTTGCGCCCGGCCGTGTCCCAGACGCGCAGCTGCGCAAACACTTCGCCGGCGCGCGTACGGGCCGCCCACCTGCCCCACAGCCGGCGCAGGTCGAGGCAGGTCTCGATGGCGAAACGGATCTCGCCGGCATGTTCGCGCTCGGCGGCGGCGATCGCCGCCTCGATCGCCGCGAGCGTCGCCGGCGGGAAACGCCGGCGCAGGCTGTAGCGCGTCGTCAGCAGGTGCGCGAGCGTACGTCGCATGGCTTCACCAGCGCCCGGAGGCACCACCGCCCCCGAAGCCACCGCCACCACCGCGGAAACCGCCACCCCCGCCGGCACCCATGCCGCCGCCCCAGCCGCCGCCCCGCCGGCTGGCCCAGCGACCCGGGCCGGTCCGCGCCAGCAGCGTCAGCACAAAGGCCGCCACCGCCGCGAGCAGCACCACGCCGATGCCACCGCTCAGCACCCATGCGACGGCTCCGGCCGCTGCCCCGGTGGCGAGTGCGCCGGGCAACTGGCCGAAGAGGCGCTTGAGGACGGTGCCGAACGTGATCGTGAAGATGAAGGCGACCGGCAGCAGCTCGACCAGCCCGTCGAAATTGCCGTCGCGGGGACCCCGGGCTGGCTCCGGCAGCGGCTCACCGTCGATCACGGCGAGCACGCGCGTAACGCCAGCCGTGATGCCGCCGTAGAAATCACCGGTGCGAAACCGGGGCACGATGATTTCGTCGATGATCCGCCGGGCGGTGGCATCCGTCAGCACGCCCTCGAGCCCGTAACCGACCTCGATGCGCAGCGTGCGGTCGTCCTTCGCCACCAGCAGCAGGGCGCCGTCGTCGACGCCGGCCCGGCCGAGGCGCCAGCGCTCCGCGACGCGCAGGGCGTACTGCTCGATCGCCTCCGGCTGTGTCGTCGGCACCAGCAGTATCACGACCTGGGCGCCCTTGCGCTGCTCGAAGGCGGCGAGCTGCTCGTCGAGTGCGGTGCGCTGCGCCGCTGTGAGGGTGCCGGTCAGGTCGGTGACATGGCCCGCCGGATCGGGCACGCCGACCTCGGCCTGGGCCGGCCCTGCCGCCAGCACCAGCAGCATCACGGCCAGCCAGTGCGCTGTCGGCGCCGCGGCTCGGAGCGCGCTGGTCACGGCGTGCTGAACTGCACCTCGGGCGGACGCGCGATCGCAGCTTCGTCCTGCACCGTGAAGCTCGGCTTCACGCCGAATCCGAACACCATCGCGGTGAGGTTCGACGGGAAACGGCGCACCGTGGTGTTGTACGCCTGCACCGCCGCGATGTAGCGGTTGCGCGCCACGGCGATGCGGTTCTCGGTCCCCTCGAGCTGCACCTGCAGGTCGCGGAAATTCTGGTCCGACTTCAGCTCCGGATAGCGCTCGACGACCACGAGCAGGCGCGACAGCGCACTGCTCAGCTCACCCTGCGCCTGCTGGAACTGCGCGAAGGACTGTGGGTCGTTCAGCAGCTCCGGCGTCGCCTGCACCGCACCGGCGCGGGCACGCGCCTCGGTGACCTGGGTGAGCACCTCGCGCTCCTGCCGCGCGAAGGCCTCGACGGTACGCACCAGGTTCGGGATCAGGTCGGCGCGGCGCTGGTACTGGTTCAGCACCTCGCCCCAGGCCGCCTTGATCTGCTCGTCCTCGGCCTGCAGCGTGTTGTACCCGCAGCCGCCGAGCATGAGAGCTCCGGCGACGAGCGCGAGCAGGTGCAGCGTGCGCATCGCCTGCACGTATCGGGGGCTCATGGCAGGCGGATCTTGCCGCCGCCTGGCATGCCGCCCATGCCACCACCGAGCCCGGCAGCGGCACCGGCCTCGGGCACGATGATCGAGGACGCAGCTTCGCGGCGCATCTCCTCGAGGCGCTCCATCGTCTGCTGCAGACCGACCTTGGCTGCGTCGCCGAACTTCTCGGCTGCTTCGCTCAGCGAGCCGGCGGTAATCTCGAAGGACAACGGCAGGGCCCCGGCCGCGGTCAGGATCTGGGTCTGGCCGACGTAGAGCACGGGGCGTCGCGGGTCCGGCCGTCCTGCAGCATCGACCGGCGAGAGGCGCTGGATGGTGCCAACGCGCCGGTCGGTGAAGATTTCCTCGAGATACAGGTCGTCGGCGCTCATCTGCGGTTCGATGCCGCGGGTGGACTGGTCGGTCATTGATTTCGGGCCTCTGCCGGGGCGGTGCCGGTTGGGAAAACGGCAAGGTTAGCACGCCGCAACGCTGGCCTGACCTCCCCCTCCCGGCCCTCCCGGCCACTTCCCCGGGGCGCGGCGGGACCTTAGAATGCCTCCGGCCGGAAGAACCTCGTTATCGAGACAAGCACCGCCAGGCGCCCGAGGTCCGCAGGGACCCGCAAGGCGCCGGCACACTGCCCCCGGGTCAGAACCAAACACCAGACCGACGGACGCTCCCCGCCATCGCTTGCGGCTTCACCGCCCGGCGTCTGGCGCAGCGCCGGCGGCTGCAGCGCAGGCGAAAGGCCGTCAACCCCATGCCAGGTCGCACGCTCGTGATCCTCGCTGCCGTGGCGCTCGCCAACCTGGCGACCTGGGCCTGGATCAACCGTCCCCAGGAAGAAGTGGCCTGGGACGGTGTCATTCGCGGCGTCTCGTTCTCGCCCTACGGCGCCGGCGACGACCCGCTCGAAGAACGCTTCCCCACGACCGAGGCAATCGACCGCGACCTGCAGGCGGTCGCCAACCACGTCAACAGCGTGCGCACCTACTCCGCGCTCGACGGCATGGAGCAGATCCCGCGGCTCGCCAAGAAGTACGGGCTGGAAGTGACCGCCGGCGCCTGGCTCGACACCCGTGAAGAGCGCAACCGCCAGGAACTGCGCAACCTGGTACGCCTCGCCCACTCGCAGGCCAACATCAAGCGGCTCATCGTCGGCAACGAGAGCATCCTGCGCGGCGACTTCCGTCCCGCGCAGCTCGCGAAGATCCTGCGCAAGGTGCGCCAGCAGGTGCGCCAGCCGGTGAGCACCGCCGAGCCCTGGCATGTGTGGATCCGCTATCCGGAACTCGCGCGCGAAGTCGACTTCATCGCGGCCCACATCCTGCCCTACTGGGAAGGCGTGCCGGCCGCCGACGCGCTGCAGTTCACGCTCGACCGCTACGAGCAGCTGCGCAAGGCGTTCCCCGACAAGCCCATCCTCATCGCCGAGGTCGGCTGGCCGAGTCACGGCAATCGCCGCGAGCACGCCGTCGCCTCGCAGGTCAACCAGGCACGCTTCCTGCGCCGCTTTCTCGATCTGGCAGATCAGCGCGGCATGGACTACTTCGTGATGGAAGCCTTCGACCAGCCCTGGAAGCGCACCATCGAAGGCACGGTCGGCGCCTACTGGGGCCTGCTCGACGTCAACCGCGAACCGAAATTCGCCTTCGCCGGCCCGGTCGTCGAGAACAACTGGTGGCCGGTGCAGGCCGCCTGCGCCACGCTGCTCGCGCTGCTGCCGATGGCCTGGTTCGTCCTGCGCTGGCGCGAGCTGCGTACCGGCGGGCAGCTCTTCTATGCCGGGTTGATCCAGCTCGCCACCTCGCTGGTCGCCTGGGCCGCCTTCGTGCCGTTCACCGAGTACATGAGCAGCGCCGCCACGCTGATGTGGAGCCTGCTGCTGCCCGCACAGCTGCTGATCGTGGCGGTGATGCTGATCAACGGCTTCGAACTCGCCGAGATGACCTGGCTCGGCCGCCTGCGCCGGCAGTTCCTGCCGCTCGCGGGCGAGGCGGCGACGACCCGCCCCAGGGTGTCGATCCACCTGGCGATCTGCAACGAGCCGCCGCGACTCGTCATCGAGACGCTCGACAGCCTGGCCCGGCTCGACTACCCGGACTTCGAAGTGATCGTGGTCGACAACAACACCCGCGAGGCGGCCACCTGGCAGCCGGTGGCGGCGCACTGCCGTGCGCTCGGGCCGCGCTTCCGCTTCTTCACCCTCGGGCAGTGGCCGGGCTTCAAGGCCGGCGCGCTCAATTTCGCCCTTGGCCAGACCGCGGCCGACGCCGAGGTCGTCGCCGTAGTCGACGCCGACTACATCGTCGAGCGCGACTGGCTGGCGCGGCTCGCCCCGTACTTCGCCGATCCGGCGGTCGGTTTCGTCCAGGCGCCGCAGGACCACCGCGACTGGGCCCACGACCGCTTCCAGGAGCTGTGCAACTTCGAGTACGCCGGCTTCTTCCACATCGGCATGGTCCACCGCAACGAGCGCGATGCGATCATCCAGCACGGCACCATGACCATGATCCGCCGCGCGGCACTCGCCCGCCTGGGCGGCTGGGCCGAGTGGTGCATCTGCGAGGATGCCGAACTCGGGCTGCGCCTGCTCGCCGAAGGCTACCGTTCGGTGTACGTCAACCACGTCTTCGGCCGCGGGCTCACGGCGCAGTCATTCGCCGGCTACAAGGGCCAGCGCTACCGCTGGGCCTATGGCGCGGTGCAGATCCTCAAGCACCACTGGCGCTCCCTGCTGCCGGGCGGCGGCAGCACGCTCAGCGCCGGCCAGCGCTATCACTTCCTGACCGGCTGGACGCCGTGGTTCGCCGACGGGCTGCAACTGCTGTTCACCGTCGCGGCGCTGTTCTGGACGATCGGGCTGCTCGCCTCGCCGCGGAACTTCGAGTTTCCGATCGCCGCTTTCCTGGTGCCCACCGTCGGCATGTTCGCGTTCAAGATGCTGCACTCGCTTTGGCTGTATTCGGTGCGGGTGCCGAGCAGCTGGCGGCAGCGGCTCGGGGCGGCGGTCGCCGCGACCGCGCTGACGCACGCCATCGCACGCGCGATGGTGCAGGGCGTGTGCACCAGCGGTGCGCCGTTCTTCCGCACGCCGAAGGCCGAGAACAAGCCAGCGCTGGTGCGCGCCGTGCTCGCGGCACGCGAGGAAACGCTGATCCTCGCCGGGCTGTGGGTCGGGATGCTGGCCGTCGCGTGGCGCTACGGCATCGGTTATGCCGAGACGCAGCTCTGGCTGGCGGTGCTCGCGGTCCAGTCGGTGCCCTACATGGCTGCCCTGTATCTCTCGCTGCTCAATGCCCGCCCGGCCACGCAGGCTGCGGCTGAACCCGCTGCTGCACCGGCCACCGCGGTCGAGCCGGCAGCAACCGCAGGCGCCACCGCCGCGGCGCTCGAAGCTACCGAGAAACAGGCCGCCTGAAGCCGGCGCCAGCGGTTGCCCAACACGGTACGCGCCCTGCAGGCAGCGCATGCCAGCAGTACGCGACGTCTGGCCGCCTGCAGGCGGCGGTCCCATAATGACTTCGTATGCTCCTGATCGACGCAGCCTGGCAGGGTACGGTGCAGTTGCCCGAACTGTTGTTCGGTGCCTGGCTCGTGTACTTCTTCCTGGTGCTGCTGTGGGAGCGATTGCTGCGCCAGCCGCTCGAGGAGTGGCGCTATGCATCGCTGGTCCTCCTCGGCGCCGGTTTCTACTTCGTGAACCGCTACTTCCAGCACGCACCTTTCTACAGCTGGATCATGAACGGCCTCACGCTGGTGCTGTGGATCGGCTGGTACCGGATCGGCGTACGCGGACGCGGCTCGCTCCTCTGGAGCCTGGCGGCGACACTCGGCTTCTGGGCGTTCACGGCCGCCTTCGTCGGCTTCGAGCAGGCCGGGCGGTTTCTCGTGCAGCGCTCAGGATTGCACGAGTTCTGGTTCATGCTGGTGAACTATGCCGGTTTCGCGGCGTTGATCTGGTGGCGCAGCCTCGCCGGGGAGCGCCGGGCCGGCCCCAAAGCGTGACGCGCGTCGCGCCCGGGCATAATCCGGCCGCCTAGAATCAACAGGCTCCTGGTCTGCCTGCGGGGCCGCGCCGTGCTCGAGCGCCCGTTCGTCCACACCGAGACGCTGCGTCTCGCCGACCTCCACTCGGCGGCGATCTTCTACACCCCGCTGGATGCGCGCTTTGACCGCCTCACCCGGCTGGCGCAGAAGGCGCTCGCCGTGCCGGTAGCAGCCATCGCCCTGGCCCACCAGGGCAAGCTCTGGTTCAAGTCCGTTCAGGGCTGGAACGTGCACGAACTGGAACTCGGCGCCACCTTCTGCGGGCGCACGCTCGCCGGCGGCCAGCCGGTCATCGTCGAGGACACGCGGCTCGACAGCGAACTCGCCCGGCACCCGCTCGTCGAGGGTCCGCCGCGGTTCCGTTTCTACGCCGGCTTCCCCATCCGCGACCGTACCGGCGTCGTGGTCGGCACGTTCGCGGTCTACGACCGCGTACCACGCCAGGTCACGCCCGTGGAGGTCCAGGCCCTGCGCGACCTCGCCGACATCGCGCAGCGCGAGTTCCTCACCGCCGAACTCTGCGATGCCCAGGCGCAGATCGTCGCCAAGCTCGACCTTGCCCGGCGCAGCGCCATGATCGATGCGCTGACGCGCGTGTGGAACCGGCGTGCCGCCGAGGAACTGCTCGGCCACGCGCTGGAACAGGCCGAGCGCGAGGACAGCACTCTCGCCGTGGTCATGCTCGACGTCGACCGCTTCAAGGCGATCAACGACGGCGCCGGCCACCAGGTCGGCGACCAGGTGCTGCGCAAGGTGGCCTCGATGCTGGTGGACAACGTCCGCGAAGGCGACGCCGTGTGCCGCTATGGCGGCGACGAGTTCCTGCTCATCCTGGCGCGGACCAGCCAGGCCGAGGCCGAACGGGTCACGGCACGCATCCACCAGCGTGTCGGCGAGTTCCCGCTGAAGACCCGCAATGGTTCCGTGACGGTGGCAGTGAGCACGGGCATCGCCCTGCGCACGCCAGGGCGCATCATCGGTGGCGAAGCGCTGATCGAACTCGCCGACCAGGCGCTCTACCGCAACAAGCAGGCACGCAACGCCCGCACGCAGGTCAGCATCACCGCCTGACCGCCGTCTCCGCTGGAGTTCCACCGCGCGCTGCGCTAACGTCGCGGCCTCGACGCGGTTCCCGGCACACCCATGGTCATGGCTTCCAGGAAAACCAGGCGGCGGCCTGGCCGCTGGCTCGCCGGGATCATTCTCGGCCCGGTCGCACTCACCGTGTTGCTGGTGCTGCCACTGCGCTGGCTGCCGCCGCTGACCTCGAGCTTCATGATCATCACCCGCTTCAGTGCGCCGCCGGACGCCGGTGCCCTGCGCTACGACTGGGTCGCACGCCGGCAGATCAGCCCGCGCGCCGCCCAGGCGGTGCTCGCTGCCGAGGACCAGAAGTTCTTCACGCACCACGGCTTCGACTTCGCTTCGATCCGCCGCGCCGTCGAGCACAACCAGCGCAGCCAGCGCACGCGCGGTGCCTCGACGCTGAGCCAGCAGCTGGCCAAGAACCTCTACCTCTGGCCGGAGCGCAGCTGGCTGCGCAAGGGCCTGGAGGCCTGGTTCACCGCCTGGCTCGAGCTGCTGCTGCCAAAGCAGCGCATCCTCGAGCTGTACCTCAACGTCGCGCAGTTCGGCCCGACCGTGTTCGGAGTCGAGGCCGCAAGCCGGCTGTACTACGGCAAGAGCGCCGTGCGGCTGAACCGGAACGAAGCCGCGCTGCTCGCCGCCGTGCTGCCGAATCCGGTGCGGCTGCGGGTAACCAATCCTTCCGTCTATGTCCGGCGCCGGCAGGCCTGGATCATGGGTCAGTCGGCGCGCATCGAGCGGACGGGACAGGTGACGGCAGCCAACTGGGCGCAGCCCTAGGCGCGTGCGGACAGCTGGAGCTGCTCCCGCAGGGGGACGACTCAGGCCAGCGCGGGCACGACGCGCTCGCCGAGAATGCGGATGGTCTCGTCGGGATTCTCGTAGATGCGCAGCGCAATCTCGGTGAGACCGGCACGTGCGAAGCTGCGCAGCCGTTCGATCTCGCGGTCAAGCTCGGCCAGTGGCGAAGCCGAGGTGCAGCGCTCGACGAGCTTCTGCACGATCTCCGGCGGTACCCCCTCGATCCGGTCGGACTTGCGGTGGTACGCGGTGATGAAGGCCTTGATGTTGCGGTTGACGATCGCCGCCTCGTCCGGGTCGAGCACCTCGTCGAGGTACGGCGGATACAGGGTGCCGCGCAGCGCGAGCCAGATGCGCGCCTCGCGTGCCGCCGCCTCGCGGTCTTCCTTGACGTGCCAGGCCCAGAAGTTGTTCATCGGGAAGGCGGCAGGCTCGCGGCCGAGTTCGCGCAGGCTGTCATCGACGATACCGCGCGCCCACTGCGCGCGCCCCGGAATAAAGTCGCTCACCATTACGCCATCGGCGTGGCGTGGCGCAGCGCGCAGCATCTGCGGCCCGTTGGCACCAGCGTAGATGGTGGGTGGGGTGCTGCGCACCCACGATGGGTGGTACCAGCCGACCTTGAACACCTCGCCCTGGTAGCGCACCGGCTTGCCGGTCGCCGCCGCCTTGAGGATTTCGACGCACTCGCGCACCGCGCGCACGACGCGCACCGGCTTCACACCGATCGCCATCGCCGTGCCACCGCCGGCACCGACGACAATCTGCGCGCGCCCGCCGGCGATCTCGTTCAGCGTCAGCAACGACGTCGCCATCTTCAGCGGGTGCAGCTCGAAGGGGCTGACGGCGATGGGGCCGAGGCGGATGCGGCTCGTCGCACGGGCCAGGTCGATGAAGTTGATGAACGGGTCGCGGGCGTCGGTCATGTTCGACACCCACACGCCGCCGAGCCCCGCGCGTTCGGCGAGCTGCCCGAGTTCGGCGATACGCCCGGACGGCAGGTTGGATTCCAGGATGACGTCGATGCGCATGGACCCCTCCGGTCGCATGGCGCATAGCGTACCTGCTCGGCACCCCCGCTGCCCGATCCGCAGCAGCCGCCACCGCGTCGACGCCGGCAGGCGCCCTTGCGGCGGGCACCCCCGACGTCGCTCCCCGATACTCGCTTTGGTCGGGGGTGCCCGCCTCCGGGCGCGGCAACGGGTGGCGCGGTGGCGGCTGAAGCGGCTGCTGCGGTCGGCGGGGGTGCGCACGGCGGCTTACCCGCGGGGTACACTCCCGGCCCGATGAAACGCGCAGCCGGACAGCAGGCGGACGCGAGCCTCGCCTACCAGGAGCTCACGCCCGACGACATCATCGCCTCGGTCGAGCACCTCGGCCTGCGCTGCGATGGCCGCCTGCTCGCGCTCAACAGCTACGAAAACCGCGTCTACCGCGTCGGCCTGGAGGACGCCGCCCCGGTCGTCGCCAAGTTCTACCGGCCCGGCCGCTGGAGCGACGCGGCGATCATCGAGGAACACGACTTCGCCCACGAACTCGCCACCGCCGAGGTTCCGGTCGTGCCGCCGCTCGTGCACGCCGGCACCACGCTGCACCGCCATGGCCGGTTCCGCTTCGCGGTCTATCCCTGCCACGGCGGGCGCGCCCCGGAACTCGACGACCTCGAGCTGCTGCGCCAGCTCGGCCGCCTGGTGGCGCGCATCCACCTGCAGGGAGCCCGCCGCAGTTTCGCCCACCGGCTGGAGATCGGCCCACAGACCTACGGCGTGGCGGCGCGCGACTACCTGCTCGCCGCAGGCTTCATCCCGGAGGAGCTGCGCGAGGTGTACACCGGCGTGTGCCGTGACGCCCTCGAGGGCATCGATGCCTGCTACGGTCGCTGCGGCACGCCGCGCCGGCTGCGACTGCACGGCGACTTCCATCCCGGCAACGTGCTGGTGCTCGGCGAGCAGGTGCATATCGTCGACCTCGACGATGCGCTCACGGGACCGGCGATCCAGGACCTGTGGATGTTCCTCTCCGGCAACCGCGAGGAGCAGACCCCGCAGCTCGACAAGCTGCTGGCCGGCTACGGTGAATTCCGCCCCTTCGACGCCCTCGAACTGCACCTGGTCGAGGCGCTGCGCACGCTGCGCATCATGCACTACGCCGCCTGGCTCGCCCGGCGCTGGCAGGACCCGGCCTTTCGCATTGCCTTTCCCTGGTTCAACACCCGCCGCTACTGGGACGAGCACGTGCTGTCGCTGCGCGAGCAGATCGCCCTGATGCAGGAGCCGCCGCTGGAGTGGCGGGGGGGGTGAGTTTTCGCGGCTGGCGCCGCTCCCACAGTCACCAGTTGCCGTTCTGGTGACTGTGGGAG
>CAUJIY010000010.1 GCA_963205295.1 Pseudomonadota bacterium
TCGAGCGCGTGGCGATCGATCGCCGTCCTGACGAAGCTCGGGCACACGAGGGTCACGTCGACGCCCGTGCCCGTGAGCTCGCTCCTGAGCGTCTCGAACCAGCCGTGCAGCGCGTGCTTGCTGGCAGAGTAGGCGCTGCGACCGAAGAGCGGCGCGAAGCCGGCCACGCTCGACATGGCCACGATCACCCCGCGGCGCGCACACAGGCTCGGCAGCGCGGCGAGCGTGCAGTGCACCGCACCATGGAAGTTGACGTCCATGACCCGGCGCAGGACGTCGAGCCGCGTGTCCGCCGCGAGGCCGTGCGCGCTGATGCCGGCGTTGTTGACGAGCACGTCGATCGCCACGCCCTGGCAGCGGCGCGCGAGCGCGGCGACGCTGGCCGCGTCCGTGACGTCGAGCGGCTCGATGCGCACGCGCGGATGCGTGGCCGCGAGTTCCTGCAGGGCCGTGGCGGCCTGCGGGGCACGTGCGGTGGCGATCACCGTCCAGCCGCGCGCGGCGTACTGGCGCGCCAGTTCGAGCCCGATGCCGCGGTTCGCGCCGGTGACGAGCACAGTCGGCGGTGGTGCAGTCGCTTCAGTTGCCATGCGTCGGTTTCTCCTGTCCGCTACGACATTATTGCGTGGCCGGGGCACGACGGCCCATCGGCCTGGCGACCGCTCAGCGGCGCGGGCGCACGCGCCGCGTGGGCTCGGCCTGGTGCGGGTCCTCGGGCCAGTAGTGCTTCGGGTAGCGGCCCTTCAGCTCCCGGCGCACCTCGTGGTAACCCTTGGCCCAGAAGCTTTTCAGGTCCTGCGTGACCTGCACCGGGCGGCGCGCCGGCGACAGGAGTTTCATCAGGACCGGGACGCGCCCGCCGGCGATGCGCGGCGTGTCCTCGAGGCCGAAGACCTCCTGCAGCCGCACGGCGAGGCTCGGACCGGCTTCATCGAGATAGTCGACGGCGATGCGTGAGCCGCTTGGCACCGCCAGATGGGTCGGCGCGAGTTCCCCGAGGCGCTGCTGCTGCGGCCAGTCGAGCAGGGCGTGCAGCGCCTCGGCGAGCGGCAGCCGCGCGAGGTGCTCGCGGCGCGTGGCGCGCCCGAGCCACGGGCCGAGCCAGGCGTGCAGCGTCGCCAGCAGGGCCGCGTCGGCGACATCCGGCCAGGGCTGCGGCGCGCGGGTGTCGACCGCGCGCAGCATGAGCACGCGCGCCTGCCAGGCGCGCAGTTCGGGTGTCCACGGCAGCGCCCCGATGCCGAGTTCGCGGATGCCTTCGAGGAGCGCGGCGGCGAGCGCGTCCGCCGGCGGCTCGGGCAGCGGGGCATCGGCGAGGAGTAGCGCACCGAGGTGGCGCTGGCGGCGGGCGAGGACGGCCTGCTCGCGGCTGTCCCACCAGACGCGGTCGCTGGCGCGGATGTCGGCGGCGAAATGCGCTTCGAGGTCCGCGGCGCCGAGGGGTGCGGCGAGGAAGATGCGCGCGTCGCGCTCGCCGGCGTCGAGATCGGCGACGACGATGAATTCGGCACTGGCCAGCGCCTGCGGTACGCCGAAGTGTGCGCCGCGTCCACCGCTCAACAGGTAGCGCCCCGCTCCCGGTTCACGCCAGCGGCCGATGCGGTCGGGGTAGGCGCAGGCGAGGAGCCACCCGGCTGCGTCCGGATCGATCCGCGCCTCGGACTCGGGCACGCGCAGCTGGTGCCGGTGGTGCGCGAGCGCGCGCCGCACGGGGAAGGGGATGTCCGCCCGGCCTGCGAGCTGCACGAGCCGCGTGCGCAGATCGGCGTCGCGTTCGCCGCCGCGAAGCATGTCGCGCTCGCCGAGCAGTGCAGCGAGTGCGCAGCCAGTCGCGCTGACGCCGGCGCTGCGCGCGCGCAGCAGCAGGTGGGCGAGGCGCGGGTGCGTCCCGAGTGCGGCCATGGCGCGGCCGTGCGCGGTGATGCGGCCGTCGTCGCCGAGCGCGTCGAGGGTGCCGAGCAGGTCGCGTGCCTGGGCCAGGGTGGCGGCTGGTGGCGGATCGAGCCAGGCGAGTGCCATCGGGTCGCTGCCCCACTGCGCGAGGTCGAGCGCGAGCGGGGCGAGATCGGCCTCGAGGATCTCGGCGGGGGCGTGGGCGGCGAGTGCGCGCTGCTGGCTCTCGGTCCAGAGGCGCTGGCAGGTGCCCGGGCCGAGCCGTCCGGCGCGACCGCGGCGCTGGTCGGCGGAGTCGCGCGCGATGCGCACGGTCTCCAGCCGGCTCATGCCGCTGCCCGGGTCGAAGCGCGAGCGCCGCTCCAGGCCGGCGTCGACGACCACGCGCACGCCCTCGATCGTGAGGCTGGTCTCGGCGATGTTGGTGGCGAGCACGACCTTGCGTTCGCCCGCCGCGGCCGGACGGATGGCGCGGTCCTGCTCGGCCTGGGGCAGGTCTCCGTACAGCGGCAGCACGACGGTACCCGGCGGCAATGCCTGCCCGGCCAGCGCGGTGGCGACCCGACGGATCTCACCCGCGCCCGGCAGGAACACCAGCAGGTCACCGTGCTCCTCGTCGAGTGCGCGCCGGATCGCGCCCGTCGCCAGCCGGTCGACGGGCAGCTCGCTGCTGCGCTCGAGGTAGTGCGTGGCGACCGGGTGGGCGAGCCCTGGCGCGCCGATCACAGCCGCATCGCCGAGCAGGCGCGCGACCGCGACGGTGTCGAGGGTGGCCGACATCACCAGCAGGCGCAGGTCGGGACGCAGCTCGCGCTGCACGTCGAGGGCCAGTGCCAGGCCGAGATCGGCCTGCAGGCTGCGCTCGTGGAATTCGTCGAAGATCACGCAGCCGACGCCTTCGAGCGCGGGATCCGACTGCAGCTGGCGCGTGAGGATGCCTTCGGTGACGACCTCGATGCGGGTGCGTGGGCCGACGCGCGTGTCCATCCGCATGCGGTAGCCGACCGTCTCGCCGACGCGCTCGCCGAGCTGCCACGCGATGCGCGCCGCCACGGCGCGGGCCGCGAGCCGTCGCGGCTCGAGCATGAGGATGCGCCGCCCGGCGAGCCATGGTGCGGCGAGCAGGGCGGGTGGGACGCCGGTGCTCTTGCCGGCCCCGGGCGGCGCGTGCAGCACCGCCGCCGGCGCGCGCGCGAGCGCCGCGAGTAGCTGTGGCAGGGCGGCGGCGACAGGCAGGTCGGGGCTGGACACGGCGGCGGGTGGCGCAGGGCGGGGCGGGCAGCCGGTAGTGTACCCGCCGGCTGCAGGCCCGGTGCCTATAATCGACCCGGGCCGGACTGCCAGATGTCACTGTGGGCAGATATCCCGGCGGGCAGATATCACTGTGGGCAGGTATCACTGTGGGAGCGGCGCCAGCCGCGAAATGCAAATGCCAGCTGCCTCCCATCTGGAAATGGTCGTCGCGGCTCGCGCCGCTCCCACAGTCCTGTCTGGCGCTGTTCCCACGGTCGCGCCTGCGGAGGGCCCGTGACCAGCCACATCCTCGCCATCGATCAGGGCGGTCACGCCAGCCGGGCACTGGTCTTCGATCACGCCGGCCGCCTGGTCGACGCCGAGGCCGTGCCCATCGCCACGATCCGCAGCGCCGACGGCCAGCGCGTCGAGCACGACGCCGAGGCGCTCGCCGCCTCGGTGCAGGCGGCCATCGATGCCGTCTGCGCGCGCGCCGCGGCCGCCGGGTGGACCATCGCGGCGGCGGGACTCGCCACGCAGCGTTCGAGCATCGCCTGCTGGCACCGCGGCACGGGTGCGGCCGTTGCGCCGGTGATTTCCTGGCAGGACCGGCGCAACGCCGGCTGGCTGCGTGGACTCGAACCGCGCCGCGACTGGATCCGCGCCCGCACGGGCCTGGTGCTGAGTCCGCATTACGGCGCCAGCAAGCTGCGCTGGTGCCTGGAAGAACTGCCGGCAGTGCGTGCCGGCGCCGGGGCCGGCACGCTGGCGATGGGGCCGCTCGCGAGCTTCCTGCTGGCGCGGCTGCTTGCCGGACGCCCCTGTTTCGCCGATCCCGCCAATGCCTCGCGCACTCAGCTCTGGGACCCGGCACGGCGCGACTGGGACGACGAGTTGCTCGCGCTCTTCGGCGTGCCGCGCAACGCGTTGCCGGCGTGCGTCGACAGCCGCCACGATTTCGGTTTCCTCGACACACCGGCCGGCGTCGTGCCTCTTCTCGTCGCCACGGGCGACCAGTCGGCGGTGCCGTTCGCCTTCGGGCCGCTCGACCCGGCCACCGCCTACGTCAATGCCGGTACCGGTGCCTTCGTGCAGCGCGCGCTGCATGGTGCCGTGCCGGCGGCGCCCCGGCTGCTGGCGAGCGTGGTGTGGTCCGATGCGCAGGGTGTCGACTATCTCGCCGAGGGCACGGTCAACGGTGCCGGCAGTGCGCTCGACTGGCTGGCCGGGCGCGAGGGCACGACGGTCGAGGCCCTGCTGCACGGGATGGAAGCGGATGCGGGCGGCACCGAGCCACCGCTGTTCCTCAACGGCGTGGGAGGGCTCGGTTCGCCGTTCTGGGTGAGTGATTTCGACTCGCGCTTCGTCGGCGCAGGTACACCGGCTGCGCGCGCGCTGGCGGTGATCGAGAGCATCGCGTTCCTGTTGCGCGTCAATCTCGACGAGTTGCGCCGCCTCGGGCCGCCGCTCGAGCGGCTCGTGCTGACCGGCGGACTCGCGGCGAGCGCGACCTTCTGCCGCCGCCTCGCCGATCTCGCCGGACTGCCGGTGTGGCGCAGTACCGAAACCGAGGCCACGGCGCGCGGGCTCGCCCGGCTGGTGGCCGGTCCCGCCGCGCACTGGGACGCGGGTCCCGGCGACCTGTTGCGCCCGCACCCGGACCCGGCACTCGCGGCGCGCTTCGAACGCTGGCGCGCATCGATGCCGGCGGCATGATCGCCGGGCTGCATCGCCGCCGCCTGCCGCGGCGGTTCTACGATCGCGATACGCGGGTGGTGGCGCGCGAACTGCTCGGCATGCAGCTCGTGCACGTCGTCGATGCCGTGCCGCGCGTCGGGCGCATCGTCGAGGTCGAGGCCTATCTCGGACCGCACGACCTTGCGGCGCACTCGGCGCGCGGGCTCACGCCGCGCACGCGGCCCATGTTCGGGCCGCCCGGGCACGCCTACGTCTATTTCGTCTATGGCATGCACCACTGCTTCAATACCGTCACCGAACGCGAGGGTCACGCCTCCGGGGTTCTGGTGCGTGCGGTCGAGCCGGTCGCCAACCTCGCCGGATCGACGCGTGGACCGGGGCTGGTGTGCCGCGCGCTCGGCATCGACCGGCGCCTGAGCGGGCACGACCTGCTGAGCGACGACCTGTTCATCGCGCGCCCGCCACGGCGCGAGCGGGTCGCCATCGTCAGCCGCCCGCGCGTCGGCGTCGACTACGCCGGTGCCTGGGCACGCCGGCTGCTGCGCTTCTACGTGCGTGGCAACCGCTGGGTATCGCGGCCGTGACACGGGTCGGCTCGGCGTGCACCGGGCTGCACGGTATACTGCGACCCGGTTGTTGTTGCGGGAGAATGCGGATGGCGTTTCGACGTGTGCTGGCGGCGCTCACTGCTGCCTGTTTCCTTGCCCTCGGCTTTCAGTCGGCGACGGCCGGCGTGATCGGTACCCAGGAATTTCTCTCCGGCACGGAGCGCGCGGCGCAGCTCGACCGCGTCCAGGCCGCGCTGGCGCGCGCCGACGTGCAGGCGGCCTTGGTGCGCCTCGGCGTCGAGCCGACGGCAGCGGGCGAGCGCGTGGCGAGCCTGTCGGACGCGGAACTGAGCCGCGTGGCGGGCCAGCTCGACAGCCTGCCGGCCGGCGGTGACAGCCTGCTCGCGGTGATCGGCATCGTCTTCGTGGTGCTGCTGATCCTCGAGATCACGGGTGTCACCGACATCTTCAAGAAGCTCTAGCGTCCGGCTGCGTCTTGCGATCGTGGCGTCGGGCGCGGTCGCGCTCGGCGCCTGCGCGTTCCTGCCGCCGTCCCTGCCCGAGGATCCCGCACGCGAACTGGCGGCGGTGCCGTTTTTTCCGCAGACCATCCACCACTGCGGCCCGGCGGCACTTGCCACCGTGCTCGCCTGGAGCGGCGCGCCGGCGACGCCCGAGGGCCTGGCGCCGCAGGTCTACATCCCAGGGCGCGAGGGCAGCCTCGCGGTGGAGCTGGTCGCCGCCGCGCGTCGCGCCGGGCGGATTCCTTACCAGGTGCCACCCACCGCCGTGGCGCTGCGAGCCGAACTCGCCGCCGGCCACCCGGTCCTGGTCCTGCAGGATCTCGGCATCGCCGGGCTGCGTGCCTGGCACTTCGCAGTCATCGTCGGGCTCGACGACGGTCGCGATCTCGTCGTGCTGCGCTCCGGGACCGAGCGGCGGCGCATCGAGCGGCTGGAGCAGTTCGTCGCGAGCTGGAAACGCGGCGGCAACTGGGCGCTGGTGACACTACCGCCCGGGCAGCTGCCGGCGAGCCTTGCACCGGGCGAGGTCGTGCGCGAGATCGAGGAGGCGCGGGCGTTCCTGCCAGCGACGGCGGCTGCTGCCGCGTACGCGGCAGCGCTGGGCCGCTGGCCCGCAGACCCGACCGTGTTGTTCGCCGCGGCGAACGAGGCCTATGCCGGGCAGCGGCTCACCGACGCCGCAGCACTCTACCGCCGGCTGCTCGCGGCCGAACCGGACGCCGTGGCGGCCCGCAACAACCTCGCCAGCCTGCTACTCGAGCGGGGCTGCGTCGCTGCCGCCCGCGCCGAGGCCAGCCGTGCCCTGGAAGATCTCGGGCGCGATCCCGCGCGCCACGGCGCGTATCGCGCGGCCGTCGAGGACACGCTGGCGCGAGCACTGGCGGGCAGCGAAGCCGGGGGGACAGTGAGCGGGGAAGTCGGGGCTTGCGCCCCTCCCACAGCAGACACCTCCCGTCCCCTGTAGGAGCGACGCCAGTCGCGACTCTCCCGGTCGGGGCTTG
>CAUJIY010000011.1 GCA_963205295.1 Pseudomonadota bacterium
CCCTCGCGCCCGCGGTGTGCTTCCGCGCCCCCGTCGCCCCCCCCCCCGCCCCCCCCCCCCCCCCCCCCCCCCCCCCCCCCCCCCCCCCCCCCCCCCCCCCCCCCCCCCCCCCCCCCACTCCTCCCCTGTGGGAGCAACTGCCTTCGATCACCCTCCTGATGGAGTGTCGTCGAGGGTCTGCCAAGGCACTGTCGCGGGCCTTGGCGGTGCCTGCGAGCCAAGACCCCGGCACCGGTCACCCGGTGTCGGGGTCTCGTTGCCGGGGCTCGCCCGGCGCGCTCACCCGTTGCTCAGAACGAGGCAGTGAGCATCAGCCAGTATTTGGTCGTGTCTCGCGTCCAGGACTGCCCGTTGTTGATCGCCGGCACGTCCGTATCGTAGGTCGCGCCCTTCAGCAATACCGCGTAGCGCTTGGCGAGCGGCCAGTTGGCGGAGAAATCGAGCTCCGAGCCCCAGTCGTTGCTGCCGGTTTCGGCGCTGAAGTCGTGCCAGCGCACCAGCCAGTCGGCGCCGAGCGCCTTGCCGGTCAGTGCGACGTACAGGTCCTCGACGCCACCGTTCGGCGTGGTGGCGAACACATCCGCCCAGCCCTGGAAAGCGTGCGGCGTACCGAGCGGGGTACGGAACGCGGAGCCCGCGGTCGCATCGCCCTCGAGCACCTCGTAGCCGATCTTCACGCCGAGATTCGGGCGCCCGATGCTGGCCTCGGCCAGGTAATAGTCGGCATCGTAGTCGACCGGGTTGTCGCCTTCCTCGCTCTGCGTGGCGTATTCGGCCGCGTAGCCGAGCTTCCACTCGCCGCTGACCGGGATGGCGCCGGTCGCGCGCAGGCCGAAGGTCTCGTTCGACAGCGAATCGGAGTTGTCGAAGTCCATCTGGTACCAGTAGCCGGCCAGTGCGAGTTGCGGCGCGAACGCGTAGCTCACGTCGACGAGGTTCGTGTTGCTGTCGAGGTCGCGCGGCGGCGTGCCCTTCTCGGGCCCGTGGATGCGGTTGACCTGTCCCACGAAGCTGTAGGAGGCGGTGAGCTTGTCGCCGAACTTGTGGCTGATCGTCGCCGCGTCGAAGGTCTGCTCGTTCTGCCGCCAGCCGGAGCCGCTGACGAAGCGCTCGTTGTTGCGCAGGAGGCGCTGGCGCCCGACGGTGATGTCGGTGCCCGCGAAGCCCGTATAGCGCAGCAGCGCCTGGTTGAGGTCCGTCCCTTCGGGGTCCGCGACGGTGGGCCGGTCGGTGACGCCGTTGCGCGTGTCGTTGAAGTTGTCCGCGCCGATGTCGCGCAGGTCGTCGACTTCCAGCAGCACGCTGAAGCCGGCGATCGGCTGCGGCGCCACGGTCAGCCGCGAGCGCAGCGTGTTGGCCCAGGCGTCCTTGTCGAAAGCTTCGTCGTCGACCGCTTCGAAGCGGTAGCGAAAGCCGATGTTGACGGTGCTTTCCTTGATCGAGGTGGCGATCTGTTCGGTCAACGGCTCGGCTGCGGTGCCCGTCGCCACGGCCGCCAGCACGATTCCGGCGCCGACAACGGCTACCGGCAAGGCCCTGCGGGGCCCTGTTCCTGTTGCGTCATTCACGTCCATCTCCCTGTATATGTGGCTGTTACGCAACAGCGTTCCAGCCGTTTTTAGAAGCGTTATCGATTATGCGCCGAGGTTCTGCCACAGCTATAAGGGCTTGTGCCTACCGCATCGCAAAAGACAAGAGCAAAGCTGATCCGGCCTCAGAAGCGGTAGGTCAGCGTCGCCCCCACCTCCCGCCCGCGCGACAGCGGGATCGCAAAACCGCGCGGGATGCTGCTCGGCCGCGTGCCCTGCTGGGGGAACGAGGGCAGCGCTTCGTAGCGGCGGTCGAAAAAACGCAGGATGTCGAGCGGCGTGTCGTCATCGAACAGGTTCTTCGCCCAGACGCTGACATCCCAGTTGTCGAACATGAGTCCGGTGCGCAGGCCGACGAGGCTGCGGTCGCCGGTTTCGGCGAGGTTGTGTTCGGCAGCGTACTTCGAGGACTGGTAACTCCAGTCCGTGCTGCCGTACCAGTCGACTGTCGGCGACAGTGCCCGTTCGTAGCGCAGCACCAGCGAGGCCATATGCTCGGGCACGCGCGGCGAGTCCTTGCCAGAGACGTCGCCGAGTGCCTGGTTGTCGGCGAAGCTGCCGTCACTGCCGAGCAGGTCGGCCTGTTCCTGGCTGATCCACTCCTCGAACTCGGAGTCGGTCCAGGTATACGTCGCGTGCAGCATCAGGCCCTCGGCCAGGCGGGCGCCAAGCTCCGCTTCGATGCCCCAGACTGTGGTGCTGCCGGCGTTGGTGATGATCGATGCCGTGCCACCACTGGCCTGCTCGACGAGTTCCGTGAGCTGCTGATCCCGCACGTCGAGGTGGTACGCAGCCAGTGCCAGATCCAGGCGCTGGTCGAGCAGCGTGGCCTTCAGGCCGAGCTCGTAGTTCCAGGCGACTTCTTCGTCGACCATCCGGTAGCTCTCGTCAGGTGAGCCGTCCGGTCGCGCCGGCACGCGGGTGTTGAAGTCCGGCGCCTTCGTGCCCTTGGAGATGTTGATGTACCAGGTGGTCGATGCGCCTGGTTGCCAGCTCAGCGTGATGCGTGGGGTCAGCGTGTCTGCCTCGGTGTGGTAGTCCACGCCCGAGCCGCTCACCGGCAGGCTGGTGACGGTGACGTCGTCCCTGGCCCAGCGCAGCTCGAGGCCTGCGGTCCAGCGTTCGGCGAAGTCCCAGGTAACGGCACCGAAGACGGCGTGATTCTCGACCTCGTCGCGGTCGCGGTCGACGGCGTGCTGCAGCGTCGTGCACGGATCGATGCGGCTGCGTGCCGCGACGTCGCTCTTGCCACGGTAGAAATAGACGCCGCCGGTGAATCGCCACGGACCGTCGCCGGTCGAGGTGGCGCGCAGTTCCTGCGAGAAGTCGTCGTATTCCTTGCGTTCCCGGTTGAGGAAGCTGCCTGGTGGCGGTCCGGGCGGCAGCGGATTGCCGCAGACATATGTCGGCGGCACGCTCGGGTCGTAGCCGGCATACGAGGTGTCGAAGCCGAGGTCGTATTCGTCGCGGATGAGACCCGTGAGGCTGGTCAGTGCGACTGGCCCGAGCCGCCAGTCGACCGCGAAGTGGCTGAGCAGCCGGTCGAGTTCGGTGCCGGCCCCGCCGTTCTGCTCGAGCAGGTCGGTATAGAGGTTCGGCTCGTTGGCGACCACGACCTCGCCGACGTAGTACTCGCGCGCGCGTGGCGCTGCGGCCGTACGCTCGCAGCAGTTGTTGAGCGTTGACGGCTGCAGGTACATCGCAAAGTGATCGTCGTCGACACCCTGCCAGCCGAGCTTGAGCGTGAGGTCGAGCGAGTCGGTGGGCTGGAACAGGAGCCTGGCGCTGACTTCGTCTGATTCCTCGCCGCCCAGCCGGCTGCCATCGCGCCGGTTGGTCCACTCGCCGCCGTATTCGCGGTGGCCGGCGCCGAGTGCGTAGCGCAGTTGTTCGGAACCGAGCGGGCCGCTGAGCCAGCCCGAGGCCTCGAGCGTATCGTGCTCGGCGGCGCTGGCGGTGACGCGTCCTTCGAACTCGCGCGCGGGCTGGCGGGTGACGTAATTCACCGCGCCCACATAGGTGTTGCGGCCGAACTGCGCCGACTGTGGACCGCGCATGATCTCCACGCGCTCGACGTTCTGCAGTTCCGTGGTGAGCAGTGCGGCGCCGACGTAAACCCCATCGACGAAGGTGTTGCCCGCGTTGGCATTGGTCACGCCGTTGCGCACGGTGGTGACGCCGCGGAATACCGGCCGGTAGGAGGCCGGCTGCCGGCCGAGCGTGGCATTCAGGGCGAAGCCCGGTGTGAAGCGCGCCAGATCGGCGAGATCTTCGAGGCCGAGTGCCCCGATGCGCCCGGCGGGGAAAGCGCTGACCGCAACCGGGATCTCGAGCAGCGTCTCCTCGCGCTTGCGCGCGGTGACGATCATCTCGCCGATGCCGTCCGCGGCGAGGCTCTCCGCGTGCGCTGTGGTCACGGCGGCCGTGGCCGGCAGCAGCGCGGCCAGGCAGGCGCCAGCGGGCAGGAGCCCCCGCCGCGTTCGATCCCGACGCCTGATCATGGATGAATCCTTCGGCCCCGCAGCGCAAAAAAGCGGCGCCACCATAGCAGACACTTCGCGGCGATCAACTGGCACGCATTTTCCCGGCCGCGGTACTGCCCGAGAGAGTCGGTTCCGCCGTCGTGGCCGGTGATCCCGGGTCGTCGGCACCGGCGGGCGGAAGATCGCTCATCACCACGGGTGCGAGGGTGGACCATCCCGCCGAACCTGTTCCGCGCGATCGTCACCATCCGCTCGGGTTCGTCAGCCCGGTGGACCTGAGGGCCGGCGCAGCAAGAGATCATCCGCTGTGGTAGCCATGGTAGTTTGCAGGTCAATTAGCGCAAATTCGGTGTTGTTCATGCCGAAATATCGTTCGTTCGTGCCCATTTGCATCTACCGGGGTGTGCTGCTGCAGATCTTGGAAATTTGATGAACGGAAACATAAAGGTTGTTTTATACTTCTTCCATGCCACTCCACACTGCTCTGGCACTGCTGAAGGCCGGTGCCGATCCGACCCGTCTGCGCCTGCTGGTACTGCTTGCCGGCGGCGAGGCCACGGTTGGCGAACTCGTCGAAGTGCTCGGCCAGAGCCAGCCGCGGGTCTCGCGCCACCTGCGCCTGCTTAGCGAGGCACGGCTCGTGAGCCGTTTCCGCGATGGCCAGTGCATCTATTACCGCCTGGATCCAGGACCGGCCGCCGCAGCGGTCGCGACGCCGATCATCGACCTGGCCCGCCGGCGTGATGTCACTGTCGCGGCCGACCAGCAGCGCATGGCGGAACTGCGTCGCCGGCGCGAGCGCCACGCCCTCACGGCGCCGGATCGCTCCCCCTTACGGGCCCGGTATGCCGGCGACCGGCCCGACGAGTCGGCACTGGCACAGGTGCTCACCGACGTACTCGGCAACACCGTGCCCGGCGACGTCCTCGACATCGGTGTCGGTTCCGGCGCCCTGCTGCGCCTGCTGGCACCGCGGGCCCGCAGTGCCGTCGGCCTCGACACGGCGCGGTGCATGCGCGTGCTGGCGCGTGCCCGGCTGCAGCAGGCCGGACTCGGCCATTGCACCATCCGCGCGGGCGACATGTGTGCCCTGCCGTTCCCGGACCTGTCCTTCGACATCGTGGTGCTCGACGAGGTACTGGCCGGTGCGACGGCACCGCAGCGCGCGCTCGACGAAGCCGTGCGCGTGCTGCGTCCGGCTGGCCGCCTGCTGGTGCTCGACCGCATCCTGCCCGCAGCGCGCCGGCTGTCGGCGCAGACGACGGACGCGGTGCTGTTCGAGAACCAGCTCGCCGCCATGCTGCGCGAGGCAGGCCTGAAGCACGCCAATCCAGCCTGGTTCCCGGGCCGCTCATTGCAGTATGCGCTGGTCGTCGCGACACTCGCGCCGGCGCTCAGGAGGACCGGGACCGATGGCTGACCCGGTCCAGGTGTCGTTCGAATTCTTCCCGCCGAAAACCGCGGAGATGGAGGCGGGCCTGTGGCGCGCGGTGCAGCGGCTGGCGCCGCTCGGGCCACGCTTCGTCTCGGTGACGTACGGCGCGGATGGCTCCACGCGGGACCGCACCCACAACATCGTCAGGCGCCTCGCGCACGAATCCCGGCTGCTGGCTGCACCGCACCTGACCTGCGTGGGCGCGACCCAGGGCGAGGTCCTCGACATCGCGCGCCGCTACTGGGACGAGGGGGTGCGGCAGATCGTCGCCCTGCGTGGCGACCCGCCCGCCGGTGCGACGCGCTACACACCCCATCCGGGCGGCTTTGCCTACGCCGCCGACCTCGTTGCCGGCCTGCGCCGTGTCGCCGACTTCGACATCTCCGTGGCCGCCTATCCGGACGTGCATCCGGAAGCGCCCGATGCCGCCTTCGACCTCGACAATCTGAAGCGCAAGTTCGATGCGGGGGCCAACCGCGCTATCACCCAGTTCTTCTTCGACGTCGACACCTTCCTGCGCTTCCGTGACCGTTGCGCTGCGGCCGGCATCACCGGCCCGCTGGTGCCGGGCCTGCTGCCGATCGGGCGTTTTTCGCAGATGCTCGGCTTCGCGCGCCGCTGTGGCGCGCGTGTTCCGGAATGGCTCCACGAGCGTTTCGAGGGACTCGACGAGGACCCGGAGACCCGGCAGATGATCGCGGCGAGCGTGGCGATCGGGCTGGTCGGGCGCCTGCACCGCCACGGCGTCAACGAGTTTCATTTCTATACGCTCAATCGCGCCGAGCTGACCTACGCGATCTGCTATGCCCTGGGCCTGCGACCCGTGGTGATGGAGACGCCGGCGTGAGTCGCCCGGGCGCCGATCGTCATCAGCGGTTCGCCGTGCTCGAGCGCCAGCTCGCCACGCGCATCGTCGTGCTCGACGGCGCCATGGGCACGATGCTGCAGGGCCACCAGCTCACGGAAGCCGACTACCGCGGCGAGCGCTGGCGCGACTGCGCCCGCGACCTGAAGGGCAACCACGACCTGCTGACGTTGACGCGGCCGCAGTTGATAGCCGCCGTCCATCGTGAGTTCCTCGAGGCCGGTGCCGATATCCTCGAGACCAACACCTTCAATTCCAATGCACCTTCGCAGAGCGACTATGGCCTGCAGGCTATGGTCGGCGAGCTGAATTTCGCCGCTGCCGGGCTCGCGCGCACCGTCGCCGACGAGGTCTGGGAACGCACCGGGGAACCGCGGTTCGTCGCCGGTGTGCTCGGTCCGACCAACCGCACGGCATCCCTGTCGCCCGACGTCAACGACCCGGGCTTTCGCAACATCGGCTTCGACGACCTGGTGGCCACCTATCGCGAGGCCGCCGGCCAGCTCATCGCCGGTGGTGCCGACTTCATCCTGATCGAGACGGTGTTCGACACGCTCAACGCGCGCGCCGCGCTTTACGCCGTGCAGGCACTCGCCGACGACCTCGCCGAACCGGTGCCGGTGATGATCTCCGGCACGATCACCGACGCTTCGGGGCGCACGCTTTCCGGGCAGACGACCGAGGCCTTCTGGAACTCGGTGCGCCACGCACGCCCCTTCATGATCGGCCTGAACTGCGCGCTCGGCGCCGAGGACCTGCGCCAGTATGTTGCCGAGCTCGCGCGCATCGCTGATACGCGCGTCAGCGTGCACCCGAATGCCGGGTTGCCGAACGAGTTTGGCCAGTACGACGACACGCCGGATCACATGGCGCGTGTCCTCGGCGAGTTTGCCGGTGCCGGGCTGCTCAACATGGTCGGCGGCTGCTGCGGGACCACCCCAGCCCATGTGCGCTCGATTCGCGCCGCGGTCTCGGCGGCGGCGCCGCGCGTGGTGCCACCGATCGAGCCGAAACTGCGCCTCGCCGGCCTCGAACCGCTCAACGTCGGCGCTGACTCGCTGTTCGTCAACGTCGGCGAGCGCACCAATGTCACCGGTTCCGCACTGTTTCGCCGCCTCATCGCTGCGGACGACTACACCGGCGCACTCACCGTTGCACGCCAGCAGGTGGAGAACGGGGCGCAGGTCATCGACGTGAACATGGACGAGGGCATGCTCGACTCGGTGGCGGCGATGGCGCGGTTCCTGAAACTCGTCGCCGGCGAGCCGGACGTGGCGCGCGTGCCCGTCATGATCGACTCCTCGCGCTGGGAGGTGATCGAGGCCGGGCTGAAGTGCGTGCAGGGCAAGGCCATCGTCAACTCGATCAGCCTGAAGGAGGGCGAGGCGCCGTTCCTGCACCAGGCGCGCGAGGTGCGGCGTCACGGTGCGGCTGTGGTGGTCATGGCCTTCGACGAACAGGGGCAGGCCGACACGGTCGAGCGGCGCGTGGCGGTGTGCGAGCGTTCGTTCCGGCTGCTCACGGAACGGGCCGGCATCGCCCCCGAGGACATCATCTTCGATCCCAACGTCTTTGCCGTCGCCACCGGCATCGAGGAACACGCCCGCTATGGGCTCGATTTCATCGAGGCGACCCGGGCGGTCAAGGAGCGCCTGCCGGGGGTGCGCGTCAGCGGCGGCATCTCCAACGTGTCCTTTTCGTTCCGTGGCAACGACCGGGTGCGCGAGGCCATGCACTCGGTGTTCCTCTACCACGCGATCCGTGCCGGGCTCGACATGGGCATCGTCAACGCCGGGCAGCTCGCGATCTACGAGGACATCCCGGCGGAATTGCGCGATGCGGTGGAGGACGTGATCCTGGCCCGCCGCACCGATGCGACCGAGCGGCTGCTCGAGATCGCCGGGCGTTACCGCGCCGACGGGGCCGCAAAAGCCGCAGCCACCGACAGCGCCTGGCGGGAGTGGCCGGTCGAACGGCGGCTGACGCACGCGCTGGTGAAGGGTATCGACGAGTTCATCGTCGGCGATACCGAGGAGGCGCGGCTGCAGGCGACACGCCCCCTCGACGTCATCGAGGGTCCACTCATGGATGGCATGAACGTGGTTGGCGACCTGTTCGGCGCCGGCAAGATGTTCCTGCCGCAGGTGGTGAAGTCCGCCCGGGTGATGAAGCGTGCCGTGGCCCACCTCGTGCCCTTCATCGAACAGGAGCAGGCGGGTGGACTGCGCCGGCTCGGCCGCATCGTCATGGCCACCGTCAAGGGCGATGTACACGACATCGGCAAGAACATCGTCGGTGTCGTGCTCCAGTGCAACAACTTCGAAGTGCTCGATCTCGGCGTGATGGTGCCTGGCGAGAAGATCCTGCAGGCGGCGCGCGAGTACCAGGCCGACATGATCGGCGTGTCGGGCCTGATCACCCCGTCGCTCGACGAGATGGTCAACGTCGCGCGCGAGATGCAGCGCCAGGGGTTCACCCTGCCGCTGCTGATCGGCGGCGCCACCACCTCGCCGGTGCACACGGCGGTGAAGATCGACCCGGAGTACGACGGCCCCGTCGTCTACGTGAAGGATGCCTCGCGTTCGGTCGGCGTGGCCCAGAAGCTCGTCACGGAGGGCGAGCGCGAGCGCTATGCCGCCGAAGTCAAGGACGAGTGCCAGCAGCGACGCCTGCGCCATGCGCACAAGGACCGCCAGGCACCGCAGATGCCGCTGGCCGACGCACGACGCAACAAGTCACAGGTCGATTTCGGCGGCATCACCGTACCGCGCCGACCCGGCGTGCAGGTATTCGATGCGCTGCCGCTCGGCACACTGGCGCGTTACATCGACTGGATGCCGTTCTTCAACGCCTGGGAGTTCGGCGGCCGCTACCCGGACCTGCTGCAGGATCCCGTCGTGGGCGAGGCTGCGAGCGCCCTGCACCGTGACGCGCAGGCGATGCTGGCACGCATCGTCGCCGAAGGCTGGCTCACGGCGCGTGGCGTCATCGGCCTGTTCCCGGCGAATGCGCTCGGTGACGACGACATCGCAGTGTACGCGGACGAGGTGCGCGGCGAACCCATCGCGGTCCTGCACCACCTGCGCCAGCAGCGCGGCAAGCCGGACGGCCAGCCGCACCTGTGCCTGGCCGACTACGTGGCGCCGCGCGAGTCGGGGGTCCGCGACTACATCGGCGCCTTCGCCGTGTCCGCAGGCTTCGGTGCGGAGCGGCGTGTGGCGGCCTTCGAGCGTGCGCACGACGATTACAACGCGATCCTGCTCAAGGCGCTGGCCGACCGCCTCGCGGAAGCCGCCGCCGAGTACCTGCACGAGCAGGTGCGCAGGGTGCATTGGGGTTATGCCCCGGAGGAATCACTCGACGGCGCGGCGCTGATCGCCGAGTCCTATCGCGGCATCCGTCCGGCGCCGGGCTATCCGGCCTGTCCGGACCACACCGAGAAGGCCACGCTCTGGCGCCTGCTCGACGTGACGCGCAACACCGGCATCGAACTCACCGAGGGCTTTGCCATGCTGCCGCCCGCTGCGGTCAGCGGCTGGTACCTGGGACATCCACAGGCGAAGTACTTCGCCGTCGGCAAGATCGGTCGCGACCAGGTCGAGGATTATGCGCAGCGCACGGGGATGAGCATCGCGGCGGTGGAACGCTGGCTCGCGGCCGCGCTCGGCTACCAGCCCGGGGCCGCCTGAACGGGAGCGCGGGCTGACCGGCGGCTGCAGCGGCGAGCCTACTGGCGCAGCAGGTCGATCCCGGGCTCGGCGAGGCGTGCGGAGTTGGCCAGTCGCTGCATCAGCTGTCCCTGCGTGCCGACTCCGAATTTCACGAAGATCGTTTTCAGGTGACTGCGCACCGTGTGACGCGTGAGGTGCAGCTCCAGTGCGGCCGCGTCGATCGAACCGGTGCGGTACAGTGCCTCGCAGATGCGCGCTTCGGCGGGCGTCAGGTCGTAGAGCCAGGCCAGGCGGTCGACCGGCAGGGGCGTGAGCCCCGCCATGTCATGGATCAGCACCATGCAGCCGGCGCCTTCCGGCAGCAGGGCCCGGTCCGTCGAGCGGCTGATGGTGATGACCGACAGTCCATAGGGCGATGGCTGGCTCAGGCGTGGTACGCGCAGGCGATAGGGCGGGTGCGACCGCTCGTCGTGCGGGCCGGCGACGGCGAGGCGCACCAGCCGCTCGAACTCGGTCTGCAGGGCGATGTCACGGAAGATGAAGCGGCCGAACCGCAGCGACATCCCGTCGGCCTGGCGCAGCAGCTCGAGTGCTGCCTGGCTGCTGTAGATGGCGTACCCGCTGCGGTCGAGCACCACCATCGACTGGCGGACGCGGTCGAAACGCAGCAGCGCTTCGCGTCGTCCGGCCTCGGCCAGTGCGATGTGGCGGCTGAGCTGCAGTGCGGTCTGCAGGTGCGGCACCAGCAGGTGCAGCATCGCTTTCGCGTCGTCGGTGAAATCGCGGTCGGAACGCAGGAAGGCAATGTTGGCGAAATACGCTGCGTTGTTTTCGAGGTTGGCGCATAGCCCGAACTGCAGCCCGGCGGGGACCGTGACCTGGTGATAGAGAGGACCGCGCGCGGACTCATCCCCGACCCGCAGTTCGGTGGTGCGCCGGATGGATCCCACCGGGAGCGGCAGCACCGCCTGCCAGATGGCATCCTGGTCGAGGTTGCGGTTGCGGATGGCCTGGAGATACTCGGGGGCGATGCCGATGGCATCGGTGGCCGAGGCGCTCGGCATGATGCGGTCGACCTGGAGGAAGAGCGCTTTCCCTGTCCCGAACAGCGGCGCGGTGGCGGTCATGATGCCCAGCCAGGGATCCGGGCGCAGGGTCGCGGCATAAATCGCCTGAAGTATGCCCGGCAGGTCGGCCATCTCCGGCGGCCGGCGGTCGGGATCCTGTGCGCCTGGCGCGATGCTCGCGTTCACCCGGGACCCCTGACATGACTTCGGTCGGCTGACTGCAGCAAGTGCAGCGTAATACCGGACGCACGTCAGTGCACGCCCCTGATAGGTGCGGCAAAATGCCGCATGCAGCAATACTTCAAGTTCACCCGTTTGAGGGATGCGCAAGCGTCCGTAGTCGTGGCAGTTTTATATCGTGCGAAGCCGGCAATCCGCGATGACGCCTGCGTGAACTGGCCGATTGTTGCATCCCCCGGGGCCAGGGGCGTCTCCTCCAGGTCGCGGGACCGGTCTCGCACACGAGAAGGGTGATACCCGATTCGCCGGTGTCTGGTGGTTTGCGACACCCTGACAGGCGCAAACTGCCGGTCACCGGCGCATTTTTCTCAAATCCTGATCTCCCAGCTCTTACCGCTCCCCAGCCTGCTCGCGCAGCAGGCAGCGCGCTTCGCGCGCCCGGTATTCCGCAGCTTTGCGTGCATCCACAGCGAGCCCGAGTTCGCCGGCCGCATAGGCCTGCGCCAGCCGTGCATTGGCGAGCCGGTGATCGGCGGCCGCAGCACGCAGGTACCAGTCGCGCGCCGCGGCCTCGTCGTGGGGTAGCAGGGGGCCGGACTCCTGCTGCCAGGCCAGCCAGTACTGGGCCTCCGGTACGCCGGCGATGGCTGCGGTGTGGATCAGCGGGATCGCGGCCTGCGGCTGCCATTCCCCGCCCAGGCCGAGGTGGAAGAGGGCGAGCTGGTAGCCCGCATCGGCGTCCCCCGCATCGGCCTCGGCCCGACACAGGTCGCGCGCCGCCGCCAGGGCCGCGGGGTCCGGCGCGGTCGCGAGCAGCAACGGGCGGACGGTGGCACGGCATTCGCCGGCACGAGCGGCACTCATGCCGAGGAACAGCAGGATGAGCAGGGCGGTCGCGGATCGCATCAGTCAGGATCCTCGTAGAACACGTAGGTGGCCAGGCCGCCGACCTCGAAATACACCTTCGACTCGTCGTCGTCGCGCAGGCCATTGAGATTTTCGTCGAGGACGCCGTAGCCGTAGCGGTAGGCACGGGCCTGGTCGTCGCTCGTGCCCATGGCGGTGCTGAGCTTGTCGATCTTCAGGAAGCGCCGGACCAGGGTTTCGCCCGCGTACACCTCGAGAATGCCGTCGGTCCCGGTCCAGTTCTGGATGCCGCGGCCGAGCTGGTTCTGGGTCTCCTGGGTGCAGCCGGCTGCGAGCAGAACAGCGGCTGGCATCAGCAATCGCATGGACATGAGTCATGGTCTCCTGCGTGGCCGTCAGGGCTGGTCCGATGCCGGTCGACGGCCCTCGGTGATGCGGGGCAGCCCGGCCAGGTCGCGCGCTGTCGCAACGGCTGCGAGCCCGGCCGCGGTGCACAGCATACGCGTCGCCTCGCCCTGCGTGGCGCCGTGTTCGAGCACGAGCCAGCCGTCGGCGGCGAGGTGTGCCCGCGCCCCGGCCACGATCCGGCGGATGGCGTCGAGGCCATCATGGCCGGAAACGAGCGCCGCGCGCGGCTCGAAGCCGAGTTCCGGCCCGGCCGCGGCCAGTTCGGCCTCGGCGAGATAGGGCGGGTTGGCCACGATCAGCTCGAAGCGCCCGCCAGGGACGGCCGCGTACCAGTCACCCGAGGCGAAGGCGACGTTGTCGAGTCCGAGGGCACCGGCGTTCTGCCGCGCGATGGCGAGTGCAGCGGCGCTGCAGTCGGTGGCGAGCACATGTGTGTCGCGTCGTTCCGTAGCGATGGCGAGCGCGATGGCGCCGCTGCCGGTACCTAGGTCGAGCACGCGGCCGCCCGGCGGCAGGTGTCGCAGCGCATGCTCGACGGCCAGTTCAGTCTCGGGGCGCGGGATCAGCACATCGGCGGTCACCGCGAGATCGAGCGACCAGAACTCACGCCGTCCGACGAGTTGCGCGACGGGCTGTCCAGCCTGGCGGGCGTGGATCGCATCGAGGTAGCGAGTTGTCGCCGCTGGTTCGACCACGGCTTCGCGCCGCGCGAACAACGCCGCGCGGCTGCGGCCCAGGGCCCAGCCGAGCAGCAGCTCGGCATCGAGCCGGGGCGATGCGCTGGTTGGCTCGAGCAGCCGTACACCGGCACGCAGCAGCGCCTCGATCGTGGCGGTGCCCGGCACCGGTCGCGCAGATTGTGTTTCGACGCCCATGCAGGAATGATTGTCCCATGGAGCCCAGTGACCGCAAACCAGCCCTCGCCACCCGCTGCATCCACGCCGGCGCCACCGAGGACCCGGCTACCGGTGCGGTCATGCCGCCGATCTGCACCAGCACCACCTTCCGGCAGGACGCGGTCGGTGAACACCGCGGCCACGTTTACGCGCGCACGTCGAACCCGACGCGTGACGCCGTCGAGCGCTGCCTCGCCGACCTCGAGGGCGGCAGTCG
This sequence comes from Pseudomonadota bacterium, assembly GCA_963205295.1. Classification (GTDB taxonomy): domain Bacteria; phylum Pseudomonadota; class Gammaproteobacteria; order Steroidobacterales; genus QUBU01. Next base: position 13,679 of record CAUJIY010000011.1, read on the forward strand.
CGCGCTGGCATTCGCCTCGGGCATGGCGGCGACCGCCACCGTGCTGGAACTGCTCGATGCCGGCGCCCACCTCATCGCACCGGTCGATGGCTACGGCGGTACGTTTCGCCTCCTGTCGGAGCTGCGGCCGCGCAGTGCCGGGCTGCAGGTGTCGTTCGTCGACTGCTGCGATCCCGCTGCCATCGAGCGCACGATCCGCCCCGACACGCGCATGCTCTGGCTCGAGACACCGACCAACCCGCTGCTGCGCATCGTCGATCTGGCCGGCGCCGTGGCTCTCGCCCGCCGGCATGGCCTGATCACCGTGGTCGACAACACGTTCGCGACGCCGGTGTTCCAGCGGCCGCTCGAGTACGGTTGCGACGTGGTCATGCACTCGGCGACCAAGTACCTCGGCGGGCACTCCGACGTGCTCGGCGGCTTCCTCGTCACGGCGACAGCCGGACTCGGCCAGCGGCTGCACGCGCTGCGCAGCATGGCCGGTGGCGTGGCGGGCCCGTTCGACAGCTACCTGGTCCTGCGCGGAATCAAGACGCTCGCGCTGCGCATGGAGCGCCACGCGGCCAATGCCGGGGAGGTCGCCGCGTATCTCGCCAGCCACCGGCGTGTGCGGCGCGTGTGGTACCCGGGCCTGGCGAGCCATCCCCAGCACGCGCTCGCGCAGCGCCAGATGCACGGCTTCGGCGGCATGCTCGCATTCGAGATCGAGGGCGGCGAGGCGGCGGCACGCGGGTTCCTCGGGCGTCTGCGCGTCTTCACCCTCGCCGAGAGCCTCGGCGGGGTCGAGAGCCTGGCCGGGTACCCGGCGGCGATGAGCCACAGCGCCATGCCGGCCGAGGCACGCCGGGCCGCGGGCATCGGCGACGACCTGGTGCGCCTGTCGATCGGGATCGAGGACGCCGGTGACCTGGTGGCCGATATCGGGCAGGCGCTAGGGTAGGGGCTACGACGGATGCATGTCCGCGGCTGAGCTGAGGTCGTGGGCTGGATGACGGATATTCCACCGCCATGCCAGGCGCCGCCCCGCCTCAGGCGTTGCCGTTCTCCAGCGAGGCGAGCTGCTCGGCCTGGTCTTCGTGCATCAACGGGCGGATGACCGGGTCGAGGTCGCCCTCGATGACATCGGGCAGCTGGTAGAGCGTCAGGCCGATGCGGTGGTCGGTGAGCCGGCCCTGCGGGAAGTTGTAGGTGCGGATGCGGTCGCTGCGATCGCCGCTGCCGATGAGGCTCTTGCGTGTGGCGGCCTCCCGGGCCTGGCGCTCGCTGCGCTCCTTGTCGCGCAGCCTGGCCTGCAGCACCGCCAGCGCCTTGGCGCGGTTGCGGTGCTGGCTGCGATCGTCCTGGCACTCGGCCACGAGGCCGGTGGGCAGGTGCGTGATGCGGATCGCGCTGTCGGTCTTGTTGATGTGCTGGCCGCCGGCGCCGCTGGCGCGGAAGGTGTCGATGCGCAGCGCGGAGGGATCGAGGGTGATCTCGTCGGCCGCGTCGGGCTCGGGCAGGACGGCCACCGTACAGGCGCTGGTATGGATGCGGCCCTGGCTCTCGGTGGCCGGCACGCGCTGCACGCGATGGCCGCCGCTCTCGAAGCGCAGTCGGCCGTAGACGTTCTCGCCCTCGACGCGCAGCACGAGTTCCTTGAAGCCGCCGAGCTCGGCTGCGCTCTCGCTCATGACCTCGGTGCGCCAGCCGCGGCGCTCGGCGTAGCGCAGGTACATGCGTGCGAGGTCGCCGGCGAACAGTGCCGATTCGTCGCCGCCCGTACCGGCGCGGATCTCGACGAAGGCGTTGCGCGCGTCGTCCGGGTCGGTGGGCAGCAGCGCCTCGTGCAGCTCGGCGTCCAGGCGCTCCAGGTCGGCCTGGGCGGCGGCGATCTCCTCGGCGGCCAGCGCTGCCATCGCCGGATCGGATTCGCCCGCGTGCAACTCGCGGGCCGCCTCGAGGTCATGCTCGCGCCGCCGGTACGCGCGCCAGCAGTCGACCGCGCGCTGCACCTCGGCGTGCTCGCGCGCCAGTGCGCGCCAGCGGCCGAGGTCGGTCGTCACCTGCGGATCGGCGAGCGTCCGGTCCAGCTCGACCAGGCGCAGCGCAAGGCGTTCGAACTGCTCGCGGATCTTGGGGCTCATGGACTGTGGCGGGCGAGGCACCGGCGCCGCGCGCACGACGTCGGTCGCGCACGAGGCGTGTCGCGCCGGCTAACGACCCTCGTCGGGGCTGCGGCTGCTGGCGCGCAGGAACAGGCGCGAGACGGTCTCGGCCAGCCGCTTGCGCTCGTCGCCCTCGGCGGTGTGCAGTTCGGCCAGCGTGCCGTGCAGCATCTTGTTGGCCAGGCCGCGCGCGAGCGCGTCGAGCACGGCTTCGGGCGCCTCGCCGCGCGCCAGCATGCGGCGCGCGCGCGCCAGCTCGACGCCGCGCCAGTCCTGCGTCTGCCGCTGCAGCGCCTGGATCAGCGGCACGGCGGCGCGCTGGTCGAGCCAATGCGCGAAGCTCTGCACACCGGCGTCGATGATGGCCTCGGCCTGCTGCACCGCCGCCTGGCGCTTCTCGCCCGCGCTCTGCACGAGGGACGACAGGTCGTCGACGGTGTAGAGGTAGGCGTCGTCCAGGCGCGCGACTTCGGGTTCGATGTCGCGCGGCACGGCCAGGTCGACCAGGAACATCGGGCGGCGGCGCCGCTGCTTGAGCGCGCGCTCGACGGCGCCCAGGCCGATGATCGGCAGCGTGCTCGCGGTGCACGAGACGATGGCATCGAACTCGTGCAGCCTCGTCGGCAGGTCGGCCAGGCGCATGGCCTGCGCGCCGAAGCGCGCCGCGAGCTTCTCGCCGCGTTCGAGCGTACGGTTGGCAACGGCCATGCCCGCCGGCGAGCGCGCCGCGAAATGGGTGGCCACGAGCTCGATCATTTCGCCGGCGCCCACCAGCAGCAGGTGGATGCGGCCGAGATCCTCGAACAGCTGCGCGGCCAGCCGCACGGCCGCGGCGGCCATGCTGATCGAGTGCGCGCCGATCTCGGTCGACGTGCGCACCTCCTTGGCGACCGAGAAGCTGCGCTGGAACAGCTGGTGCAGCGTCGTGCCGAGGGTGCCCGCCTCGTCGGCCATGCGCACGGCCTGCTTCATCTGACCGAGGATCTGCGGCTCGCCCAGCACCATGGAATCGAGCCCCGAGGCGACGCGGAAGGCGTGGCGCGCCGCTTCGCGGTCGTGCATCTGGTAGCTGTGCGCCTCGAGCCGGCTCGCCGGGACGCCGCCCTGCTCGGCCAGCCAGTCGAGCGTCGGGCGCGCCAGATCCTGCGCCGGCGCGCCGGCAGCCACGTACAGCTCGGTGCGGTTGCAGGTGGACACCAGCGCGGCCTCGGCCGCGAGCCGCGGCGTGCGCAGCGACAGCCCGCGCAGCGCGCCGCCGAGCTGCTCGGGCGCGAACGCAAAACGCCCGCGCAGGTCGAGCGGCGCGGTGTTGTGGTTCAGGCCGAGGGCGAAGACGCTCACTTCGGACATTGTAGATTTCGGCCGCGCCGCAAATTGTCCTGCGTCAACACGCTGCCACGCCATGCCGCCGGGCCAACCCCCGATTCGAGCCAGACCATGGGCCCGCTCGACGCCCTGAACCACATCGTCAACCTCCTGCTGCCCGCGCTCGCGCTCGGCGCGCTGGCCGCGGCGCTGGCCAAGCTGCTGTGGCGGCGCGAGCTGGCCGGCGTGCGCTGGCGCGCGCTCGCGCTGCCGGCGGCCGCCGGCTCGGCCGCGGCTGCGCTCGGCGGGCTCGTCGTCACGGGCCACGACGGGCGCATGGCCACCTACGGTGCAATGGTGCTGGCCTGCGCGCTGGCGCTGTGGTGGCGCGGCTTCAGCCGCTGGCGCAAGTAGCCGCGCCGGCGGTCGCGGCAACGAGCTCGCCGCGCAGCGAATGCGGCAGCGCCGCCGTGATGCGCAGCTCGATCATGCGGCCCGTGAGCCCGGCGGCCTGCGGCCCGGCGGCGAAGTTGACGATGCGGTTGCACTCGGTGCGACCCATCAGTTCGGCCGGATCCTTGCGCGACGGGCCCTCGACCAGGACGCGCTGCACGCTGCCGACGCGGGCCGCCGAGAGGCGGCGCACGTTGGCCTCGAGCGCCGCCTGCAGCTGCCGCAGCCGTGCGAGCTTGGTCGCCTGCGGCGTGTCATCGGCCAGTGCCGCGGCCGGCGTGCCCGGGCGCGGGCTGTACACGAAACTGAAGCTCGCGTCGTAGTCGAGCTCCTCGACGAGCTTCATCGTCGCGGCGTGGTCGGCCTCGGTCTCGCCGGGGAAGCCGACGATGAAGTCCGAGCTCAACGCCAGCGCCGGGCGCGCTGCGCGCAGCCGCCGCACCAGGCTCTTGTACTGCAGCGCCGTGTAGCCGCGCTTCATCGCCATCAGGATGCGGTCGCAGCCGTGCTGCACCGGCAGGTGCAGGTGGCTCACGAGCTTGGGGCAGTCGGCGTAGGCGCGCACCAGGCGCGGCGTGAATTCGTTCGGGTGGCTGGTGGTGAAGCGGATGCGTTCGATCCCGGGGATCTCGTGCATGTATTCGATCAGCAGCGCAAGGTCGGCGACCTCGTCCGTGCCGCCCATGCGGCCGCGGTAGGCGTTGACGTTCTGGCCGAGCAGGGTCACCTCCTTGACGCCTTGCCCGGCCAGGCCGGCGATCTCGACGAGCAGGTCGTCGAACGGGCGGCTCACCTCGTCGCCGCGCGTGTACGGCACGACGCAGTACGAACAGTACTTCGAGCAGCCCTCCATCACCGAGACGAAGGCGCTCGCGCCCTCGGTGCGCGCCGGCGGCAGGTGGTCGAACTTCTCGATCTCGGGAAAGCTCACGTCGACCTGCGCACGCCGCTGGCTGCGGCGTGCCGCGATCTTCTGCGGCTGCCGGGGCAGGGTCTGCGGGCCGAACACGAGGTCGACGTAGGGCGCGCGCTCGACGCTGGCCGCCCCCTCCTGGCTGGCCACGCAGCCGCCCACGCCGATCAGAGCGCCGCGCGCC
>CAUJIY010000012.1 GCA_963205295.1 Pseudomonadota bacterium
CGTACTCGCCGGCCTTCTGCCGGTCGGCCATCGAGCGCGCCTTCAGCCACTCGTCCTCGTTGAGGCGTCCGTCATGGTTCATGTCCGCCCGGCGGAAGAACTTCGCCACGCGCGGATCGGCCCCGGCTTCCTCGCGGCTGAGGGAGCCGTCGCCATCGCGGTCGAGCTTGACGAAGTCGGGGTTCTTCTGCTGCGGCGCCTCCTGCGCCTGCGCCAGCGCAGGCAGAAGGGCAAGTGCGATGACAACAATGGGATTTTTCATATTGGCCGATCTCCTGTGCATGGATTGGCGGGGATCATAGCAGCCGCTCGAAACTACTGGTTCGTCGATATGCGACTTGTCGCAAATGCCCGACAGACACGGCTTTCCGGCGGATGCGACGTTTTGTCGCATCCCCCTGTTGCGATCGCTCGGTTAGGATTGCGCCCATGAAGATGTGCTTCAGGGAGATGCCGCCATGAGCCAACTGCAGTCCGCCCGACAATCCAGCCAAAACCAGCCGGAAATGGCCGCCCTGCTCCTGGGCGCCGGATTCGCCCTAGCCTCGCTGATCCTGCTGCCCGCAGTGGCCCAGCGCATCGGAATGGGCTCCAGCCTGACCATCGCCCTGCGCGGCGCTCTGATGCGCGCTGCCAACCGTTTCTAGGAAGAATCGCCATTTTCTGATCCGGCGCACTTGCCGGTGCGTCTGCCATCTGCGATTCTCCGGATGCGGCTTTTCGCGCGTCCCGCCATGCCCAAGCTGAAAATATTCTTCCACGCCCTCATGCTCGCGGCGTCACTCGCCGGTTGCTCGGAGCAGCGCGTCGAACCTTCCGGCGCACCCGCAGGCGGCGATTTCGTCCTGCGCTCGGCCGACGGCCCGGTCGACACCAGGAACCTGCGCGGCAAGGTACTGCTCATCTATTTCGGCTACACACAATGCCCCGATGTCTGCCCGGCCTCGCTCGCCGCCGGCGCGCAGGCGCTCAACGCGCTGTCGGCCGAAGAACGGATGAAGGTCCGGCTCATCATGGTCTCGGTCGATCCGGAGCGCGACACGCTCGGGCGCCTGAAGGAATACGCCGCCTACTTCCATCCCGAAATGATCGGCACCACCGGAACGACCGAGGAAGTCGCTGCCGTTGCGAAGTCGTTCGGCGCCGGCTACATCCGCCAACCGACGCGGCCCGACGGCGGCTATGCAGTCGATCACACCACGCGAACCTATGTCGTGGGGCCGGACGGCAGACTGGCAGCCAGCCTGGATCTGGGCACGCCGGCCGAGAAGTTCGTCGTCACGGTGCGCGCACTCCTGAAATGAAACTGCGTTCATCGACCCTCGCCTTCGTCGCGCTGGGCCTCGCCGCAGCCGGCTTCGCGGCAACCTTTGTCGACGCCGCATGGCAGCGCGAGCGCGACGCAATCCAGATCGCAGAGCGCAGCGCGCTGGCGGCACGCCTCGGCCTGACCGACCTCGCGCTGTTCACCGAAGCCCGCTACACGCGCCATCCCTCGCAGGCCGACCTGCATTCGGCCTTCCAGGACCACCCGGTGGCGCTGGAGCATTTCCCCACCGGCTCGCTGCTGCCGCCGCCTGCTTCGCTTGTTTCACACCATGAACGCCTGGATCGAAAAGCAGCGCCACCTGATTGACTTCACGCTGGCCTCGCTGGCCCGGCGCAAGGCGAAGAACCTCGGCCTGTTGCTGGTCTATGCGCTGCTGGTGTTCGTGCTCGCCTCGGTGGCGCTGTACACCCACGCCCTGCGCCAGGAAGCGGCGCAGGTGCTCAAGCAATCGCCGGAGATCGTCTTGCAGCGCATGGTGGCGGGTCGCCACGACCTGATTCCGCCCGGCTACCTCGAGAAGATCGGCCGCATCCGCGGCGTGCAGTCGATCGAGGGGCGACTGTGGGGCTATTACTACGATCCCGTCGTGAAGGCCAACTACACCTTCATGGCGCCGGCCGCCGAGGCGGTGAAGCCGGGAACGCTCGTCGTCGGCCCTGCGGTGGCGCGCTCGCGCGGCCTCGCCCCGGGCAACACGATCTCCTTCCGCGCCTATTCCGGAAAACTCTTTTCCTTCACCGTCGTCGGCGTACTGCCGCATGCCTCCGAACTGGTCTCCGCCGACCTGGTGCTGATGGGCGAGGCGGACTTCCGCGCCTTCTTCGAGTACCCGGCCGGCCAACACACCGACATCGCACTGTCGGTGGCCAACCCGCTCGAGGTGCGCACCGTCGCCGCCAAGCTGGCGTCGGCCCTGCCGGATTCGCGGCCGATCCTGCGCGAGGAGGTGCTGCGCACCTACGCGTCCGTATTCGACTGGCGCGAAGGCATCGTGCTGGCGTTGCTCTCGGCGGCGATCTTCGCCTTCGCCATCCTCGCCTGGGAAAAGGCCTCCGGCCTCTCCGCCGAGGAGAAGCGCGAGATCGGCATCCTCAAGGCCATCGGCTGGGAGACCGGCGATGTCATCAAGATGAAGCTGTGGGAGGGTGGCCTCATCTCGCTCACCGCCTTCCTCGCCGGCTTCGTCGCCGCCTACCTGCAGGTGTTCCGTTTCGGCGCGCCGCTGTTCGAGCCGGTGCTGAAGGGCTGGGCCGTGCTCTATCCGCGCTTCGAGCTGGTGCCGGCGATCGACGGCCTGCAGGTGGCCACCCTGTTCTTCTTCACGGTGTTTCCCTACATGGCGGCGGTGCTGGTGCCGATCTGGCGTGCCGCCATCACGGATCCCGATTCCGCGATGCGGTCATGATCGAGCTCAAGCAGATCCGCAAGGCCTTCAACCAGGGCCGGCCCAACGAGTACTGGGCCCTGAACGGCATCGACCTCACCATCGAGGCGCAGAAGGTCACCGCTTTCCGCGGCCCGAGCGGCTCGGGCAAAACGACGCTGCTGACCATCGTCGGCTGCCTCGCCCGTCCCACCAGCGGCCGCGTGCGCCTGGCCGAGGACGAGATCTCGGGCCTGCCGGAGCGTTTCCTCACCGACATCCGCCGCAGCACCTTCGGTTTCGTCTTCCAGCAGTTCAACCTGATCAAGGGCCTCTCCGCCCTGGAAAACGTGATGCTGCCGGCCTTCCCCACCGGCCGCCCGCACCGCGAACTGCGCGAGCGCTCCGAGGCGCTGCTCGACCGGTTGAAGCTCGCCCACCGGCGAGAGGCCCGCGTCGAATGGCTCTCCGGCGGCGAGCAGCAGCGCGTCGCCATCGCCCGCGCCCTGGTGAACGACCCCAAGGTGCTGATCGCCGACGAGCCCACGGCCAACCTCGACACCACGCTGTCGCGCGAATTCATGGGCATCCTCGAGGGCCTCCATGCCGAGGGGCGCACGGTCATCCTCACCAGCCATGATCCGCTGGTGGTGGAATCCGCCGCCGTGCATCGGGTGGTGTCGATGCGCGACGGACAGCTGACGGAGGGCTAGGCATGCAAGCCCACGAAGCCGCCGACAGGCGGCGAACCTCCGTCACCCCCTTCCCCGGGAAGGGGGCTGGGGGGATGGCATGATTTTCCAGCCGGCCATCATCGCCCTGCTGCTCGCTTCGGGAATCGCCGTCGCCATGCTGGCGGCCGCCGCGCCCTTTGCTTTGCAGGTGATCCGCCAGTGGGACATCGCCAGCGGCACGGAACGCCAATTGCTGCTCGAGCGGCGCACCTACCTCTTCTCGACGCTGGCCGCCTTCGTCATGGTGGTGCAGCTCGTCGCCCTGCTGCTCTTCGTCTTCAACGCCGACCGCATGGCGGAGATGTTCGTCGGCGCCATGTGCGCCGTGGGCACGCTCAACGTCAATCCTTTCGGCTTCCCGGCCCTGCTCGCGCAGATGGCGGTGTTCTTCCTCGCCGCCGCCTGGCTGGCGGTGAACCACGTCGACACGCGCGCGCCGGACTACCCGCTGGTGCGCGTGAAGTACGCCCTGCTCCTGATTCTGCTGCCGGCGCTGGCGCTGGCCTTCGTCCTGCAGCTGAAGTACTTCCTCGGTCTCAGGGCCGATGTCATCACCTCCTGCTGCGGCAGCCTGTTCTCGGGCGATGCCAAGGGACTCGCCGCCGAGGTCGCCGCGCTGAAGCCGCTTCCGGCCATGACCCTCTTCTATGTCGTGCTCGCCGTCGCGGCGGGACTGACTTTTTTCCACGCCCGCACGCGGCGCGCCGGCTACGCGGCCGCGGCGGCCAGTGCCGCCGCCTTCGTCGCCACGATCGTCGGCGTGCTTTCCTTCGTCTCGCTCTACCTCTACGAGCACCCCAACCACCATTGCCCGTTCTGCATCCTCAAGCCGGAATACGGCCATCAGGGCTACTGGCTCTACGTGCCGCTGTTCGCCGCCACCGCCGCCGGCCTGGGCACGGGCGCGCTGCAGCCCTTCCGCCAGGTCGCCAGCCTGAGGGAGATCGTGCCGGCGGTGTCGGCGCGGCTGGCAGACCTTGCCGCCTTCGGTTATCTTCTCGTTGCGCTGATCGCCACCTATTTCGTGCTGCACTCCAACCTGATCCTCATCGAGCATTGACATGCGTTTCCTGCTTCTCGCCGGTCTCGCCCTGCTCGCCGCCTGCGGCGGAGAACCGCCGGCGAAACTGAACATCGGCGACGCCGCGCCGGCCTTCCGCGCCGAGCGGCTGGACGGCGCGGCCGTTGATTTCCCCCCCGCGGCAGGCGGCAAACCGATGGTAATCCGCTTCTGGGCGGACTGGTGCCGGTACTGCGAGCCGGAGATGAAGGCCATCGACGCCGTCTACCGGCGCCACAGGGACAGGGGACTGGAAGTGCTGGCGGTGAATGCCGGCCAGGACAGGAAGACCGTCGACGCCTTCATCCGCAAGCTCGGCGTCGGCTACCCCACCCTGCTCGACGAACAGTCGGCCATCGCGAAACGCTACGGCGTCGTCGGGCTGCCGACCACCTATTTCGTCGATGGCAAGGGGGTGGTGCGCGGCAAGGTGATCGGCGAGGCCGACGAGGCGGTGTTCGAGCGCCATGCCCTGGAACTGTTGAAGTGAGCGACCCGAATCGACCCTGCGAACTGTGCAGCCTGCCTTTGGGGGTGAAACCCTTCACGCTGGTCGTGCAGGGGAAAACCCTGGAGTTCTGCTGCGAAGGCTGCAAGGGAATTTACGAAATGTTGCATGAGATCAAAGAATCCCCCGGACAGTCGGGGGAACATTGACTTGATTGTTTCTATGGGAGAAAAGCCATGATGATGGAAGAACCCGCCCGCCACATGATGGGCAACATGATAAGCAGTCCGATGACCCACGGCGCCATGATGGCCGCCACCGGCTTCGCCGCCGGCCGCGGCCTGATCGGCGGAGTGCTGCTGCGCAACCCGCTGCTGCTGATCGGCGCCGGCCTGGTCGCCGGCTATCTCGCGCACAAGTACGAGAAGGAGATCGTGCTGGCTGCCTCCAAGGCCATGGGCATGGGCAAGGACTTCGTGCTGCAGCAGAAGGAGCACCTCTCCGACCTCGTCGCCGAAGCGCAGGAGCAGGAAGCCAAGCCCGCAGCGGCCGCTGAACCGCCGTCCTCCCAGGACTGACTTTTCGGAAAGACGAACATGTCCCACGCCGAGGAATGGGCGCGGCAAATCGCCGTGCGCCATCGCGAGCCGGGGCTCGTGCGCTTCCAGTTGCCGGCCGAACTCTGCGAAGGCCCGCGTGCCGATGCGCTGGAAGCCGACTTGGTCGGCAATGCCGGCATCTACCGCGCCACGCTGTACCGCGCCGTGCGCAAGCTCTCGCTGCGCTACGACCCACACCAGGCGAGCGAGCGCGAGGTGGTGCTGGCCCTGCGCGCGCAGCTCGACCGCCTGCCCGGCCCGCTCGTGCAGGCGCTCAAGCCGGCGGGCGAGGAGATCGGCCGCACCCTGCATGCAGTCGGGGCAAGCGCCCGGCGCAAGCTGGCGCAGTTCCGCCTCGCCCTGATGCAGCTGCGCCAGGCGCAACCGAAGGAAAGCTCGCTCGCCGCGCGCCTGCAGCCGCTGCTCGCCAATGCGCTCACCGAGAAGGCCGTCATCAACTTCCTCAACGACCTGCTCGCCTTCTACCTGATCAAGGTGCACTGGGAGCTCATCACCAAGCGCTGGATGCGCAACCCGGTCGCCCACGCCGACGCCTGGCTGGCGGTCTTCTACCTGATGTACCTGCTGGTGCGTTACCGGAAGACGAACAAGTGAAGCACGCCCGGGTCGTTCATCGCCTCTCGCGCAGAATCCGCCTCTTCGCGCCCTCGCTCGTCAGGCAGGCCGAGCGCGGCTACCTGCTGGAGATCCTGCTGCGCAAGCATGCCGCGGTGAAGGATGTATGCGTCGTCGCCGACATCGGCTCGGTGACCGTGCATTATGACCCGGCGCAACTGCCCGAGGAACGCCTGCTGGCGGTGGTCGATGCCGTGATCGGAAACCTCGCCTCAGCGCCACCGCCGAAATCCGCCGTTCCGGCGACCGTTCCGGTAGGTCCACAGCAGGAGTGTTCGGTCGCCGTCGAAGGCATGACCTGCGCCTCCTGCGCCCTGCTCATCGAGATGCACCTCAAGCGCGATCCGCAGGTGGCCGGCGCCAGCGTGAACTTCGCCGCCGGCACGGCGACGGTGCGGGGACAGCTCACGCGCGAGGCGCTCTCCGCCCGCGTCGCCCGCCTCGGCTACGTGCCGCGGCCGATGGACACCCTGGCGCAGCGTCGCCTGCTGGCGGAGCGCGAGCGCATGCGCCTGGTCGTGTCGAAGCGGCGCTTCGTGCAGGCGGCCTGGCTCACCGCGCCGGTGATGGTCACCGGCATGCTGATGCACCGCTCGCCGACGCTGCGCCTGGTCGAGCTGGCGCTGTCCACGCTGGTGGTGTTCGGCAGCGGCGGCGACATTTTCCGCAAGGCCTGGGCGCTGGCGAAGAACCGCGAGGCGAACATGGATTCGCTCATCGCCATGGGCGCCGGCGCCGCCTGGATCTACAGCCTGCCCGGCATGCTGCGCCGCCACCATCATGTCTACTTCGAGTCGGCCGCCGGCATCGTCGCCTTCGTCCTGCTCGGCCGCTACCTCGAGGAGCGCGCCAAGGGCCGCGCCAGCGAGGCGATCCGCAAGCTGATCGAGCTGCAGCCGGACACCGCCGTGCGCCTGCGCCGCGGCGTCGAGGAGATCGTGCCGATCGACGCGGTGCAGGTCGGCGACCTGCTGCGCGTGCGTCCCGGCGACCGCGTGCCCACCGACGGCGTCGTCGAGGACGGACGCTCGGCGGTGGATGAATCCCTCGTCACCGGCGAATCGCTTCCGGTGGCCAAGGCGCCGGGCGACGCCGTCATCGGCGGCTGCATCAACGGCACCGGCAGCTTCACCCTGCGCGCCATCGCCATCAACGGCGAGACCGTGCTCGCCGGCATCGTGAAAATGGTCGACCACGCCCAGGCCGCCAAGCTGCCGGTGCAGAAGCTGGCCGACCGCATCTCGGCGCGCTTCGTGCCGACGGTCGGCGTGCTGGCGGGGCTGACTTTCGGCGGCTGGCTCGCGGCCGGCCATCCGACGGCGCGCGCCCTGTCGCACGCCATCGCCGTGCTGCTCATCGCCTGCCCCTGCGCGCTGGGCCTGGCGACGCCCACCGCCATCATGGTCGGCACCGGCCAGGCGGCGCGGCGCGGCATCTACATCCGCAACGGCGAGGCGCTGGAGACCTCCAGCAAGCTGACCACCCTGGTCTTCGACAAGACCGGCACCATCACCGAGGGCAAGCCGGTGGTGACGGATTTCCTTGCCGCCGAGAGCGAGGACGAGAGTCTGCTCGCCACGCTGATCGCCTCGACCGAGGCGCCCTCGGAGCATTTCCTCGGCCAGGCGCTCGCCGCCTGGGCGCGCGAGCGCGGCGCGAAGACCCGCGTGGCGAAGGACTTCGATGCCAGGCCCGGGCGCGGCGTGCAGGCCTTCGTCTCCGGCAAGACCATCCGCATCGGCAACGCCGCGCTGCTCGACGAAGCCGGCATCGATACCGGGGAGTTCGCCGCGCAGGCCGAGACGTGGGCAGGAGAAGGCAAGACGCCGGTGTTCGTGGCGATCGGCCAGCGCTGCGCGGCGATCCTTGCCGTCGCCGACCGGCCGCGCGAGGGTGCCAGGGAAGCCATCGCCCTGCTGCACCGCCTGGGTCTGACCACCGTGATGGCCACCGGCGACCTCGAGGCGACGGCACGACATATCGCGCGACAGGTCGGTATCGACCAGGTGGTGGCGCGGGCCGCGCCGGCCGACAAACTGGCGCTGGTACGCCGCCTGCAGGCGGAAGGGCGCAAGGTGGGCATGGTCGGCGACGGCATCAACGACGCGCCGGCGCTGGCGGCGGCCGACGTCGGCTTCGCCATCGGCAGCGGCGCCGACATCGCGCTGGAATCGGCCGACATCACCTTGGTCGGCGGCGACATCGCGCGCGTCGCCTCCGGCATCGCGCTTTCCCGCCGCACCATGAGCGTGATCCGCCAGAACCTGTTCTGGGCGCTCGGCTACAACACCGTGGCGATTCCCTTCGCCGCCGCCGGCCGACTCAACCCGATGATCGCCTCGGCGGCGATGGCCATGAGCTCGGTGTCGGTGCTGAGCAACTCGCTGCGCCTGCAGCAGCAGAAATAAGTGGACCATTCGCACCACCAGGCCATCGTCGAGTTCTCTTACGCCCTGGCCTTCATGACCGGGCTGCTCGGCAGCGGCCACTGCCTCGGCATGTGCGGCGGGCTGGTGTCGGCCTTCTTCATGAAACTGCAGGCGAAGGGACCCTGGCCCTACCTCACCTACCACGCCGGCCGCATCGGCATGTACGCCGCAGTCGGCCTGGTCGCCGCGCTGCTGGGCGCGGTGCTCGTCTCGACCGGCAGGATCGGCCTCGCCCAGGGCGTGCTGCAGATCGTCGCCGGCGCGATCGTCATCCTGCTCGGCCTCGATCTGCTCGGCGTCTCGCCGATCCGCAACGCCTGGGGCTTCGCCCCGGTGGCCTGGCTGCGTCGCCAGTTCATGACGGCGGCGCAGAAAGGCCCGATCGTCGGCGCACTCATCGGCGGCGTCATCAACGGCATGATGCCCTGCTCGATGACCATGGCGATGGCGGTGCAAGCCACCACCGCGCCCTCTCCGCAGGAGGGCATGCTGCTGATGCTGGCCTTCGGCGCCGGCACCCTCCCCTCGATGCTCTCCGCCTCCTTCCTCTTCGGCAAGCTCGGCCCGCGCCTGCGCGGCTGGCTGCTCAAGGGCGCCGCGCTGTTCGTCATCGCACTGGGCGCCTCCACCCTTTGGCAAGGCCTCCGCTACTTCCTCGTCATGGTCAGGCTCGTCGGCTGAACTGCGACGTTTTGCCGCAGGCGATGTCCATTCGCAAAGCCTAATATTGCGTTGCTGATCCACTCTTCAGGGAGCTTGAAATGAAACGCCGCGACATGCTGAAACTTTCGCTGGCCGCCACCGCCGCCGGCCTCGCCACTTCATCCCACGCTCAGCAGGCCTGCCCCACCGACGGCACGCCGGCGCAATTCACGCCGAAGAAGCCCGCCGACACGAAACCGCTCGAGAATGAGCTGGGCAAATACACGCACTGCCCCTACTGCGGCATGGACCGTCGCGAGCATCACCGCGCCCGCATGCTGGTGCAGTACAGCGACGACCTCGTCGACGGCATCTGTTCCATCCACTGCCTCAGCCTGAGCCTCGGCGTCAACATCGACCGTGAGCCGAAGAATATCTGGGGGCCGGACTACGGCGCCACGGCCGAGCCGCGCCCGCTGGTGCCGGTCGAGCAGCTGACCTACCTCATCGGCGCCGACCTCAAGCACGCCATGACCAAGCGCAGCAAGCACTCCTTCGCCTCCAGGGAAATCGCCGAGCAGTTCAGGCTGAAGCACGGCGGCACTTTCGGCGACTTCGACGAGGCGCTGAAGCAGTCCTACCTCGACATGGCGGCCGACGTCGCGCAGATCCGCAGGAACCGCGAGGAGCGCCGCAAGAAGATGATGGAACAGAAACGCGGATGAGGTGTTTTTTTGCCGTATTGCTGCTCGCGTTCTGGGCCGGTCTCGCGCCGGCCCAGAACGTCACAAAACCGGGGCCGAAGGACCTCTGCCCGGTGTGCGGCATGCTGGTGTCGAAGTATCCGAACTGGGTGGCGGTGGTGCAGTACAAGGGCGGCCACGCGCATTTCTTCGACGGCGCCAAGGACCTCTTCAAGTACCTGCACGACCTGCCCAAATATGCGCCGGGCCACCGCCGCGAGGACGTCGCCGTCATCCAGGTGACGGATTTCTATTCGCTGACGCGCATCGACGCGCAGAAGGCCTTCTACGTTGTCGGCTCCGATGTGCTCGGCCCGATGGGCCACGAACTGGTGCCGCTCGCCTCGCGGGCGGACGCCGAGGACTTCCTCAAGGACCACAAAGGCAGGCGCATCCTCGGCTTCGCCGAGGTGACGCGCGAACTGCCATTCAAGCTCGACGACGGGAAGTTCTAGGATCGTCACGCCCGCGGAAGCGGACGTCCAGGCCTGCTATCCCAGCCACTTGCGCGCGTTGCGGAACATGCGCAGCCAGGGCCCGTCCTCGCCCCAGCTGTCGGGGTGCCACGACATCTGCGCGGCGCGGAAGGTGCGCTCGGGGTGCGGCATCATGATGGTGAAGCGGCCGTCGGCGGTGGTCAGGCCGGCGATGCCGTCGGGCGAGCCGTTCGGGTTGCAGGGATAGGTCGTCGCGACGCGGCCGCGGTTGTCGACGTAACGCAGCGCGACGACGGCCCGATCCTGCTTGCCGTGTTTGGAGAAGTCGGCGCGCCCTTCCCCATGCGAGACGACGATGGGCAGGCGGCTGCCGGCCATGCCGTCGAGGAACAGCGAAGGGCTCTGCGGTACCTCGACCATGACGAAGCGCGCTTCGAACTGCTCGCTGCGGTTGCGCGCGAAGCGTGGCCAGTGATCCGCGCCGGGGATGATCTCGGTCAGTTGGCTCATCATCTGGCAGCCGTTGCAGACGCCCAGGGCGAAGCTGTCGCTGCGCCGGAAGAAGGCCTCGAACTCCGCGCGCAGGCGCTCGTCGAAGAGGATCGACTTGGCCC
>CAUJIY010000013.1 GCA_963205295.1 Pseudomonadota bacterium
GCGCATGCCGGGGCCGCCTTTCGGTCCCTCGTCGCGCACCACGACCACGTCCCCGGCAACGACCACGCCACCGAGGATCGCCGTCTGCGCCGCCTCTTCCCCGCTGAACACGCGTGCACGGCCGCTGAAGCGCAGCCCCTCCTTGCCGGTGATCTTGGCCACCGCGCCCTCGGGAGCGAGATTGCCGTAGAGGATGACGAGGTGGCTGTCCTTCTTGATGGGGTCGTCGAGCCTGCGCACGATCGGCTGTCCGGCCGGGTACGGACGCACGTCGGCGAGGTTCCCGGCGAGCGTGCGGCCGGTGACCGTCATGCAACCGCCGTGCAAAAGGCCCGCGTCGAGCAGCATCTTCATCAGCGGCTGGATGCCGCCGATCGCCACCAGCTCCGACATCGCGTACTTGCCGCTCGGACGCAGGTCGGCGACCACCGGCACGCGCGCGCCGATGCGGGTGAAGTCATCGAGCGCCAGCGGCACCCCGGCTTCGTGCGCCATGGCCAGCAGGTGCAGCACGGCGTTGGTCGAGCCGCCGACCGAGATCACCATGGTGATGGCATTCTCGAAAGCTTCGCGGCACAGGATGTCGGACGGGCGGATCCCGCGGCGCACGAGTTCCACCACTGCGGCGCCGGCACGCCGGCAGTCGTCATGCTTGTGCGCCGAGACGGCTTCCTGCGCCGAGCTGTCGGGCAGCGACAGGCCGAGCGCCTCGATCGCCGAGGCCATGGTGTTGGCGGTATACATGCCACCGCAGGAGCCGGCACCCGGAATCGCGGTGCGCTCGACCTCGAGCAGCTGGGCCTCGGACATGCGCCCGCTCGCCACCGCCCCGACGGCCTCGAACACCGAAATGATGTCGCGGCGCTCGGCGCCGGGCCGGATCGTGCCGCCGTAGACGAACACGGACGGCCGGTCGAGGCGCGCCATCGCCATCACGCAGCCCGGCATGTTCTTGTCGCAGCCGCCGATGGCGACGAAGCCGTCGAAGCCCTCGGCGCCGACCACGGTCTCGATCGAATCGGCGATCACCTCGCGCGACACCAGTGAGTAGCGCATGCCCGGTGTGCCCATCGAGATGCCGTCGGATACGGTGATGGTATTGAAGATCACCGCCTTGCCACCGGCACCGTCCACGCCCGCGGCCGCCTCGCGCGACAGTGTGTCGATATGCATGTTGCAGGGCGTGACCATGCTCCAGGTGGACGCCACGCCGATCTGGCTCTTGCGGAAGTCGGCTTCCTGGAAGCCCACCGCGCGCAACATCGCCCGGCTCGGCGCCTGGCCGAGGCCGTCGACGACGAGGCTGGAATAGCGGCGCTCGCCGCCGCCCGACTTGGATCCCTGGTCGGTCATGTGCATGTCCCGTGGAATTGGCAGCCCGGGCGGCGAACCACCGCCGCCGGCCGCGGGGCGGCAGTGTACCACCCGGGCGGCCCGCGGGCTTCAGTCGCCGAGCACCTTGCCGGGGTTCATGATCCCGGCCGGATCGAGCGCCCGCTTGATGGTGCGCATGAGCTCCAGCTCGACCCCGCCGCGGTAGCGGCGCAGCTGCGCCACCTTGAGCAGCCCGATGCCATGCTCGGCGCTGAAGCTGCCGCCGAGCGCGGTGGCCACGGCATTGACCGCCGCCGTCAGCGGATTCCACAGGTCGAGGAAAGCGCCCGGCTCCATGCCTTCAGGCTGCGTGAGGTTGAAATGGAGGTTGCCGTCGCCGACATGCCCGAAGGCCACCACGCGCGTGCCCGGGGCGAGCGCTTCGACCGCCGCCCCGGCCTGGCTGAGAAAATCGGCGACCCGCGAGACCGGCACGGAGATGTCGTTCTTGATGCTCGCGCCACCGACCTTCTGGGCGTCGGACATGGCATGGCGCAGTGCCCAGAGCTGGTCGCGTTGCGCGCTGCTGTGGGCGGCGACGCCGTCGGTCACCAGGCCCGAATCGAGTGCTGCACCGAGAAAGGCCTCGAGATCCTCCTCGGCAGTGGCCTGGTCGCGCGCCGTGGCGATTTCGAGCAGGACGTACCACGGCGCCTGATGGCCGAGCGGATCGCGTGCACCGGGCAGGAAGCGCAGCACGAAGTCGAGCGCCTGCCGGCCAGCGAGTTCGAAAGCAATCAGCTCGTCGCCGAGCGCCAGCCGCGCCCGGCTGTGCAGCGCGATGGCCGCCGCCGGGTCAGCCACGGCGACCAGCGCGCTGGCGACACCGCGCGGACGTGGAAACAGCTTGCAGGTCGCCGCCGTGATCAGGCCAAGCGTGCCCTCGGCGCCAACGAACAGCTGCTTGAGATCGTAGCCGGTGTTGTCCTTGCGCAGCGCCCGCAGGCCGTCGAACACGCGGCCATCCGGCAGCACGACCTCGAGACCGAGCACCAGCTCGCGCGCCGTGCCGAAACGCAGGACGTTGGTGCCGCCAGCGTTGGTCGACAGGTTGCCGCCGAGCTGGCAGCTGCCCTCGGATGCCAGGCTCAGCGGAAAGAACCGATCGGCATCGGCCGCCGCCGCCTGCAGGGCGGCCAGCACACAACCGGCTTCCGCGGTGATCGTGTAGTTGTCCGGATCGAGCTCGCGGATAGCTGCCATGCGCCGCATGGCGACCACGACCTGCGGTGCCCTGGGAGCCGAGCGGGCCACCGCGCCGCCGACAAGACCGGTATTGCCGCCCTGGGGCACGATGCCGATGCCGTGGCGGGCACACAGGCTGACGACGGCCGCCACCTCGGCGGTCGTCGCCGGCAACAGCACCAGCGGCGCCTGGCTGCAATAGAACCCGCGCTGCTCGGCGAGAAAGGGGGCGAGATCCCCGCTGCTGTCGATGCAGCCGGCATCGCCCACGATCCGGCGAAACTCGCGCACCAGGGAGTCATCGATCTCAATGGGAACGGCAGCCATGGTCGGTCACGTCGGCGGGTCGGAAACGGCGCGCAGCTTGCGCCGGCGTTTGCGGATCGAGTAGGTTCTACGCGAGGCAATGGTAGTCCCCAGGGGTCGGGGCGCCAAGCAGCCACCTTCCAGAGGCCCGTGAGCGACTCGATGGACCGGACGTTGCACGGCCATGGCTTTTCCGACGAGACCGGCGGCAACGCCCTGCTCGCCGCGAGTGGGCTCGACCTGCGCCAGCGGAGCAACCTGCTCGATCTCGACCGCCAGCTGTACGAACACTGGCAGCTCGGCAGCAACCTCGTGCTCGCCTGGTGTCCTTACCAGGCAGGCATGCTGGCCCTCGTCGTGCCCCACTACGCCATCGCCGACTACGCGGCTGCGGCGGTGCGGGCCGAACAGGGCAGCGGCCAGGATTTCGTGGCGCGGCTGCTCACCGGGCCGCGCCTGTTCACAGTCCGCCAGCTCACCTCGGCCGCCCGCCTGCTGGGTTGCGAACCGGCATACCTCGCGCTGCGCCAGCCGCTTGCCGGCACCCCTGCCGAGACTGACCTCATCGACCGCCTGCTGCGCCGTTACGGGGTCAGCTTCGTGCCGAGCCGGGCGGTCGCGCTTTTTGACATCGTCGGCTTCAGCCTGCTGCAACCGTTCGAGCAGATGACGCAGCTCAACAGCCTCGCGCATTCGCTGAATTCGGCGCACAGCAAGATGCTCGGCAACCACGTCGGCGTGAACTTCGCCCGCTCCGGCACCGGCGACGGGTTCTACATCTGGAATCGCGACCTCGGCGTGACCGCCAACACCAGCCTCTATCACCTGATGCACCTGGTGCTGGCCGACAATGCCATCGCCCGCCGCAAGGCCCGGGGCCGTACCGTGCCGTTGCTGCGCGCTGCGTTCCATCTCGGTGGCTGCTACGAGTTCCACCACGCCGAAGGCCTCAACCCGACCATCTCCACGCACATCGTCGGCGACGTCACCATCGAGCTGGCGCGCATGATCGAGCGGGCCATGCCCGGACAGATCCTGGTCGGCGACTTCCAGGCCGACCTGCCACTGGACGAGGACCTGCAGGCCGGCACGGTCCACCTCGACGCCGTGGCGTTCATGGAGCGTGCCCGTCACGACCTTGCGCGGCTGAACGGCCTGGAGCTCGCGGGCGACGCGGTCGAGTCGATCAAGTGCTACCTGACCGGCCGGGCTCGCGCCGACGGCACGTTCACGATCCGCCGGCTGGCAATCAGCGACAAGCACGGGCTCACGCACAGCGTGTTCAATGCCAAGGTGAACATCTACCGGCGTGCAGGCGACCCGATCCTGCTTGGCATCGAAGACCGCCTGCTGCGCGGGGACGAACTGTCGGTCGCGACGGCCGGGCACATCGTGCGGCCCGCCCACTGACGTCCGGTACCGCCGGAATGGTCGGGGCGAGAGGATTCGAACCTCCGACCCCCTGCACCCCATGCAGGTGCGCTACCAGGCTGCGCCACGCCCCGATTCAGTTCAGGTTCCGGCTTCAGGAAAGCGACTGCGACACCGGCGGCCGCCATGCCCCGCGGGTTGCGCGGGCAGGTTGTCCTGGCCGGGGGTCCGGTATGCGTCGGGGCGGCATCATAACGCAGCTCGCCGCCGCGGCAAACCAGCGTCGCCGCCTCAGCGGCGCAGGATCTTCAGGATTTCCTCGAGCTCGACCCGCAGCTGGCGCACGATCTGCTGGCTCTGGGAAACGTCGGTCCGGGCTTCCTCGCCCGTGAGCCGCTGGCGGGCACCGCCGATGGTGAAGCCCTCGTCGTAGAGCAGGCTCCTGATCTGGCGGATGACGAGCACGTCCTGGCGCTGGTAGTAGCGGCGGTTGCCACGGCGCTTGACGGGCTTGAGCTGCGGGAACTCCTGCTCCCAATAGCGCAGCACGTGCGGCTTGACCGCACAGAGCTCGCTCACCTCGCCGATCGTGAAATACCGCTTCCCGGGAATGGGCGGTAGTTCGTCGTTATGTCCCGGTTCCAGCATAAGCTTCCACTCGGGCTTTTAGTTTTTGTCCCGGACGGAAAGTCACCACCCGCCGTGCCGTGATGGGAATTTCTTCACCCGTCTTCGGGTTGCGGCCCGGCCGCGTGTTCTTGTCGCGCAGGTCGAAGTTGCCGAACCCGGACAGTTTCACCTGTTCTCCACTCGACAAGGCGGTGCGCAGATCCTCGAAGAACAGATCGACGAGTTCGCGCGCCTCGCGCTTGTTGAGCCCGAGTTCGTTGAAGAGCGATTCTGCCATATCGGCTTTTGTCAGGGCCATGATCGTGATTCGCGCCTTCGGGCTTTTCTTGACGGAGCCTACTGTCGGATTCTGGCCTGGAAGCGGCGGTCGAGCGCCTCGCGGATCGCGTCGAGCGCAGCGCTGCCGTCCTGGTCTGTAAGGGTGCGCGATGGGTCCTGCAAAATCAAGCCTATAGCCACGCTTTTTTCGTCGGTTCCGACCTGCGGACCTGTATATATGTCAAAAACGAAGGCCTCGCGCAGGGTCGCCGGGGCCGCTGCGCGCACGGTCTCGAGCAACACCGCGACCGCCACCTCGCGGCCGACGACCACGGCGAGGTCGCGGCGCACCGCCGGGTAGACCGAAGGCGCGCGGTAGGCAGGCATCGCGACTGTCGTGGCCACGTTGGCGCTCAGTTCGAACAGCAACAGCGGCGGCACCTCGAGCTGAGCTGCGAGCGCCGGGTGCAGCTCGCCGAGCCAGCCGGCGTTCGCACCGTCGACCAGCACGCGTGCGGCACGACCGGGATGCAGCGCCGGGTGCAGCGCCGGGATGAATGCCGTGCGCCCGAGCGCACCGGCCCGGGCGAGCAGTGCCTCGACTTCGGCCTTGACGTCGAAGAAGTCGAGCGGCTGCGTCACTGCACCCCACTGCTCCGGCCAGCGGGCGCCGGCGGCCACGCCGGCTACGCAGCGCTCCTCGTGACAGGCGCCGCCAGCGTCGAGGACGAACTGTGTGCCGACTTCGAACAGGCGCACCCGTGGCTGCTGCCGGTTGAGGTTGGCTGCGACAGCCTGTACCAGCCCCGGCCAAAGCGACTGGCGCATGACCGCGAGGTCACCGGAGATCGGATTGGCGAGCGCAAGCCCGGCGCGCTCCGTGACACTGAAAAAGGCATCGAGATCGGCCGGCACGAAGCTGTAGGTGATCGCCTCCTGCCAGCCGCGGGCCAGCAGTGTGGCGGCCAGGGCTGAATGCGGCGCCGGCGCCTCACCGGCAGCTGCCGGGCGCAGCGCACCGGGTCCGGCGAGATCCGGCACACGGTCGTAGCCGTACACGCGGGCCACTTCCTCGACCAGGTCTTCCTCACGCTCGAGGTCGAAGCGCGCCGTCGGCGGTGTCACGGTCCACCCGTCCGCTGCCGCGTCCACCGTCATGCGCAGCGCCCGCAGGATGCGCGTCACGTCCGCGTCCGGCACTGCCACGCCGAGCAGCCGCGCCAGGCGCTCGCGCCGCAGCCGGATGGGAGCCCGCACCGGCAACGCCGCAGCGTTCTCTGCCGTGACCACCGGCCCGGCCTCACCACCGGCGATGTCGAGAATGAGCCGCGTGGCCCGCTCGATGGCCGACAACTGGATACCCGGATCGACGCCGCGTTCGAAGCGCTGGGAAGCGTCCGTGTGCAGCCCGAAACGCCGGCCGCGTCCTGCGACTGCCGCTGGTGCGAACCAGGCGCACTCGAGGAACAGGTCGCGCGTTTCAGCCGAGACCGCGGTCCCGGCGCCACCCATGATCCCGGCGAGCCCGATGGCGCCCGAGGCATCGGCGATGACGAGCACCCCGGCATCGGCCGTGATCGTCTGCCCGTCTAGCAGCGCGAGCTGCTCCCCGGGCTGTGCCCGGCGCACCACGATGCCGCCACGCAAGCGCGTGAGGTCGTAAGCGTGCAGCGGCTGGCCGAACTCCAGCAGCACATAGTTCGTGACGTCGACAGCGGCGCTGATCGGGCGCACGCCGGCGCGGCGCAGCCGCTCCTGCAACCAGCGCGGCGTTGGCGCCTGCGGGTCGATGCCGCGGATGACGCGGCCGAGGAACCGCGGACAGTCGGCTGGCGCGTCGACCGTTACCGGGAAAGTGGCGGCAGACGCCGGTGGCACCGGAGCCACGTGCGGCTCACGCGCCGTTCCCAGGCCGGCAGCGGCGAGTTCGCGGGCGATGCCGAGCACGCTGAAACAGTCGGCGCGGTTCGGGGTGAGGTTGACGTCGAGCACCGCATCGCCGAGGGCGAGCAGTGCGCTCGCATCGGCACCCGGGGCGATCTCCGCGTCCAGTTCGAGCAGCCCGTCGACATCGTCGTCGAGGCCGAGCTCGCGCGCCGAGCAGAGCATGCCGGCCGAGGCTTCGCCTCGAATGCGCGTGGCCCGGATCGCGAGACCGCCGGGGAGCGTCGTGCCGGGCAACGCCACCGGATAGAGCGCCCCGGTTCGCACGTTGCGTGCGCCACAGACGATGCCGAGCGGCTCGCCCGTGCCGACATCGACACGGCACAGCGAGAGCCGGTCGGCATTCGGGTGCGGCTGCCGCTCGAGTACGCGGCCGGCGACGAGCCGTTCGATGCGCGAGCCGACGCTCGCCACCGCTTCGACTTCCAGGCCGAGCATGGTCAGGCGCTCGGCGAGCGCCTCGGGCTCGAGCGCAGCATCGTTCCAGTCGGCCAGCCAGGACAGGGGAAGTTTCACGGCGACCGGCTCAGCTGAACTGCCGCAGGAACTGCAGGTCGTTCTCGAAGAACAGGCGCAGGTCGTCGACCCCGTAGCGCAGCATGGTCAGCCGTTCCACACCCATGCCGAAGGCGTAGCCGGTGTACTCCTCCGGATCCACACCCGCAGTGCGCAGTACCTCCGGATGCACCATGCCGCACCCGAGGATCTCGAGCCAGCGGCCCGACTCGGCCAGCACGTCCACCTCGGCCGACGGCTCGGTGAATGGAAAATACGATGGCCGGAACCGCAGCGTCGCGCGCCGCTCGAAGAAGCGCTCGACGAACTCGTGCAGCACCGCCTTGAGGTGCGCGAAGCTCACCCCGCGATCGACCACCAGTCCTTCGACCTGGTGGAACATCGGCGTGTGGGTCATGTCCGAATCGCAGCGGTAGACACGCCCCGGTGCGATGAGGCGGATCGGCACGCCCTGGCGCATCATGGCGCGGATCTGCACCGGCGAGGTGTGGGTGCGCAGCAGCCGCCCATCCGGAAAATAGAAGGTATCGTGCATCGCCCGTGCGGGATGGTCGGCCGGGATGTTGAGCGCGGTGAAGTTGTGGAAATCGTCCTCGATCTCCGGGCCCTCGTGGACCTCGAAGCCGGCACCGCGGAAGATGGCCTCGATGCGCTCGAGCGAACGGCTCACCGGGTGCTGGCCGCCGGGACGCTCACCACGCCCGGGCAACGTGACGTCGATGCGCTCGGCGGCGAGTGCGCGTTCGAGTTCAGCGCGCCCGATGGCGACGCGACGCGCCTCGATGGCGGCGGCGATCTCGTCGCGAGCCTGGTTGATGGCCTGGCCGGCCGCGGGCCGCTCGGCGGCCGACATGGCGCCGAGTCCCTTGAGCAGCGTCGTGACCTCGCCCTTCTTGCCGAGGTAGTGCACGCGCACGGCCTCAAGTGCCGCCCCGTCGGCTGCATCGACGACGGCCGCGCGTGCCCGCCTCACCAGCCCTTCGAGTGCGTCCATGGGTCCCGCGTGACGTGCTGCGGACCGGCCCATGCGGCCAGCCCGCCGTGGCTACCTGTGTGCAGGCAGCCGCTCAGGCTGCCAGCTGGCCCTTGACCTGCTCGGCGAGGGCCGCAAAGGCCTCTGCATCGTGCACGGCCAGGTCTGCGAGTACCTTGCGGTCGACCTCGATGCCGGCCAGCTTCAGCCCGTTGATGAAGCGGCTGTACGACAGCCCATGCGGGCGGATCGCAGCGTTGATGCGGGCGATCCACAGCGCACGGAACTCGCGCTTCTTCACGCGGCGGTCACGCAGGGCGTACTGGCCGGCCTTGATGACCGCCTGCTTGGCGGCGCGGTAAACCTTGCGACGGCCGTTGTAATAGCCCTTCGCCTTCTTGAGAACCTTTTTGTGGCGTGCACCCGCGGTGACGCCACGCTTCACTCTCGCCATGACCCCGATCTCCCGTTATGCGTAAGGCAGCTGTTTGCGGATGCTCGGCACGTCGCATTCTTCGACCTGCTGCATCGGCCCGAGATGCCGCTTACGCTTGGCACTCTTCTTGGTCAGGATGTGATTGAGGTGGGACTGGGCCCGCTTGAAGCCGCCCTTTCCCGTGGCGCGGAAGCGCTTGGCAGCGCCGCGCTTGGTCTTCATCTTCGGCATTGCTCTCTCCTTGGCCTGATCCGAACCACCATGGCCGGGGCAGGCGGGTTTCGGCGCCGGCGACGGGGCGGGATGCCCCGGGCCAGGCGGCCGATACTCACTTTCGTTTCGGTGATATCACCATCACCAGCTGGCGCCCCTCGAGCTTCGGCATTTGCTCGACGGCCCCGTGCTCCTGCAGGTCCTGCTGCACACGTTGCAGGAGCTTGAAGCCGAGATCCTGGTGCACCATCTCACGGCCGCGATATCGCAGCGTGATCTTTGCCTTGTCGCCTTCGGTGAGGAAGCGGATGAGGTTCCGCAGCTTCACCTGGTAGTCGCCCTCCTCGGTGCCCGGCCGGAACTTCACTTCCTTGACCTGGATCTGCTTCTGCTTGCGCTTGGCAGCATGGGCCTTCTTGTTCTGTTCGAACAGGAACTTCCCGAAGTCGAGGATCCGGCACACCGGCGGGTCTGCGTTGGGGGAAAGCTCGACGAGGTCCAGCCCCTGCGCAACCGCCATTTCCAGCGCCTGCTCCCGGCTCAAAACCCCGATCATCTGGCCGTCCGGCCCGATCACTCGCAACTGGCGGGAGTCGATTTCCTCGTTCCGCCTGACCCTCTTGTTCGCGACGATGCGTCAACCCTCCATAACAACGCGGCCGCGGCTCGCGACCTCGGCCTGCAGGCCCTGCAGCAGCGTGTCGAGAGACAGCGTGCCGAGATCCTTGCCGGTTCGCGTGCGCACGGCCACGGACTGTGATGCGGCTTCCCGGTCGCCTACGACGAGGAGATAGGGAACCCGCTGTAACGTGTGCTCGCGGATTTTAAAGCCGATCTTTTCGTTTCTCAAGTCCGTTTCGGCGCGAAAGCCCTGATTTTGCAGCGATTCCTCGACCTGCCGGGCAAATGCAGCCTGGCGGTCGGTGATATTGAGGACGGCGGCCTGCACCGGCGCCAGCCACAGCGGCAGGCGTCCGGCATGGTGCTCGAGCAGGATCCCGCAGAAACGCTCGAGCGAGCCGAACATGGCGCGGTGGAGCATGACCGGCACACGCCGCTGGCTGTCGTCGCCGACGAAGCTCGCCCCGAGCCGGCCCGGCAGGTTGAAGTCGACCTGCAGGGTGCCGCACTGCCAGTCCCGGCCGATCGCATCGCGCAGGACGAACTCGAGTTTCGGGCCGTAGAAGGCGCCCTCCCCCGGGTTGTAGCCGGGTTCGAGACCCGCGGCCTCGGCCGCCGCCTTCAGCGCCGCCTCGGCCCGGTCCCAGATCGCGTCGTCGCCGACGCGCTGCGCCGGCCGGTCGGAGAACTTGATGCGGATGTCGTCGAAGCCGAAATCGCGGTAGATCGACAGGATCAGGCTGGTCACCGCCACCGATTCGGCCGTGATCTGCTCCTCGGTGCAGAAGATGTGCGCGTCGTCCTGGGTGAAGGCACGCACGCGCATCAGCCCGTGCAGCGCGCCGGAAGGCTCGTAGCGGTGCACCTTGCCGAACTCGCACAGCCGCAACGGCAGGTCGCGGTAACTTTTCAGGCCCTGGTTGAACACCTGGATGTGGCCCGGGCAGTTCATGGGCTTGATGGCGTAGACGCGCTCGTCGGGCGTCTGCGTCATGAACATGTTCTCGCCGAACTTCTCGACGTGGCCCGACTGCACCCAGAGCGTACGGTCCATGATCTCCGGCGTGTTGACTTCCTGGTAGCCGGCCGCCTGCTGGCGCTCGCGCATGTAGCCGATGAGTTCCTGGAACAGCGTCCAGCCCTTCGGATGCCAGAACACGGCGCCCGGCGCCTCCTCCTGGAAGTGGAAGAGATCGAGCTCGCGGCCGATGCGGCGGTGATCGCGCTTCTCGGCCTCCTCCAGCCGGTGCAGGTATGCGGCCAGCGCTTTCTCGTCCGGCCAGGCGGTGCCGTAGATCCGCTGCAGCATCTCGTTGCGCGAATCCCCGCGCCAGTAGGCGCCGGCGACCTTGGTAAGCTTGAAGGCCTTGAGCTTGCCGGTGGCCGGCACGTGCGGGCCGCGGCACAGGTCGAACCAGTCGCCCTGGCCGTAGAGGCCGATGTCCTCGCCGGCCGGGATGCCCGCGATGATCTCGGCCTTGTACTTCTCGCCGAGCCCGCGGAACAGCGCCACCGCCTCGTCGCGTGGCAGCACCCGGCGCGACACGGCGAGGTTCGCCTGCGCCAGTTCCTTCATGCGCGCCTCGATGGCGGCGATGTCCTCCGGCGTGAACGGCCGCTCGAAGGCGAAGTCGTAATAGAAGCCGTCCTCGATCACCGGGCCGATGGTCACCTGCGCCGCCGGAAACAGGCTCTTCACCGCCTGCGCCAGCAGGTGCGCGGTGGAATGGCGGATGACCTCGAGCCCGTCGGGATCCTTGTCGGTGACGATGGCGACAGCCGCGTCGCGCTCGAGGCGATACGAGGTATCCACCAGCCGCCCGTCCACGCGCCCGGCGAGTGCGGCGCGCGCAAGGCCCGGCCCGATGGCCGCGGCCACCTCAGCGACCGTGACGGGCTGATCGAAGGAACGGCGCTGGCCGTCCGGCAAGGTGATGACTGGCATCGATGATTCCCGCGGGATTGGCAAAACCGGCCGCTCGGGCCGGTCCGGCCGCGGATTCTAGCAGAGGAGCGCCGCGCAGCCGGTCCCGGCCGGCCGGAAACTGGTAGGCGCGAGTGGAATCGAACCACCGACCCCTTGCATGTCAAGCAAGTGCTCTAACCGCTGAGCTACGCGCCTTCGGAAGCGACCCCGGCGGCCAGGCTGGCCGGCGGGGGCACAACGATACCGAATCGGGCGCCGCCGCCGCAAGGCACTCAGCCGGTCCGGCGCGGTGCCGGCAGCCCGAGCCCCCGCTCGCGCAGCGCCTGGATCTGGTCGCGCAGCCGCGCCGCCTCCTCGAACTCGAGGTTGCGGGCGTGCTCGTGCATGCGCTTTTCGAGGCGACGCAGCTGCTGCACCGTCTGCTCCGGACCGAGGGCGGCGTAATCGACCGCCGGCTCGGCGACCCGCCGGCGGCCGCGCTGCGTACGCGGCTCGCTGCGCGCACCCTCGAGGATGTCGCGCACTTCCTTGCGCACCGTGCGCGGCTCGATGCCGTGCGCAGCGTTGTACACCTGCTGGCGCTCGCGACGCCGTTTGGTCTCGGCCATGGCGCGCTCCATCGACCCGGTGACCCGGTCTGCGTAGAGGATGGCGGTGCCGCGGGCGTTGCGCGCCGCGCGGCCGATCGTCTGGATGAGCGAGCCCTCCGAGCGCAGGAAGCCCTCCTTGTCGGCGTCGAAGATTGCGACCAGCGACACCTCGGGCATGTCGAGGCCTTCGCGCAGCAGATTGATGCCGACCAGCACGTCGAACACGCCGAGGCGCAGGTCGCGGATGATCTCGGTGCGCTCCACGGTCTCGATATCCGAGTGCAGGTAGCGCACCCGCACCCCGTGCTCCTGCAGGTAATCGGTCAGATCCTCGGCCATGCGCTTGGTGAGCGTGGTGATGAGCACACGTTCTCCCGCCGCCACGCGCAGGTTGATCTCGGAGAGCACATCGTCGACCTGGCTCGTCGCCGCGCGCACCTCCACCGCCGGGTCGAGCAGGCCGGTCGGCCGCACGACCTGCTCGACGTTCGCATCCGAATGCTCGCGCTCGTAGGGCCCGGGCGTGGCCGAGACATAGATCGTCTGCGGGGCGATACGCTCGAACTCATCGAAACGCAGCGGCCGGTTGTCGAGCGCCGAGGGCAGGCGGAAGCCGTACTCGACCAGCGTCTCCTTGCGCGAGCGGTCACCGCGGTACATGCCGCCGAGTTGCGGGATGGTCACGTGGCTCTCGTCGATGATCAGCAGCGCATTTGCCGGCAGGTAGTCGAACAGGCAGGGCGGCGGCTCGCCGGCCTGGCGCCCGGAGAGATAGCGGCTGTAGTTCTCGATACCGGTGCAGTACCCGACCTCCATGATCATCTCGAGGTCGAACAGCGTGCGCTGCTCCAGGCGCTGCGCCTCGAGGAGCTTGCCGGCCTCGCGCAGCACCGCAAGCCGCTCCCCAAGTTCGATGCGGATGGCGTCCACCGCGCGCACCATGACGTCACGCGGCGTGACGTAGTGCGTCTTCGGGAAGATCGTCAGCCGTGGTACCGTTTCCGCCTGCTCCCCGGTCAGCGGATCGAACCAGCCGAGCGACTCGATGTCCTCGTCGAACAGCGTCACCCGCACCGCGAGTCGTTCGGAATCGGCCGGGAAGATGTCGATGGTCTCACCGCGCGCCCGGTAGGTACCCTGCGACAGCTCGGCGTCGTTACGCGTGTACTGCAGCTCGGCGAGCCGGCGCAGCAGATCGCGCTGGTCGATGCGGTGGCCGACCGCCAGGTGCAGCACCATGCTGAAATACGCCTGCGGATCGCCGAGCCCGTAGATCGAGGACACCGTGGCGACGATGATCGAGTCCTGCCGCTCGAGCAGCGCCTTGGTCGCCGACAGGCGCATCTGCTCGATGTGGGCGTTGATCGAGGCATCCTTCTCGATGTAGGTATCGGTCGACGGGACGTAGGCCTCCGGCTGGTAGTAGTCGTAGTAGGAGACGAAGTACTCGACGCGATTGCGCGGGAAGAACTCGCGCATCTCGCCGTAGAGCTGGGCGGCGAGCGTCTTGTTCGGGGCGAGCACCATCGCCGGGCGCTGGACCGCGGCGATGACGTTCGCCATGGTAAAGGTCTTGCCCGAGCCCGTGACGCCGAGCAGCGTCTGCCGGGCGAGACCGGCGCCGAGCCCCGCCACCAGGGCGCTGATCGCCTGCGGCTGGTCGCCGGCCGGCGCGAAGGTCGTTTGCAGTTCCAGTCGATCCATCAGCGTCCTTGGTCGCGGCGGCCTGATCCCTTACCATGTGCCGCCGCATCGCCGCCGCATCGCCCGCGAGGACAGCGCCCGTGAGCGTAACAGTTTCGCAACGCCTGCAACGCGTCAAGCCGTCGCCCACCATGGCCATGAGCGCGTTGGCTACCGAGCTGCGCGCGCAGGGCCGGCCCGTGATCGACCTCGCCGCCGGCGAACCGGACTTCGACACGCCCGGGCACATCAAGGCCGCCGCCATCGAGGCGATCCGCACCGGGCAGACGAAGTACACGCCGGTCGAAGGCACCGCCGCGCTGAAGCGGGCGGTCATCGACAAGTTCCGCCGGGAGAATGAGCTCGCGTACGAGCCCGACCAGGTGATGGTCACGAGCGGCGCCAAGCAGGCCTGCTACGCCGTCGTCACCGCGGTGCTCGACCCGGGCGACGAGGCCATCGTGCCGGCACCTTATTGGGTCTCCTACCCCGACATGATCAAGCTCGCCGACGCCGAGCCGGTGATCGTCGCCGCCATGCTCGAGGACGGCTTCAAGATCACCCCGCGCGCCCTGCGTGCGGCGATCACGCCACGCACGCGGCTGCTGTTCCTGAACAGCCCGTCGAACCCGACCGGTGCGGTCTACACCCGCGCCGAGCTGCAGGCCCTCGGCGCCGTGCTGCAGGATTTCCCCGCGATCATCATTGTCGCCGACGACATCTACGAGCACATCTACTGGGGAGCCGGGCCGTACACCAGCTTCGCTGCCGCCTGCCCGGCGCTGCACGAGCGCACGGTCACCATCAACGGCGTCTCCAAGTGCTACGCCATGACGGGCTGGCGCATCGGCTACGCCGGCGGGCCGAAGGCGATCATCGGGGCCATGAAGAAGCTGCAGGGTCAGAGCACCTCAAACCCCTGCACCATCTCCCAGGCCGCGAGCCTCGCCGCCCTCGACGGCGACCAGTCCTGCGTGCGCGAGATGTGCCGCGCCTTCCGCGAACGGCACGACTACATCGTCGCGGCGCTCGATGCGATTCCCGGCCTGCGCTGCATCCGGACCGACGGCGCCTTTTACGCCTTCCCGAACGTCACCGGTGCAATACGCAGCCACGGACTCGCCGACGACAGCGCACTCGCCGAGCTGCTGCTGCGCCAGGCCGAGGTCGCCGTCGTGCCCGGCTCCGCCTTCGGCGCCCCCGGCCATCTGCGCCTGTCCTTCGCCTGCAGCATCGCCACACTCGAGGAAGCCGTGGCCCGGATCCGGCGCGTGCTCGGCTGACCGCAGGACGTGCCGCCCTGCCTTGACTTGGCCTGCGCCTTACAACAGAATCCCCGCGCTCATCAACGGCTTAAGCCGTTCCACAAGGTCCAAGCCGCTCCCCGGTAGCTCAGTGGTAGAGCGATCGGCTGTTAACCGATTGGTCGCTGGTTCGAGTCCGGCCCGGGGAGCCAGTTCTTCGCTTGACCGACCCGTATCCACAGCGCCGACACGCGCCGGCTGACAGCCCGCATATCACTGACGCACCGCGATGACCTATGCGGTCCACCGGCACCATCGCTGGTCGCCGGAAAACAACCTCACCCGCTAACGCTCCTCCCCGCCAAACCGTACCTTCGCCGTCAGGCCGAAGGTCGCCAGCCGTGGATGAGTCACGGTCAGGCGCCACGGGAAGAAATCGTCCGGTGTCGAGACGGGTGCGCCCTGCTGGTAGACGTCGGTGGTGTTGGTGAAGAACACATCGCGGTACGCCGCGATGGGGCTGTCGTCGCTGAAGACGTTGCGGCCCCACAGCTCCACCGAGTAACGGCCGGACTCGATGCCGAGCTTCATGTTCACGTAGGTGTTGGCCGGCAGGTAGCTCAGGTTGGAATTGCCTTCGAACACCTTGCCCTGGTAGGTCACGTCGGCCCGGGCGAACCAGTCCCAGCCATCGCTGAGCGGGCGCCGGTAGTCGAGGCTGCCGCTCGCCTGCCACTCGGGCTGGCGGAGCAGGGAGTTGCCGGAAATGTAGCCGGCGCGGGCCTGGCAGTCGGCTTCGTCGGCAGGAACGACCGTGCCCTGGCAGTCGCCCGGCCGGTAGCTCGGGAATGTCTCGAGGGTGCCCTGGCGGGTGCCGTTGTCCCAGGTGGCGTCGGTGTGGGAGCCGGTGAACTGCATGCTGAGGTAGTCGGTCATGGAGAGGTCGAGCACGATTTCCCAGCCGATGATCGTGGCGTTGCCCAGGTTCGCGTTGATGCTCTCGGGTTGCCTGAACGGACGGTCGTCGATGGGACTGTTCTCATAAACCTCGGGGATGACCACGTTGTTCCAGTCGTTGTAGAACACCGACAGGTCGAGTCCCAGCCGGCCATCGGACGTGCGTCCCTTGATGCCCAGTTCGGTGGCGATCATCTCCTCGGAATCGAAGCTCGTGATGAGGATCGCCGACTCGCCCTGCAGGTCGGCATAGTCCACGTCGAGAACGTCGAAGCCGCCGGATTTCTCGCCTCTGGAGACCGACGCATAGGTCATCCAGTTGTCGCTTACCTTCAACTTGGCGCCGAGCCGCCAGGTCAGGGCGTCCCAGGTGTCCTTGTCGCTGGCGCTGAGGAGCGGATCGACCGCGTCGAGGTCGACCTCGTTCCAGCGGTTACCCGAAGTCTCCTTCTCCTCCTCCCCGTAACGGAGCTGGGCATCGAGCGTCAGGGTCTCCGTCACATCGAAGTCTGCGGATGTGAACACCGACCAGGCGCTGACGCTCCGGTCCTGGATGTTGCGCGCCAGGGGATCGGTATCGCCCCCCGGCTGGAACCAGGGCCGGAAGGCGGCATCGCCGATGATCACCGGAAACCCGACCACGACAGGCCCGAACTGCTCGTCCGGGAAGGGTGGCGGCGACTGGTTCGTCGACTCGACACCGCGTTCGCGCACGTCGGTATCCACGTCGTACCAATAGGCACCGACCGACCAGCGCAACGGCTGCGTCTGATCGCTGGTGAAGCGCAATTCCTGGCTGATCTCCCGGGTTTCGTCTTCCTGGTCGATCTGCAGGAGCCCGGTGGTCAGGCGATCGAGCGACGAGGGCCCGCCCAGGCACAGGTAGGCCGGCGGATCCGGGCTGAGGATGCCGGTGTTGGTGCAGTAGACGAAAGGCTGGTCCAGCCCGAGGCTGCGGCTGCCGTCCACGAGGGCCGATTGCCTCGTTTCGGAAAAACCGGTGAGCGCGGTGACAGTTCCGCCGAGCACGTCCCAGGCGATATCCAGGTGGCCTCGGGTGAGTTCCCGGTCCTCGCCGAGGGCGCGTGCGATTTTCGGGATCGATTCATCCGCGAAAGCGTTGGCGAGCGACAGGGAGTTCGGCGTCCCGATGTCGCGCAGGATGCTGGTGTAGTCGTCCAGGCTCGGGATCTTGCCGCAGTAGTCCAGCAGCCGCGGAATGTTGAGATTCGTGTCGACACGGTTTTCGCAGGTGGCGAGATAACCTGTGGTGGCCGCCTCGTCGATCTCGTCGTTCGAGTAATAGACGGCGCCGGTGATGCTCAAGGTATCGGCCGGTGTCCAACGCAGCTTGCCCTGGAAGCTGCGGTAGCGGTAGCCGCCGACATCCTGCCCGCCCAGGGGATTGTCGTAGGAGCCATCGAACTCGTCGTACAGTACGGAGGCACGCCCGGTGAGTTGCTCCGAGAAGATCGGTCCGGTGACCGCCACCTGGCCGCCTGCCCGACCGTCCGTGCCTCCGGTCACTTCGGCTTTCGTGCCGAATTCAGCGGCCGGCGCTTTCGTCACGTAGTTGATGGCACCGCTGAAGGCGTTGCGGCCATAGAGGGCGCTCTGGGGTCCCTTGACCACCTCGATCCGTTCGAGATCGAGCTGGGAGAAGTTCAGCCCCTCGCGACCCGAAACGTAGATGCCGTCCACGAAGATGGCCGCATTGTTCTCGCCGAAGATATCCGTGGGCGCCACGCCGCGGATCACCGGCACTGCCAGGAACTCGCCATGGGCGTTGAAGAAGGACAGGCCGGGCGTCAGACCCGCCACGTCGTAGAGATCGCGGATGCCCGCCTCCTCGATGGTGTCGGCGCTGAAGGCCGTGATCGCCACCGGCACTTCCTGGAGGGACTCCTCGCGTTTGCGGGCAGTGACGATGATCTCCGGCGTCGCCGAACTGACCTGTGCCAGCACACTGTCGGCTGGCCATGCGATCAGCACCACCATGACGACCGCAATCGACGGCCGCAACGGTCCGACCCAATGGTACGGCATTGACTGGTTCTCCATGACGAGCATCCCCCCGAAATTTCGCCCCGATCGCTGCCCAGACGACCGGCCATGCAGCCGCTCGCCTGGATCACGGCCCCGATCATACCGAAATACGGGTTTTCCGAAACCTGCGCCGCCGGCGGATGCCGCTGATCGGGACCGCGAAGGTCCCCTCTGGCCTGACCACCGGAACGGGCCTGCTCCGTTCCCGGTATCACAGTCGACAGGAATCCGGGCCGGTCGTATAAGGACTCCACGTAAGGCGGCGGACGCGTCGGGCCATGCATATCCTCACGCGACAACGTCCCGCTCTCATGGTGGCCGCGGCACTGCTCGGCGCCTGCGGCAGCGGCGAACCTCCAGCGGGCACGCCACCGCCGGCCGCCATGCCCGCCGCGCCAGCGCCTGCGGCAGATGCCGGCCTGACCCCCTTCCTCGACCTCGAAACCGAGCAGTACCTGCAGCTCGCCGAGCCCTGGCACGGCGACTGGGACGCTCTGGAATCCGGCGACCGCCGCTTCATCCGGGCGCTGGTGCCTTACAGCAGGACGCTGTATTTCCTCTCGGGGGCCCAACAGCAGGGCATCGCGTTCGAGTCGCTGCGCGAGTTCGAACGGGTGCTCGCAGCGCGCACAGCCAGAGGCCGGATCCCGCCCAAGATCGTGATCGTGCCGACGCCGCGCGACCGGCTCCTGCCGGCACTGGCCGAGGGCCACGGCGATATCGCGATCGGTGCGCTCACGGTGACGGCGGAGCGTGCCACGACCGTGGCATTCTCGATGCCGACCCTGGAAGATATCCGCGAGGTGGTCGTCACGGCCCCCGGCGAACCACCGGTGACCCGACTGGAAGACCTCGCCGGCCGCGAGATTCACGTGCGCCGCTCGAGCAGCTACTGGGAGAGCCTCGCATCGGCCGCTGAGCGCCTGCGGGCAACGGGGCGCGAACCGCCGCAGGTCGTGGCAGCCGACGAGATGCTCGAGACCGAGGACCTCCTGCAGCTGGTGGATGCCGGTGCCCTGCCAGCCACCGTTGCCGACGCCCACCTCGCGCGCGCCTGGAGCGGCCTGTTCGACCGCATGGTCGTCAACGATGGCATCGCGCTGCGCGAAGGCGGCACGCTCGCCTGGGCAGTGCGCAAGGACGCACCGCGCCTGCTTGGCATGGTCAACGCCTTCGTCAAAGGACACCGCGAGGGCACCCTGTTCGGGAACGTGCTCCTAAAACGCTATCTCGATCCGGCTGCCAAGCTGCGCAATCCACGCTCGAAGACCGAAGCGAAGAAATTCCGCGAGATCGTCGACTACCTGCGTCGCTATGCTGGTGAGTACCGGTTCGACTGGCTCCTCGTCGGCGCGCAGGCCTACCAGGAGTCCCAGCTCGATCACAGCCGGCGCAGCGCTGCCGGCGCGGTGGGCGTGATGCAGGTCAAGCCCGCGACAGCGCGCGACATGGGCATCAAGGACATCCGGCCCGTGGACCGCAATATCGAGGCCGGGGTGAAGTACCTGCGCTTCATGGCAGATCGCTACTTCGCCGACGACGCCGTAGATCCGCTCAACCGCCAGCTCCTCGCTATCGCCTCGTACAACGCAGGCCCGGCCAGGATTGCGAAGCTGCGCAAGGAGGCCATCGGACGCGGCCTCGACCCGAACGTGTGGTTCGGCAACGTGGAGATCGTGGCAGCGCGACGTATCGGCCGCGAAACCGTCGACTATGTCAGCAACATCTACAAGTACTACGTAGCCTACAAGGCGCTGGTCGCAGCCGACGCAGCACGGCAAGGGATACCACAACCGCCGGTGCAGGGCTCCGACGGGAGCGGTTGACAGCGCGCGGACGCGGTTATTCCCCGGGCACCGTGGATGGTTTCGCCGGCGCCGTGAACCACTGGCTCTTCGGCACGACCTTCGGGCCTGCGGGATCGCCCTCGTAGGCCGGGGTCATGATCTGCACCCCGAACTCGTTGAACACGTCAAGGATGTTCTGGTGCAGCTCGGAGTAGGCGGCCGGCAACCGCTCTGCCACCGCCTTGTGCACATTGAGCTGATACACCACGGCAAAGTCGCCGAGCCGGCGCTGCCAGACGAAAGGTGCGGGATCCGCCAGCAGGCCGGAGGTACGCCGCGCAGCCTCTTCCAGCATGGCATGGACCTGGCGCCAGGGCACCTCGTAGCCGATGCCAACCTCGGCCTGCAGGATCAGCCCCTGCTGGCGGGCAAGCACCGTGAAATTCGTGACGCTCGAATTCATGATGGTCGAGTTCGGGATCGTCACCTCCTCGTTGCGGATGGTGCACACACGGGTCGTGAGCAGGCGGACCTGCGTCACCTGCCCGACGATCTCCCCAACCTGGATCAGGTCGCCAATCCGGAACACGCGT
This sequence comes from Pseudomonadota bacterium, assembly GCA_963205295.1. Lineage (GTDB taxonomy): Bacteria > Pseudomonadota > Gammaproteobacteria > Steroidobacterales > QUBU01. The sequence continues at coordinate 20,655 of CAUJIY010000013.1, forward strand.
CCAAAGGTGATGAAATAGCCAGCGATGAGGTTGGCGACGGACGACGAGGCACCGAGCGACAACATCAGGCCGGCCAATACCGACAGCCCGCGCAGCGCCTCCGAACCAGACCCCGGCAGGTACGGATAGGCCATCACCAGGGCGATGGCGAGCCCCAGGGCACGCACGATCCTGTAGACCGGCAGCGCCCATTCCGGTTCGAAGTGCAGCAGCCGCACGCGCCCCCGCTCTACGCCATCGAAGTAAAGCCGCAGCATGCGCAGTCCGAAGCGCGTGACTAGGGCCAGCACCACCAGGAACAGCAGGTTCGGGATGTAGCCCGCGATGCGGAGCGCGATCGTCCCGAACGACCCCAGTATCAGGTCGGCGAGATCGTCGCTGAGCCAGCTGGTCCACGGGAACTGGCCGAGGACAACGTGGACCCAGATCAGCGCGATCGCTGCAAAGGCCACGATCCGGACGCTGCGGACGGACCCGTGCATGGCCCGCAGCAGCGGCCCGACTTGCACGGCGTCACCGAGCTTTTCCGACAGCGACTCGATGCGCTCCCGGTAACGGCGCTCGAGCATCGCTTCGAGGCGCCTGAATGTGTATCCGAGCAGGAGGAGGATCCCGGCGCTGGCTGCAGTGGCGAGAATGGCCATGCCTGCACTCGCCAGCAAGCGTCTGGGCTCGCGTGCCGCACGATACAGGTCGATCGACTGCGCGATCTGGCGCCGGTGGGCTTCCGCTAGTATCTGCAAGGTGACCGACTCGATCTGCGCGTCGGCCTCGAAGACACTGACCAGCGACCGGTTACCGGCCCGGATGCTGAGGCCGAGCGGCTCCTGCACCACGATCAGGGATTCACTGCTGACGCCGGGATCCTCCGCGGCCTCCCGGATCCGCTCCTCGATCGAACTGGCCCGGTCCCGGGCCGGCCGCGACGATGTGCCGCGGACAACGAACAGCGTGCGACCGTCGACCCGGACGGGTGCCGTCTCGACGTCGGTGTCGTCCGGCTGCGCCGCCACGGCCGGGTGCATGGTCAGCCCGACGGCCACCAGCGCGAACATGATCGCGACAGCCACCGCCTGGCCGCGGCGAGGGATCCGCCTGGATACCTTGTTCATCGCCGCCCCCATCCCTGTTTGTGAACGCCGGGCGAACCTTTGCGGAAACGTCGATCCGGAAACCGGACCCACGGCTGCGGCCCGCCTGGATTCAGCCCGACTGCGCCCTGACGATCTGCGTCGGCGTCGGCGCGGGCCAGCCTGCCTCACGACAGACCTGCACGATGGCTTCGTTGGTGTCGAAATACACCTGCCAGTAGTGGTCGGTGTGCGTGTATGGACGTACCGCGATCACCGGCCCGACCAGGTTCATGTCGAGCAGATTCACTTCCGGCGCTGGTGTGGCCGCGACGTTCGGGATGCGTGCCACGGCAGCGCGCAGCCGGTTCACGGCATCCCTGGGGTCCACGCCTCCCGCCAGTTGTGCCGTGCGCTCGACGCGCCGCACCGGCAGCGCCGAGTAGTTCTGGATCACGTCGGCGAAGATCTTGCCGTTGCCCACCACCGTCAGCACGTTGTCCGACGTGATCAGCGTCGTACCGAACAGGCCGAGCTCGTGCACCACGCCGGTTATGCCAGCGACCGTCACCAGGTCACCGATCTTGAACGGACGCAGGACCAGCATGAAGGCGCCAGCAGCGAAATTGCCGAGCATCCCGCTCCAGGCTGCGCCGATCGCCACACCCGCACCCGCGAGAAGGGCCGCAAACGAGGTGGTCTCGATGCCGAAGTAGCCGAGGATGCCGATGACCAGCGCGATATTCAGGACCACGCCGACCACCGAGCCGAGATACTTCACCAGCATCGCGTCGACAGCTGTGCGTTTCATCGCCGCCTGCATCGCCATCGTGATGCGCCCGATGAGCCAGCGGCCGATGATCCAGAACGCCAGCGCTGCCAGGATCTTCAGACCCAGGGCCGTGGCGGTCGTCTTCACCAGGGTCATGATCGATTCGATTTCCATGGTGCAATCCTCACAGAAGTCAGCACTTCACCCGGGACCAGCACGGCGCAGTGACGCCGGCCACGACTGCCTACCGATGCGCCGCGATATGCGCCCGCACCGGTGCGGCGAGCGCCGGATCTTCGAGCGCGAAGTCGACGATGGCTTCGATGTAACCGAGCTTGCTGCCGCAGTCGTAGCGGCGTCCCTCGAAGCGGAATGCGTGGACGGGTTCGCGCTGCAACAGCGCCGCGATGCCGTCGGTGAGCTGGATCTCGCCGCCGGCGCCGCGGCCGGTCTGCTCGAGCAGGTCGAAGATGGTGCTGGTCAGCAGATAGCGTCCGACCACGGCCAGCGTGGACGGGGCCCTGCTCGGCTGCGGCTTCTCGACGATCTGGCGCAGGCGTGAAGCGGTGTCGACGTCGACGATGCCGTAACTGCTGGTCTTCTCCTGCGGCACGTTCTCCACGGCGAGCACGCTGGCACCGGTTGCTTCGTACTGCGCACGCATCTGCGCGAGCGCGCCGACCGGGGCACGGATGAGGTCGTCGGGCAGGTGCACGTAAAACGGCTCGTCGCCGACCGCCGGGCGCGCACAGAGCACGGCATGGCCGAGACCGAGTGGTTCACCCTGGCGGATGTACACGCAGGAGACGCCGGCCGGCAGGATCCCGCGCACGACGTCGAGCAGGTCGTGCTTGCCGGTGACCTCGAGAGCGCGCTCGAGCTCCGGATCACGGTCGAAGTGGTCCTCGATCGAGCGCTTGGTGCTGCCGGTGATGAACACCAGGCGCGTGGCCCCGGCGGCGATCGCCTCCTCGACCGCATACTGGATGAGGGGCTTGTCGACGATCGGCAACATTTCCTTCGGCATCGCCTTGGTGGCCGGCAGGAAGCGCGTGCCGCGGCCGGCGACGGGAAATACGGCGGTGCGGACGGGTTTGCGGGAAGCCATGAGCGGGTGCCTGTCGACTGTTGCGCCCGCAGTGTAGCCAAATTGCCGCGGCCTTGTCCCGCCGCCGCGAGGGGATGCAGGCGGGCGACGCGCCCCGACGCGTGCCACCCGCCTGCCGCCGGTGGCTGCCGGCTATTTGCCCGGGTCGCGGACCTGCAGGTTGCCCTTGTTCTTCTCGAGCACCTGCGGGCCGATGCCCTTGACGTTGAGCATCTCGTCCACGGAGCGGAACTTGCCGTTGCGCTCGCGGTACTCGACGATCGCTTTCGCGCGTGACAGGCCGATGCCATCGAGTTCGCGCGCCAGTGTCGGCGCATCCGCACTGTTGAGATCGACAGGCCCGGCGAGGGCCGCCATGGGCCCGAGCAGGGCCAGCAGCAGGGCAATGCGATGAGACATGGGGACTCCTTTGACCATCAGGGATCGAAACCGCCCGCCCGCAGCGGGCGGGTGACGATGATCCTAGGCCGCGGGTCCCCGGCGCCGACAGCGCCGAAAGGCACCGGAATCGCTGGAAAGGCGTGCTCAGCGGTCGCCGGATTCGAACGCGAGGCGCACGCGCGGGCGCACGGTGTCCCAGGCGCCGCAACCCGGGCACTGCCACTGCAGGGCGGCACTCGAATAGCCACATTCCAGGCAGCGATAGGCGCGTCCCGAGGTTGCCATAGCGCGCAGCGCGCCGCGCACGCGCTCGAGGGCCTGCGCACGCTCGGCCTCGGGCGCCTGCGCCAGGCGCTCGCCGTCGACCAGCACACGCAGCGTCGGATCGGCACCGACGAATTCCCACAGGCAGCGGATGGCCAGCGGGTCACGGATGCGCGGTTCCATCATCGTCGCGAAAGCGACCAGACGCGCCACCTGCGGCCCCTGCCGCAGCACGCGCTCGAGGAAGCGCGCGAACTCGGCCTCCTGCCCGGCGGCAGCGGCAGCCGCCGACAAGCGCGGCAGGATGTCGACCAGCAGCGACGGCTCGCGCTCCGCGGCGCGCGCATAGCAGACGATGGCGCGGTCGTGATCGCCGGCATCGGCCGCCACGGCCGCCCGCAGCAGCAGCACGCGTACGCTGTCCGGGCGGTCCTGCTCAGCGCGGTCGAGCCAGCGCAGCGCGCCGTCGAGATCACGGCCCTGGCGCGCCTGCTCGGCGAGTTCGCAGCAGTAATGCGTGACACGGCCGGAACCGGCAGCGCCGCGGTCGGCGGCCTCGAGTTCGGCGTACAACTCGATGGCGCGCTCCCACTCGCGGGTGAGCTCGGCGAGGCGGATCAGCCGGCGCAGCGCATCCACGCCCTGGCGTGGCGAGGTGCGCAGCTCGCCGAGCAGCGCCTCGGCGCGGTCGAACAGGCCGGCACTGAGGTAATCCTCGGCCAGCGCGAACTGCGCCTTCTCGCGCTCGGCACGCTTCAGGTTCGGCCGCTCCATGAGATCGCGGTGCACGCGGATGGCGCGCTCCACCTCGCCGCGGCGGCGGAACAGCTGGCCGAGCGCGAAATGCGTCTCCACCGTGTCGTCGTCGAGCTCGCCGGCGCCGGTCAGCGCCTCGAGGGCCCGGTCGGGCTGCTCCTTGAGGAGGAACTTGAGGCCGCGCACGTAGTCGAGGCCGGACGGCGCACGTTCGTCCTCGTCGATCTGTCCGAGACGGGCGAATACGTAACCCAGCGCTGCCGCGATGAACAGCAGCCCGGCGAAGAAAAAAGCGGCTTCAGTCGGCATGCGCGGCCGGCAGACTGCGCAGGGCGTGGACCTCGGCCTCCGCAAGGCGCAGCGCATTGCGCAGGCGGCGGCGGTCAAAATACAGGCGCATCATGACGACGCCGAGGCAGAGCAGGCCGAACAGCCAGCCCAGGCCGAAGGCAACCGCGAGCGCCACGGCCTTGGGCGCGGTGATCTCGGCGATGCCGAGGTCGACACCGATCGGACCCGGGTTGAGCGCGGTGAACAGCAGCGCCATCGCGAGGACAGCGAACAGCACCACCGGGAGTACGATCCTGCCTGCCATCCGGGAACCTGCCGTCGCGTGGCGCCAGCACCACAGCCGAAATTGTACGTCAACGCCGCAGGAATTTTGCGGTGCGCGCTATCCGCGCCGTCGCCGCAGCATCACTCCTTGATGGGAAGCTTACGGTTCTCGTTGACCCGGTCGCGCAGGTCCTTGCCAGGTTTGAAGTGCGGCACGTACTTGCCGGCAAGCGCCACAGCCTCGCCGGTCTTGGGATTGCGCCCGAGGCGCGGGGGACGGAAGTGCAGCGAGAAGCCACCGAAGCCGCGGATCTCGATGCGCTCGCCGGCGGCAAGCGCATTGCTCATCAGCTCCAGCAGGTGCTTGACGGCAAGCTCGACGTCCTTCGCCGGAAGGTGCTTCTGCTTGCGCGACAGCAGCTCGATCAGCTCAGACTTCGTCATGGCCAAGGCCGTACTCCCCAGTTCCCCGTAGGCCCCGCAGGCGCCCCTGCGCCCGGTGCCCGCACCCTGCGGCGCAGCCCCCGTCAGCCCTCACCGCCGCCGGCGATGCGCTCCTTCAGCAGATCACCCAGCGTCGTTCCGGACGTGGTGTCGGAGCTGCGATAGGTCTCCATCGCCTCGGCCTCCTCGTGGGCCTCCTTGGCCTTGATGGACAGCGAGACGACCCGGTTCTTGCGGTCGAGGCCGGTGAATTTGGCCTCGACCACGTCGCCGACCTTGAGCACTGCACGGGCGTCCTCTACACGATCGCGCGACAGCTCGCTCGCGCGCAGCTGCCCGATGATGCCGCCACCCAGGTCCACCAGCGCGCCGCGGGCATCGACCTCGGTGACCGCACCCTGGACGATGCTGCCCTTCGGATGCTCGGCCATGAAGCTCGAGAGCGGGTCGTTGTCGAGTTGCTTGACGCCGAGGGATATGCGCTCGCGCTCCGGGTCGATGGTGAGCACCACGGCATCGACGTCCTCGCCCTTCTTGTACTTGCGCACCGCTTCCTCGCCGGGCACGTCCCAGGAGAGGTCCGAGAGATGCACCAGGCCGTCGATCCCGCCCGGCAGGCCGATGAACATGCCGAAGTCGGTGATCGACTTGATCTTGCCGCTGACGCGGTCGCCCTTGTTGAAGCTGTTGGCGAACTCCGACCAGGGGTTGGGCTTGCACTGCTTGATGCCAAGGGAGATGCGGCGACGGTCCTCGTCGATGTCGAGCACCATGACCTCGACCTCGTCGCCGATCTGCACGACCTTCGAGGGATTGACGTTCTTGTTGGTCCAGTCCATCTCCGAGACGTGCACCAGGCCCTCGACACCTTCCTCGATTTCGACGAAGCAGCCGTAGTCGGCAATGTTGGTGACCTTGCCGAACAGGCGGGCGTTCGCCGGATAGCGGCGCGAGATCGCCTCCCAGGGATCGGCGCCGAGCTGCTTCATGCCGAGCGAGACACGGTTCTTCTCGCGGTCGAAGCGCAGGATCTTGACGTTGATCTCGTCGCCGACGTTGACCGCCTCGGAGGGGTGCTTGACCCGCTTCCAGGCCATGTCGGTGATGTGCAGCAGCCCGTCGATGCCGCCGAGATCGACGAAGGCGCCGTAGTCGGTGAGGTTCTTGACGATGCCGCGCACCGTGCTGCCTTCCTGCAGCGACGCCAGCATGGCCTCGCGCTCGGAGCTGTACTCCTGTTCTACCACCGCGCGGCGCGATACGACCACGTTGTTGCGACGCCGGTCGAGCTTGATCACCTTGAACTCGAGTTCCTTGCCCTCGAGGTAGGAGGGATCGCGCACCGGGCGCACGTCGACCAGCGAACCGGGCAGGAAGGCGCGCACGTAGTCGACGTCGACGGTGAAGCCGCCCTTGACGCGGCCGCTGATCACACCCTTGACAATCTTGCTGTTCTCGAAAGCGTCCTCGAGCTGCTCCCAGGTGCGGGCGCGCTTGGCGCGCTCACGCGACAGACGCGTCTCGCCGTGGCCGTCCTCGACCGAGTCGAGCGCCACTTCGACGTGGTCGCCGATCCGGACCTCGATCTCGCCGCGCTCGTTGCGGAACTGGCTGGCGGGGATGACAGCTTCGGACTTCAGTCCGGCGCTGACGACCACGACCTCGGAGGAGACATCGACGACCCGTCCAGTGAGGATGGTCCCGGGGCGGATCCGGCTGCTGGCAAGGCTCTGCTCGAAGAGTTCGGCGAAAGATTCAGTCATTTCTGCTTTTCCGCCATCGCCTGAGCGATGGCACTTCGGTTGTCGCAGCGCGAGCCATCGGCCCTGCTGCGGTGGTCGATCCGGTCGCGCTCGTTACGCTTCCGGTCCTTCCCGGCGCGCCAGCCCGGGATATGCCTCGTCGGCCCAGTCGAGCACCTGGACGACCACCGCGGCGATGCCGAGGCCGGTACTGTCGAGGATGCGCGCGTCCGGGCTGGGACGAAGCGGCGCGACGGCGCGCTCCGCATCTCGGCGATCGCGCTCCGCCATGTCCTTGGAAAGGGCCGGCAGGTTAACATCAATACCCTTCTGCTTCAACTGCTTATATCGCCTGAGGGCGCGTTCCTCGACGCTGGCCGTCAGGAAGACCTTGAGCCTGGCGTCCGGGAAGATCACCGAGCCCATGTCCCTGCCGTCGGCAACCAGGCCCGGCAGGCGGCGGAACGCCCGCTGGCGTCCGACCAGCGCCGCGCGTACGGCTGGTACTGCGGCGACCAGCGAGGCCGCGCGCCCGGCCGTCTCGTTGCGAAGTTCCGCGGTGACGTCCACGCCGGCGAGAAGCGTGCGGCCCTCCTCCCCGCCCAGTGGATCGAATACCACGTCGAGCCCGTGCGCGACTCCGGCCAGCGTCCCGCCATCATCGAGCGCCACTCCCTGCCGGGTCGCGGCCAGGCCGACCAGCCGGTACAACGCCCCGCTGTCGAGCATGTGCCAGCCCAGGGCGCGGGCGACGGCGCGGGCGATGGTGCCCTTGCCCGAGCCCCCGGGACCGTCGATGGCAACGACCGGCACCTCAGCCGGGCCGGTCATCGCACGCCTCCTCCCGCAGGTCGAGGCCGAGCCCGTGCGCCATCGCCACGAACCCCGGAAACGACGTGGCGACGTTGGCGGTGTCGAGGATCCGGACCGTGCCGCGCGCCCGCAGGGCGCCTACGGCAAAGGCCATCGCCACGCGGTGATCACCGCGACTGTCGATCGTGCCGGTGTCGAAGCCGTCCTCCCGACCGCGAATGTGCGCTCCGTCGGGCTGCTCGTCGACTTCGATCCCCAGTGTGCGCAGCGCCGTCGCCATGACTCCGATGCGGTCGCTCTCCTTGTGGCGCAGTTCGGCAGCTCCCGTGACCGTCGTGTCGCCCTGCGCCAGTGCGGCAGCCACGAATACGGCAGGGAACTCGTCGATGGCGAGCGGTACGAGCCGGGCCGGTATCACCGCGCCGTGCAGGGCCGCGGGACGCACGGTGATCCGCCCGACCGGTTCGCAGCCCGCTTCGCCGGTCGGTTCGACACGGATGTCGGCGCCCATCAGGCGCAGGATGTCGATGATGCCGGTGCGCGTCGGATTCAGGCCGACGTGTTCGATGACCACCTCGCCACGGCGGGCGAGCACACCGGCGAGCAGGACGAAGGTCGCCGAGGAAAGGTCGCCCGGCACGTCGATGGCGCCAGCGGTGAGACTTCCGGCCGGCACGAGGGTCACGGCCCCGCCCTGACGCGCGACGGGCTGGCCAAAGCTCGCGAGCATGCGCTCGGTGTGGTCACGCGTGATGGCTGGTTCGCGGACCGTCGTCGGCCCGTCGGCGTAGAGCCCGGCGAGGAGAATCGCCGACTTGACCTGGGCACTCGCCACCGGCATGTCGTAGGCAATGCCGCGCAGCCGGTGGCCGCCGCGCACGTGCAACGGTGCGCGGCCGCCGGTCGTGTCGAGCACGGCACCCATGGTGCGAAGCGGTGCGGCGACGCGCTCCATTGGCCGGCGCGACAGCGACTCGTCGCCGACCAGCGTGGTGTCGAAAGCCTGGCCGGCAAGCAGGCCGGCGAACAGGCGCATCGCCGTACCCGAGTTGCCCATGTCGAGCGGATCCGCCGGCGCGCGCAGGCCGCGCAGGCCGGCACCGTCGAGCCTCACGCGGGTCGTGGCGCTGCGCTCCACGACGACGCCCATCGCCGCAACAGCCGCGAGCGTGGCCAGGCAATCCTCGCCAGGCAGGAAGCCGGTGACCTCGGTACGGCCCGTGGCAATCGCACCGAGCATGAGAGCGCGGTGCGAAATCGACTTGTCGCCGGGGACGCGCAGGTTGCCGCGCACCTCGTCGGCACGACCGGCCATGAAGGCCTTCATGCCAGGCCGCCCGCTGCGGCGGGGCTGCGCTCGGGCACTGCGGACCGCTTCATGCCGGACCTACAGGATGGCCTTCGGGTAGGAACCGAGCACGCGAAACAGGTCGGCCTCGCGCTGCAGGCGCTGCAGGGCCCGCGCCACCGCCGGATCCTCGACGTGTCCGTCGAGGTCGAGGAAAAAGACATAGTGCCACTTGCGCCGGCGCGACGGGCGCGACTCGATTCGCGTCAGGTTGATCTTCGCCGCGGCGAGCGGCGTGAGCAGCCGATGCAGCGCGCCGGGGTCGTCGGTCCTGCCGCTCGAGATGAGCAGCGTGGTGCGGTCATCGCCGCTGCGCGCGAGCAGCTTGCGGCCGACGACCAGAAAGCGCGTAGTGTTGTCGGGACGGTCTTCGATGTCGGCCACCAGCTTGCCGAGTCCGTAGACCTCGGCCGCGGCATCACCGGCGATCGCGGCCGTGCCGGCTTCGTCGCGCGCCCGGCGCGCGCCCTCCGCATTGCTGGTGACCTCCACCAGCGGCACGCCCGGCAGGTACTCCTTCAGCCAGGCCCGGCACTGCGCCAGCGACTGCGGGTGGGCGCACACGCGCACCACCTTGTCGAGGGACTTCATCGTCCCGAGCAGGTGCTGGTGCACCCGCAACTCGACCTCGCCACAGATCTTCAGCGGCGAGGCCAGGAACAGGTCGAGCGTGTGATTGACCGTGCCCTCGGTCGAGTTCTCGATCGGCACGACACCGAAGTCGGCAGCTCCTGACTCGACTTCGTGGAAAACCTCGTCGATGGCCGCCAGCGGCAGCGCGCGCACCGAGTGGCCGAAGTGCTTGTGCACCGCCGACTGGCTGAACGTACCCTCCGGGCCAAGGTAGCCGACCTTCAGCGGTTCTTCCTGCGCCAGGCAGGCCGACATGATCTCGCGGAACAGCCGCACCATTTCCTCGTTGGTGAGCGGTCCCTGATTGCGGGCGACCACGCCGCGCAGCACCTCGGCCTCGCGTTCGGGGCGGAAGTAATCGATGGCGCGCGCCTCACCGGGCTTGCCTTTGGCAAGCGCCACCCGCTGCGCCCAGCGCGCCCGTTCGCTGATGAGGCCGGCGATCTGCGTGTCGAGCGCATCGATGCTCCGGCGCATCGACGCGAGATCACCGGACGCCGTGGCGACGGGCTTGCGGGAACGAGCCTTCCTGGCCATGACGCGTGCGATCTCAGGCGGCCTGCGGACGGCCGAGGTCGCGCACACCGAGCACGCCCTCGATGCCGCGGATCTTCGCCAGTAGCGCCGGCGATGGCGTACCGTCGAGATCGACGATGGTATAGGCAAGGTTGCCGCGGCTCTTGTTGAGCAGGTCGGCGATGTTCAGGCCCGCGTCGCCGAGGCAGCCGGAAATCTGCCCGACCATGTTCGGCACGTTGGCATTCGCCACGGTGATGCGGTGGGCATCCATGCGCGGCAGGTCGGCGTCGGGGAAATTCACCGAGTGACGCAGCAGGCCGTTCTCGAGATAGCCGCGCAGGGTGTCGGCCACCATGACGGCGCAGTTGACCTCGGCCTCCTCGGTCGAGGCACCGAGGTGCGGCAGCGCGATGACCTTCGGCTCGGCCATCAGCCGCCGGCTCGGGAAGTCGCAGACGTACGCCTGCAGCTTGCCGCCCGCGAGCGCCGCGAGCACGGCCGCCTCGTCGGCGATCTCGCCGCGGGCGAAGTTTAGGATCACGCCGGCACCCGGCATGAGGCGGATGCGCGACTCGTTGACGAGTCCGCGCGTGCCTTCGGCCAGCGGAACGTGCAGCGTGATCACGTCGGCGCGGCTGAAGAGCTCGTCGAGGCTGCGCGCTTTTTCCACGCCCGAGGACAGCGCCCAGGCGCGGTCGATCGTGATCTGCGGATCAAAGCCGATGACGCGCATGCCGAGGGCGAGCGCGGCGTTGGCCACCTGCACGCCGATGGCACCGAGACCGACGACACCGAGGGTGCGGCTCGGCAGCTCGAAGCCGACGAACTTCTTCTTGCCGGCCTCGACCGCCTTGTCAAGCTCGGCGCCCTCGCCCGGCAACGCGCGGGTGAAATCCCAGGCGTGGCAGAGGTTGCGCGCCGCGAGCAGCATGCCGGCCAGCACCAGCTCCTTCACCGCGTTGGCATTGGCACCCGGCGCGTTGAACACCGGGATGCCGCGCTTCGAGAGCTTGTCCACCGGAATGTTGTTCACGCCGGCACCGGCGCGACCCACGGCGAGCACCGAGGCGGGCAGGTCCATGTCGTGCATCTTGGCCGAACGCACCATGATCGCATCCGGATGACCGATCTCGGAGGCGACTTCGTAACGCTCGCGCGGCAGTCGGGCAAGGCCCTGCACGGCGATGTTGTTCAGGGTGAGGATCTTGTACATCGTCTCGGTCCTGTTGCGGTACTCGCCTAGCCGTTGCGCCGGGTGAAATCGGCCATGTAGTCGATCAGCGCATCGACGCCAGCCTCGGGCATGGCGTTGTAGATGCTGGCGCGCATGCCGCCCACCGAACGGTGGCCCTTGAGTTCGGCGAGCCCGGCTTTCTCGGCGCCGGCGAGGAACGGCGCGTCGAGTTCCGGTCGCGGCAGCGTGAATGGCACGTTCATCCACGAGCGGTGCGCAGGCGCCACCGGGTTGCGGTAGTAACCGGATTCGTCGATGGTGCGGTAGAGCTTTTCGGCCTTGCGGCGGTTGACCTCGGCCATGGCGGTGAGCCCGCCGCGACGCCTGAGCCAGGCGAACACCAGTCCGGCAATGTACCAGGAGTACGTTGCCGGGGTGTTGAGCATCGAGCCTTCCTTCGCCTGCGCCGCGTAGCGCAGGATGTTCGGCACGGTGTCGGCGACGCGCTCGAGCAGATCGCGGCGGATGATCATGAGCACCAGGCCAGCCGGGCCGATGTTCTTCTGGGCGCCGGCGTAGATCACGCCAAAGCGCGAGACATCCACCGGCCGCGACATGATGGTCGAGGACATGTCGGCCACGAGCGGCACGCCACCCACCTCGGGCACGGTGTGGAACTCCAGCCCGCCGATGGTCTCGTTCGGGCAGTAGTGCACGTAGGCAGCCCCGGGTGTGAGCTGCCAGCTGGCACGCCCGGGGATGTCCGTGTAGTTGCCGGCGGCACCGTCGGCGACCACATTGGTCCGGCGCAGGAATTTCGCCTCGGCAGCGGCCTTCTTCGACCACTGGCCGGTCACCACGTAATCGACTGCCTGGTCGGGAGCAGCGAGGTTCATCGGCAGCTGTGCGAACTGCTGTGTCGCCCCGCCCTGCAGGAACAGCACGGCGTAGTCCGGCGGCACCGCGAGCAGTTCACGCACGTCTGTCTCGGCCTGCTCGGCCACCTTGATGAAGGCCTTGCTGCGGTGGCTGATCTCCATGACGGACGCACCGCGCCCGTTCCAGTCGAGCATCTCGGCCTGCGCCTGCTCGAGCACCTCCAGCGGCAAAGCCGCCGGACCCGCACTGAAATTGAATATCCGCCCCATGTATCGCCCGATGCCTCCGGTCACTGGTGAATGGCCACGGGTGCTGCCCGCGGCGGTGTCGTCGTCGCTTCGTTACGCCGGCTCGTCCTCGTCGGAGAGTGCGATGATGCGGTCGAGCCCGACCAGCCGCTCGCCGTCGTCGAGGCGGATGAGCCGCACGCCCTGGGTATTGCGGCCCTGCTGCGAGATTTCGTCGACCGCGGTGCGCACCAGGGTGCCGACCGCGCTGATCAGCACCACCTCGTCGCCCGGGTCCACCTGGATGGCGCCGACCATCCGGCCATTGCGGTCGGAGGTCTGGATCGCGATCACGCCCTGCCCGCTGCGCCCCTGCACCGGGAACTCGGCGAGCGGCGTGCGCTTGCCGAAGCCGTTCTCCGTGGCGGTGAGGATGTCGCCGCTGCCGGCAATGAGCAGCGCGATGACCTCGTGGCCATCGCCGAGGCGGATGCCGCGCACGCCGGCGGCGGTGCGGCCCATCGGGCGCACGTCGTCCTCGTGGAAGCGAATCGCCTTGCCCGAACTCGAGCAGAGCAGGATGTGGCAGTTGCCGTCGGTGATGGCGACGTCGACCAGCCGGTCGTTGTCGTGCAGTTCTACCGCGCGAATGCCCGCATTGCGCGGCCGCGAGAACGCCTCGAGGCTGGTCTTCTTGACGATGCCCTGGCTGGTCGCCATGAACACGTACTTGTCCGGCTGGAAGTCGCGGATCGGCAGCACGGCGTTGACGCGCTCGCCCTCCTCCAGCGGCAGCAGGTTGACGATCGGCCGCCCACGCGCCTCGCGGCTGGCCCGCGGTACCTGGTAGACCTTGAGCCAGAACAGCCGTCCACGGCTGGTGAAGCAGAGCAGCGTATCGTGCGTGTTGGCGACGAAGAGCTTGTCGATGAAGTCCTCGTCCTTGACGCGCGCCGCGCTGCGCCCACGCCCGCCGCGCCGCTGCACCTGGTAGTCGGTGAGGCTCTGTGCCTTGGCATAGCCGCCATGCGAGAGCGTGACCACCACGTCTTCCTCGGGCACCAGGTCCTCGATCGACAGGCTCTCGTGGCTCTCGATGATCTCGCTGCGCCGCGGGTCGGCGAAGCGCTCGCGGATGTCGGCGAGTTCGGTGCGGATCACCGCGAGCAGTTTGTCGGGATCCTGCAGGATTGCCGTGAACTCGCCGATATCGGCGAGCAGCCCACGATACTCGTCGATGATCTTGTCCTGCTCGAGTGCGGTGAGCCGGTGGAGCCGCAGGTCGAGAATTGCCTGGGCCTGCACCGGGGAGAGCCGGTAGCCCGCGGGGCCGAGCCCGTACTCCCCGCCGATGTCGGGCGGGCGCGTGGTGATGTCGCCGGCACGCTCCAGCATCGCGGTGACCGCTCCCGGAGTCCAGGCGCGCGAGACGAGCGCATCGCGCGCGGCGGCTGGCGAAGCGGAGGCCTTGATGGCCGCGATCACCTCGTCGATGTTGGCGAGCGCAACCGCCTGGCCCTCGAGGATGTGGGCGCGCTCACGGGTCTTGCGCAGGTCGTAGATGGTGCGTCGCGTAACCACTTCGCGGCGGTGGCGCAGGAACGCGTCGAGCATCTCGCGCAGCGTCAGCAGCCGCGGCCGGCCATCGCGCAGGGCCACCATGTTGATGCCGAACACCGTCTCGAGCGGCGTCTGGGCAAAGAGGTTGTTCAACACCACGTCGGTCAGCTGGCCACGACGCAGCTCGATGACGATGCGCATGCCGTCCTTGTCAGACTCGTCGCGCAGTTCGCTGATGCCCTCGATCTTCTTGTCGCGTACCAGCTCCGCAATCTTCTCGATGAGCCGCGCCTTGTTCACCTGGTAGGGCAGCTCGGTGACGATGATTGCCTCGCGGCCCTTGTCGTCGATCGGCTCGACGTGGGTGCGCGCACGCACGTGGCAGCGGCCGCGACCGCGCGCGTAGGCCTCGTACACGCCGTGGGTGCCGTTGATGATGCCCGCGGTCGGGAAATCCGGACCCGGGATCAGCTTGATCAACTCGGCCAGCGTGATGTCACGGTTGTCCATCACCGCCAGCACGCCGTCGATCACTTCGCCGAGATTGTGCGGCGGGATGTTGGTGGCCATGCCGACCGCGATGCCGGAGGAACCATTGACCAGCAGGTGCGGCACCTTCGTCGGCAGCACTGCCGGCTCGCGTTCCGAGCCGTCGTAGTTGGGGACGAAGTCGACGGTTTCCCGGTCGATGTCGGCGAGCAGTTCGCCGGCGATGCGCGCCATGCGCACCTCGGTGTAGCGCATCGCCGCCGGGGCGTCGCCGTCGACCGAGCCGAAGTTGCCCTGACCGTCCACCAGCAGGTAGCGCATCGAGAACGGCTGGGCCAGGCGCACGATGGTGTCGTACACCGCCACATCGCCATGCGGGTGGTACTTGCCGATGACGTCGCCGACCACGCGTGCCGATTTCTTGTACGGCTTGGTGTGGTCGTTGCCGAGCTCGCGCATCGCGTACAGCACGCGCCGGTGCACCGGCTTCAGGCCGTCGCGCACGTCGGGCCGGGCCCGCCCGACGATCACGCTCATGGCGTAATCGAGATACGACTGGCGCATCTCGTCCTCGAGATTGACCGGCAGTATCTCCAGCGCTACATCAGCCATGATCGGAACAGTTCACCATCGCCACGGACCCACGGGGCTGGGGCACCCCGGTCCACAGCGCGAAAAAAGCGTTCGACGAAGCCGTCCGGCGGATCGGTTACCGCCATGATTGCAGTCGCAAAGTCTAGCACAGGGCCCCTGCCGGCCACAGCCGTCCCGAGGCATCGGCGCAGCCGTCGGCGCGCGGTTTCAACGCCCACGGCGATCAGGCAATATGCCGACCGCTCATGCCCGATGACGCCCGCAAACCGGCCGACCTGCTGATCGCCCCGCGCTGGCTCGTGCCGGTGGAACCCGCCGGCCAGGTCCTCGAGAACCACGCAGTCGTGGTCAGCGCCGGGCGGATCGTCGCCGTACTGCCACGGGCCGAGGCCGAGCGGCAGTTCGCGCCCGCTGCCACACTCGAGCGTCCGGGCCATGTGCTGTTGCCGGGTCTCGTCAACGCGCACGTCCATGCGGCCATGACCCTGCTGCGGGGCCTGGCCGACGACCTGCCGCTCGCCGACTGGCTCGGCCGCCACATCTGGCCGGCAGAACACCGCTGGGCGGGCCCGGAGTTCGTCCGCGACGGCACGCGGCTGGCACTGCTCGAGATGATCCGCGGCGGCATCACCTGCTTCAACGACATGTACTACTTCCCCGACGTCGTCGCCGATCTCGCCGTGGAGCACCAGGTGCGGGCTGTCGCCGGGATGATCGTTATCGAGCAGCCCACGCCCTGGGCAGCGACCACGGCAGAGTACTTTTCCCGGGGCCTTGCCGTGCACGACCAGTACCGCCACCATCCGCTGGTGAGCACCGCCTTCGCCCCGCATGCACCGTACTCCGTGAGCGACCCTACGCTGCAGCACCTGCGCACGCTCGCCGACGAACTCGACGTGCCCGTGCACATGCACGTGCACGAGACCCGCCGTGAGGTCGAGGATTCGCTGCGCCAGCACGGCGAGCGGCCACTGGCGCGACTCGACCGGCTCGGCCTGCTGTCGGCCGGGTTCATGGCGGTCCACATGACGGCGCTCGAGGCCGCGGACATCGATCTCGTGGCCGAACGGCGCGTCCCGGTCGTGCACTGTCCGGCCTCCAACCTCAAGCTGGCAAGCGGGCTCTGCCCGGTCGCGGCACTCGCAGCACGCGGTGTCAGTCTCGCCCTCGGCACCGACGGGGCCGCCAGCAACAACCAGCTCGACCTGCTCGGCGAAGCCCGGCTCGCCGCGCTGCTCGCCAAGACGGTCAGCGGCGATGCGAGCGCGCTGCCCGCCGCGCAGGCACTCACCATGGCCACCCTCGGTGGCGCGCGCGCCCTCGGTCTCGCCGAGGAGATCGGCTCGATCGTGGCTGGCAAATGGGCGGACCTCACCTGCGTCGACCTGAGTGGCCCGGCCACGGAGCCCGTGCATGACGTGGTCTCGCAGCTCGTCTATACCGCACCGCGCGACCAGGTCAGCGACGTCTGGGTCGCCGGGCGCGCCGTGCTCGCCGACGGCGAATTCACCACCATCGACGCCGGGGAAGCGCTCGAGCGGGCGCGCGCCTGGCCGGTACGACTGGGGCAGGCATGAAAACAGGACCAACCAACGTCGACCTGAACGAAGTGGAACGCTTCAACGCGCTCGCCAGCCGCTGGTGGGACCCGGCCGGGGAGATGCGCATGCTGCACCGGATGAACCCGGTGCGGCTCGCCTGGATCGGCACGCATGCGCCGCTTGCCGGCGCCCACTGCCTCGACGTCGGATGCGGCGCGGGCCTCCTCAGCGAAGGACTCGCGCGCGCCGGCGCCGAGGTCACGGCAATCGATCTTGCCGCGGACTCTCTCACCGTGGCACGCCTGCACCAGGCTGAGAGCGGCCTCGCCTCGATCCGTTACCTGCAGGTGGCAGCCGAGGAACTCGCCGCGCAGGTTCCCGCCACCTTCGACGTCGTCACCTGCCTCGAGATGCTCGAGCACGTGCCCGACCCGGCCTCCGTGGTCTCGGCCTGTGCGCGCCTGGTGCGCCCTGGCGGGCGCGTGTTCTTCTCGACCATCAACCGGCACCCGCACGCTTTCGCCGTCGCCATCATCAGCGCCGAGTACCTGCTGGGAATACTGCCGCGCGGGACCCACGACTGGGAACGCTTCATCCGGCCCTCGGAACTCGAGACCTGGGCCCGCGCCGCCGGCCTGGATCTCGAGGACCTCGCCGGTCTCGCCTACGACCCGGCTGCCCGCGGCTTCGTCGTCAACGACGACGTGCGCGTCAACTACCTCGCCTGCTGCCGCCGGCCCGGCCCGTGAATGCCGCGCGACGGCTGGGCGCCGTGCTCTTCGACCTTGATGGCACGCTGCTCGACACGGCACCGGACATGGTCGCGGCACTCGACGCGCTGCGCGCCGAGGAGGCGGCCGGACCGCTGCCCTACGCCGCCGCCCGCGCCCAGGTCTCCAACGGCGCCCTCGGACTGCTGCGCTTCGCCTTCGGTGAACTGCCGGAAACCTCGCGCAGCCGCCTGCACCGGCGTTACCTCGAACTGTACGCGGCGCAACTCGTCGTGCACACGCGGCTGTTTCCCGGCATGGACGCGGTCATCGGCTGGCTCGAGCGAGCCACCATCCCCTGGGGCGTGGTCACCAACAAGCCCGCGGCGCTGACCGAGCCGCTGCTCGAAACACTCGGACTGCGCACGCGCTGCGCCTGCGTGGTCAGCGGCGACACCACGGCCGAACGCAAACCACACCCGCTGCCGCTGCAGCACGCACTCGGCGTGATCGCCGCCGATGCCGCGCGCGCCGTGTACGTCGGTGACGCCGCCCGCGACATTGCCGCCGGGCGGGCTGCCGGCATGCACACGATCGCGGCGCTCTACGGGTATATTCCACCCGGGGAGGCACCGGAGCAGTGGGGCGCCGACTACCACGTCAGTGACCCCGGCGCCCTCGTCCCGGTCCTCGCCCAACTCGACGCCCGGGTCGCAACCACGTGACGTTCCCACCTGCCTGGCTCCTGCTGCTGGCCGCCGCGTTTGTCGCCGGCGTGCTGGTCGGCCTGCTCGTCACCAGCCGCTCGGCACGCCGGCGCGAAGCGGGCGCCGCCACCGAACTTGCCCGCCTGCAGGCCGAACTCGCCGCCGAGCAGGCGCGTGGCGGGGAACGGGCCAGGGCACTCGAGGATGCCGAGAAAGTGCTGGCCGGGACCTTCGCACGGCTCGCCAGCGAATCGCTGTCGAAGCAGAGCGAGGCTTTCCTGCGCCTCGCGCAGGAAAATCTCGGGCGTTTCCAGGACAAGGCGCGAACCGACCTCGACGAGCGCGAGAAGGCGGTCAGCGCCCTCCTCGCCCCGATCCGCGAGGCGCTGGAGAAGACGTCCACGCAGATCGGTGCCATCGAAAAGGAGCGGCACGAGGCCTTCGGCGGGATCCGTACGCAGCTCGCGGCGATGAGCACCGACCAGCAGCTGCTGCAGGCGGAGACGCGCAACCTCGTCAACGCACTGCGCCGGCCACAGGTGCGCGGCCAGTGGGGCGAGCTGACCCTGCGCCGGGTCGCCGAACTCGCCGGGATGGTCGAACACTGCGACTTCGTCGAGCAGGAGACGATTGCCACGACCGGGGGCAACCTGCGCCCCGACATGATCGTGCGCCTGCCCGACCGCGGCGAGCTGGTCGTCGACGTGAAGACGCCGCTCGATGCCTACCTCGAGGCCACCGAAGCCGGCAGCGACCAGGACCGCCGCACGGCCCTGCAGCGGCACGCGCGCAACGTCGCCGAGCGGGTCCGCGAACTCTCGGCCAAGACCTACTGGGCGCAGTTCCCGTCGAGTCCCGCGTTCGTGGTGCTGTTCATCCCGGGTGACCAGTTCCTCGCCGCCGCCCTCAGCGAGAACCCGGGGTTGCTCGAAGAAGCGCTGCGCAACAAGGTCGTGCTGGCCACGCCGACGAGCCTCGTCGCGCTGCTGCAGGCGGTCGCCTTCGGCTGGCGCCAGCTGTCGCTGCAGCAGAACGCCGAGGAAATCCGCCGCGTCGGCCAGGACCTGTACGACCGGCTGACACCGTTCACGGCCCATCTGGCACGGCTCGGCCGCCAGCTCGAGAGCAGCGTCAGGATCTTCAACGAGACCGTCGGCTCGCTCGAGCGCAAGGTCCTGCCCGGCGCACGCCGCCTCACCGAACTCGGTATCCACGGCCGGCAGGAACTCGAAGCCCCGACCGAGATCGAGACGACGGCCCGCACGCCGGCCACGGGCGTCGCCGAACCGGTCGACCCCCCGGCGGGCGACGCGGCGAACAGCGCCGACGACCAGCCTCTCCCGCACTGAGCCCACCAGGCACCAGCAGCCATGAACGCTCCCGATCCGAAGTCCTACCAGGCCCGGCCCGACCTGCTCGCCGGTCGCGTCATCCTCGTCACCGGCGCCGGCGATGGCATCGGCCGCGCCGCTGCGACGAGCTTCGCCGCACACGGCGGCCAAGTGGTGCTGCTCGGCCGCACCACGTCGCGGCTGGAATCGCTCTACCAGGAGATCTGTGCCGCCGGCCACCCGGAGCCGGGCATCGCCGTGCTCGACCTCGCCCGTGCCCAGGGTCCGGCCTACTTCGATCTCGAGCGCCAGATCCGCGAGCGCTATGGACGCCTCGACGGCCTGCTGCACAACGCCGGCATCCTCGGCGACCGTGCACCGCTCGAGCAGTACGATGTCGGCACCTGGACGCAGGTGCTGCACGTGAACCTGACAGCACCGTTCGTGCTCACACAGGTGTTGCTGCCGTTGTTGCGCGCGTCGGCCGACGCCTCGGTGCTGTTCACGTCGAGCAGTGTCGGCCGTCGCGGCAAGGCCTACTGGGGCGCCTACGCCGTGTCGAAGTTCGGCCTCGAAGGACTGTCGCAGGTGCTCGCCGAAGAGACGCAGGGCACGACGCGCATCCGCGTCAATTGCCTCAACCCGGGTCCGACGCGCACCCGCATGCGCCGCCGGGCGTATCCGGGCGAACTGCCCGAGAGCCGGCCTGAGCCGGCGGCCATCCTTGCGCCTTATCTCTATCTCATGGGACCCGATAGCGCCGGCATCACCGGGCAGAGTCTCGACTGTCAATAAAGCTCTTTGACAATAGTATTCAAACTATTGTTTTTTCTTCGTTTTAATATCCCCTTGGATCGATGGGGTCACGCTGTCGTACAGGGCGCTGACCTCGGCAGCGCCGAGTTCGCGCCACCGGCCGCGCGGCAGGTGGCGCGGCAACGCGAGCGGTCCAAAGCGTACGCGGATCAGCCGGCTCACCTGGCAGCCCACCGCCTCCCAGAGACGGCGCACGATGCGGTTACGCCCTTCGGCGACGGTGACGCGATACCAGCGATTGGCGCCCTGCCCGCCTTCCGCCTGCACGCGGCCGAAGCGGCCGATACCGTCCTCGAGCGCGACGCCGGTACACAGGAGGCGCAGCGACGCATCGTCGGGCTCGCCGCGCACACGCACCGCATACTCACGCTCAAGCCCCCCCGCCGGGTGCATCAGCGCGTTGGCGAGTTCGCCATCGGTGGTGAACAGCAGCAGCCCGGCGGTGTCGAGGTCGAGCCGCCCGACCATCACCCAGCGGCCGCCCCGCAGCGCCGGCAGGGCATCGAACACGCTCGGGCGACCCTCCGGATCCGAGCGTGTGCACACCTCGCCTGTCGGCTTGTGGTACAGCAACACGCGCGGTGACGGACGGTGGCGGCGTGTCGCCACGCGAATGGCGCGCCCGTCGATGACGATGCGCTCGGTGCCGCTCACCTTCTGGCCCAGCACGGCCGGCTTGCCGTTGACCTTCACCCGCCCGGCGACGATCCAGTCCTCGATCTCGCGGCGCGAGCCGACACCGGCCGCGGCCAGCCACTTCTGCAGCCTCTCGGGCACGACGACAGTTACCGCCGCCGGCGCAGGCCGGTCAGCGCGCCTTCAGCGGAATGATCGTGGCCGTCGCCGTGCTTGCCGGTTCGCTGGCGAACGCCACATGTCCGGTCGCCGGCGCGGCAGCGCGCGCTTCCTCGATCGAGGCGACCGTGGCCGGTTCCTCGGGCAGGCCGGCATCCGGAGCGCTCACCAGCGGCGCGTCCGGGTCGCTGGCCAGGGCGACCGCGGCAAGATCGGCCTCGGTCAGCTCGAGCTGGGCACTCAGGCGGTCGAGGTCCCGGATCTCAGCCAGCGGCGGGAGGTCGTCGAGCTGCTTCAGGCCAAAGTAGTCGAGGAACTCGCGGGTGGTGCCGTACATCGCCGGCTTGCCGGGTACGTCACGGTAGCCGACCACCTTGATCCAGCTGCGCTCGAGCAGCGTGCGCATGATGTTGGTCGTCACCGCTACGCCACGGATCTGCTCGACATCGCCGCGGGTGACGGGCTGGCGGTAGGCGACGATGGCGAGGGTCTCCATCAGCGCGCGTGAGTAGCGTGGCGCGCGCTCTTCCCACAGGCGTGCCAGCCGCGGCGTCATCGCCGGCCGGATCTGGATGCGAAACCCGCTCGCCACCTCGCCGATCGCGATGCCGCGGTCGGCATAGTCGGTCTCGAGCGCGACGAGCGCCTGCCTGATGTCGTTGCGTTCCGGCGGGTGCTCGTCGCCGAACAACGCGCGCAGCTGGTCGACCGTGAGCGGCCGTCCCGCCGCGAGCAGCGCGGCCTCGATCACGTACTTGATCTGGTTCTGGTCCATCTCGTGACTACTCCGGTACCTCGGCAGGCAGGTCCGCCAGGGCGAGCCCGGCGTGACCCGCGACGGTCGCCACGCGCACGTGGATCGGCGCGTAGGCTTCGGCCTGCACCACCTCGATCAGCGATTCCTTGAGCAACTCGAGGACCGCGAGAAAGGTGACCGTGACCCCCATGCGCCCTTCGGTCGGATCGAACAGGCGGTGGAACTCGCAGAAGCCGCCGTCGTTGAGCCGGGTCAGCACTTCCGACATGCGCTGGCGCACCGAGAGCGGCTCTCGCTGCACATGATGGTGGGCGAACATCTCCGCCCGGCGCATGACTTCGTGGAATGCGAGCAGCATCTCCTTGAGGGTCAGGTCCGGCAGCCGCGTCACCGCCGGCTTCTCCGTGATCCCGGCTGCCGCCTGGTGTGTATCGCGCTCGAGTCGCGGCAGCTGGTCGATGTCCTCGGCAGCCTTCTTGAAGCGCTCGTACTGCTGCAGCCGCCGCACCAGCTCCGCCCGCGGATCGGCTTCGTCCTCGTCGGCCGCCACCGGCCGCGGCAGCAGCATGCGCGACTTGATCTCGGCCAGCATCGCCGCCATCAGCAGGTACTCGCCGGCCAGCTCGAGCTGGAGATCCTTCATCAGTTCGATGTAGTTGACGTACTGGCGCGTGATCTCCGCGATCGGGATGTCGAGGATGTCGAGATTCTGCCGACGGATCAGGTACAGCAGCAGGTCGAGCGGGCCCTCGAACGCCTCCAGGAAGACCTCGAGGGCGTATGGCGGGATGTAGAGGTCGCGCGGCAGTTCGGTGACCGGCTGGCCCTCGACGATGGCGAACGGCATCTCGCCCTGGGCGGGTTGCCCGCCAGTCGAATCCGGCGGCAGGAACGCCTCGGCAGGCGCCGCGGTGCTGTCGATCACCGTCATGCGGGACTCGCCCGCCGCCTCGCCCGTGCCCATCCGCTTGCGTCCCTCTAGATTATTCCGGCCGCCGCCAGCACCAGACGCTGCGCCCCGTCGAAAAGGGGCCGCAGGATCTGCCCGAGAACTCCGCTGGCCAGCAACGCGACGACGATTATAAGGCCCCAGCGCTCGAGGGCATCGAGGCGTTGTCCCACCGCTTCCGGCAACAGGCCGCGCAGCACGCGACCGCCGTCGAGCGGTGGTACGGGAACGAGATTAAAAAGACACAGCAGCACGTTGAAAAAAATACCGAAACTTGCCATCTGGCTGAAGAATTCCGCCGCCCCTGGTGCCACGGTGTACAGCGCTCGGGTGAGGTGCAGGCTCAATGCCCACAGATAAGCCATGGCAAGGTTCGTCAGCGGCCCGGCGGCGGCCACCAGCACCATCGCCCGACGCGGGTCGTGCAGGGCCCGCGCATTGACCGGCACCGGGCGCGCCCAGCCGAAGAGGAAGCCTCCAAGCCACAGCATCAGCAGCGGCACGATCACCGTGCCGAGCGGATCGACGTGGCGCAGCGGGTTCAGACTCAGGCGGCCGAGCATCTCGGCGGTGCGGTCGCCGAACAGGCGCGCCACGCGTCCGTGCGCCACCTCGTGCAGGGTGATGCCGAAGAGCACCGGGATGACAGCGACCGCCAGCATGCGGATGAAATCGGCGGTGTCGGCACCCATCATGCCGGGATTATACGGAGGCCGCCGCTGCGCGCTCAGCGAAATGCGCTGGCGTCACCCCGCCCCTGGCGCAGCAAGACCGGGTAGCCGGAGGTGAAGTCGACGACGGTGCTCGGTTCGACACCGCAGTTGCCGCCGTCGATCACGAGATCGACCTGGCCGGTCAGTCGCTCCACGATCTCCCCGGGTTCGGTCACCGGCAGATCGTCGCCCGGCAACAGCAGCGTGGAACTCATGAGCGGCTCACCGAGTTCGGCGAGGATCGCCTGCGGCACGGGATGATCGGGCACGCGGATACCGATCGTGCGCCGCTTCGGGTTCTGCAGCCGGCGCGGCACCTCGCGCGTCGCCGGCAGGATGAAGGTATACGGCCCCGGTGTATGCGCGCGCAGCAGCCGGTAGGCCCAGTCCTCGACCCGTGCATAGGTGGCAATCTCGGCGAGATCCCGGCAGGCGAGCGTGAAGTTGTGGTCCTTGCCGGTCTGGCGGATGCGTTCGATGCGTTCGACCGGGGCACGCGCCCCGATGCGGCAGCCGAAGGCGTAGCAGGAGTCCGTCGGGTACACGATCAGGCCGTCGTCACGCAGCAGCGTGACGGTCTGCAGCACCAGGCGGCGCTGCGGGTTGACGGGATGGATAGCGAGGCACTGGATCACGGCGGCATTGTAGGAGATCGCGGCTGGAGCCGCTGCCACGGTGCCGTCTCAGGAAACTACGGGAGCGGCTTCAGCCGCGGTCCCTCCCCGGTTTATCATCGGCACTGTCATCCCGGACTGCCACGCATGCAAGCCCTCATCGACTTCCTTCCCGTCGTCGCTTTCGTCGTCGCCTACTGGCTCACCGATTTCCAGACCGCCATCGCCGTGATCATGGCGGCGATGGTGCTCCAGGTGGCGATCACCTGGTTGCTGACCGGCACCGTGAGCCGCATGACGCTCAGCTCCGCGGCCCTGGTGGTGGTGCTCGGCGGCGTGAGCCTGCTGCTCAAGAACGACCTCGTCTTCAAGTGGAAGCCGACCATCCTCAACTGGGCTTTCGCCGCGGTTTTCCTCGGCAGCCAGTTCATCGGCGAGCGCACCATCGTGCAGCGCCTGCTGCAGTCGGTGGCCAAGGAACAGATCACGCTCGCGCCGCGCGACTGGCGCACGCTCAACCTGATGTGGGTCGTGTTCTTCCTCGTCAGCGGTGCCGCCAACATCATCGTCGCCTACCGTTTCCCCGAGCACGTCTGGGTCAATTTCAAGCTGTTCGGCCTGCTTGGCCTGACAGTCGTCTTCGTGCTGCTCCAGGCCGCCTGGCTGTCGCGGCGCGAGGCCGGCGCAGGAACCAACCCGCCGCGGAGTGACTGAACATGCTCTACGCCATCATGGGCGAGGATGTCCCGGGTAGCACTGCAGGCCGGCGCGAGCTGAGGTCCACGCACCTCGAGCGCATCCGCCACCTGCAGGACGCCGGCCGCCTCGTGCTCGCCGGACCGCACCCGGCGATCGACGCCCCGGACCCCGGCCCGGCCGGCTTCACCGGCAGCCTGATCGTCGCCGAGTTCGCGTCCCTGGCCGATGCCGAGCGCTGGGCCCGCGAGGACCCCTACGCCACCGCCGGGGTCTTCGCCCGCGTCACCGTGAAACCGTTCCGTCAGGTGCTGCCATGAGCGCCGCCGACCGCCCCGCCCGCATCCGGGCCCGGCTCGAAGCGGTGCTCGCACCCGATGTGCTCGAGATCATCGACGAAGGCCACCTGCACCGCGGCCACGCCGGTGCCCGCGACGGCCGCGGCCACTTCCGCGTGCGCATCGTCTCGCCACGCTTCGCGGGTGTACGCACCGTGGCGCGCCATCGGCTGGTCTACGACGCGGTGGGCGAGCTGATGCAGAGCGACATCCACGCGCTCACCATCACGGCACTCGCGCCGGGTGAGGCGGATTGACAGCTCCCGGCCGGCCGGTCGCTCGTACTCCGCCACCCGACCGGTCACGCCGATCTGCCCGTTGTCCCCTGCCCAGCGAGCATCTCGTCGCCGAGCCAGCGCAGACCCCCGGCCGAGCCCCCCGCGCCAGCGAGCGCGGTCCGCGCCTCGTCACGCAGTACCGCGAGACGCTGGCGTGTCGCCGGTACACCGATGACGTCGGGCACGGTGGTGCGGCCATTGCGCTGATCCGAGCCCTGCGGTTTGCCGCTGACCTCGGCGCTGCATTCGATGTCGATCAGGTCGTCGGCGATCTGGAAGCCGATTCCGAGGGCACGCCCGTAACGTTGCGCCATGGCGAGCGCGGTGTCGTCGTCCGGCGCGAGCAGCCGGCAGGGCATGGTGACCGCAGCCGCGATCAGCCGCCCGGTCTTCAGCCAGTAGCGCGCTTCCACCGCGGCGAGCGTGGCCTGCGTC
Organism: Pseudomonadota bacterium; assembly: GCA_963205295.1. GTDB lineage: Bacteria > Pseudomonadota > Gammaproteobacteria > Steroidobacterales > QUBU01. The sequence continues at coordinate 46,663 of CAUJIY010000013.1, forward strand.
GCGCCGGCCGGGTCCAGCTCGAGCGCCTGGCCGCCGGCCATCCCGGCCGAACCGCTGGCGCGAGCCAGGTCGAGGACCAGGCTGCGGCGCATCGCCGGCGTGGCATCGAGTGCCGCGTCGGTCGCGAGGACGAAATATGCGTGTGCCTGCAGTGCATCGCCGGCGAGGATGGCGGTCGCCTCGTCGAAGGCAATGTGCGTGGTCGGCCGGCCGCGCCGCAGATTGTCGTCGTCCATGGCCGGCAGGTCATCGTGGGCGAGCGAGTAGGCATGCACGATCTCAAGTGCCGCAGCGATGCCGTCGAGGCGCGCGGCGGGCAGGCCGAGCCACTCGCCGGCCGCGTAGACCAGCAGCGGGCGCACCCGTTTACCGCCGCCGAGCACCGCGTAGCGCAGCGCCGCGTGGAAACGCTCCGGATGGGTGGTCGCCGGCGGCAGCCAGTGCTCGAGTGCGGTATCGACCCGCTGTCGGTAGGCGGTCACGCGGTCGGCGAAAGACATCGGAGGCGCCGCGTACCGGAAGGGAGTCAGCGCACGTACCGGTAGTACTCGACGCCTTCGTCGGCGAACTCCGGCGCCGTGCTGCTGCCGACGCGGTCGACCACGAACTCGTCGCGGCCGACCACCGGGCGCGGTCCCCGCCCGGTACGGTGCAGCTCACCATACTCTTCCCGGGTAAGGTCCACGGCCCCCTGCGTGGCGCGCGCAAAGCCAATCTGCGCGGCAGCCCTGGCCCAGGTGGCGCTGGCCCGCATGGGAATGGCCTCGGCCGCATCGCCGCTGCCGTAGCCAAGCGCCAGCACCTCGCCACCGGCAAGCTCGATCCCGCCCGCAGCGGCCTCTTCGAGCCCTGCCGCCATCCAGGCCGGCAGGGAAGCGGAGTACACGTTGCCGAGCTCGCGCATCGCCACGGCGCCGAGTTGCATCCGGTCGGCAACCAGCGTCTGGTGCAGCGGGTGCTCCCGGAAGACGCGCAGCAGGCGCATGGTCAGCGGCCAGGGATCGCGATCGAGCTCACCGCCGGCAGCGAGTGCGAGGATATCGGGCGTCACCCGCATCTCGGCCAGCACGGCATCGACATCGATCTGCGCGGCCTCGCAGTAACCGGCCAGCTCCCCACGCCCGGCCGCACCGTCGTGCGCCAGCCCGATGAGGTAGCTGAAAGCGAGCGCATTCAGCGGCATGCGTTCGTAGGGACGATGCATGAAGACGGCGCGCACGCTGCGGAAGTACTCGCGCGGATCGCGGCCGAGGCGCCTGAACATGGCCCGCAGGGCCTGCAACGCCTCGTCGAGGTAGCAGGTGGTGGAGTACTTGCCGTTGAATACCGGCGTCTCGCGGAAATAGGTGCCGCTGCAGTTGACGCGCATCATCGGCTTACGGAAGTCGACGGCACGATAGGCCGAAGCGCTGCCGCAACCGGCAAGGTTCACCTCGAGCAGGCGCGGCGCCTTCTCGAGCAGCATGGCCACCGCGCCGGCACCCTGGGTCGCTTCACCGGTGCTGCCGAGGTCGTACTTGGCGACATCGGCACTGACGACGATCGCGGCCGCGTCATCCGGCTCCATCGCCAGGAAGCGCAGCGCCGCTTTCATCGCGTAGATGCCGCCGAGACAGGCGTGCTTGACCTCGGGCACCTCGCAGTGCCGGCTGAGCAACGGCGCCCCACGCTCGCGCAGGGCCGCATCGAGCATGCCGCGCACGATCACCGCGCCAGCCGAGTTGTCGGTGCTCGACTCGGTGCCGAGGCCAAGGAAACGCACGCGCCGGGGGTCGATGTCGTACTGGTCGAGCAGGCGCAGCGCCGCGGTCGCCGCCATGGTGTAGACGCTCTGCCCGGGGCCGGGCAGGCGAAAGCCGGTGCCAACCACGGAGCGGACCTTGTCCCATGAGCTGCCGGTCCAGTCGCACCAGTCCTGCAGGTCGACGCGGTACGGCGGTACGTAGACGGCAAAACCGGAGATGCCGACAGGCCCGACGGTCAGCATGACCCGCTCCCGCCCGCCCTGACCCTCACCGTGCCGCCTGGCCCGCGAACCGGCGCCGAGCCGATCCGTGCCGCAGAATGCCGTCGCCAACGCACCGTTTCGTGCCTCGAAGTCATCGCACCAGACCGGGGAATGGTAAAGGACGCGCCCGGGTGCCGAAAGCCCGGATCGCCGGCTCGCACTGGCGGATGCGGGGGACCGTCAGACGCCAACGCTGGCGGTGGTCGCCGCGGCCGGGTCGGCCGGCAGCACGATGCGGTGACCGGTACTGAACTGGTAATCGCGGAAGACGTGTTCGGCCGTGAGCAGCTGCCAGCTGCCGTCGGCGAGCCGCCGCGTCGTGTCCTTCAGCCTGTAGACGTAGTGGCCGCAGGTGAAACAGTTGAACTTGGCAAAGTGGTAGCAGAGGCAGACCTTGTTGCCGGGCGGGAGCTTGCGCCCCTTCGCATCGACCGGGGCAGCCTCGTAGGCGTCGATGTAGGTGCAGGTGCCCTCGCGACTCAGCAGGTAACCGAAGGCCTCGCACTGCGGCTTCACGTTGGAGGTGAAGCACGGGCTGTAGCTCAGCAGCCGGATCGGATAGCCGGTTGGCGACACGCCGGACACGACGATGTCAGCCTCGGTGGCGCGGTAGTAATCCTGCTTGACCCGCGCAGGCAGGCCGCATTCCTCGGTGACCGTGAACCGCGTCGCCACCTGCAACGCGGCTGCACCCATGCGCAGGTAGGAAGCCGCGTCCGTACCGGTGAAGATGCCGCCGGCCGGAACGACCGGGATGTCGAGTTTCTCCTCGCGCAGGAAGGCAAGGATCTCGGCGACGATGTCGCGCAGCTCGTACTGGCGCCAGTCCTCGCCAAACCCGAGATGCCCGCCGGCGAGTGGTCCCTCGACGATGACATAGTCGGGCAGGCGGTTCATCCGCGAGCCGCTCTTCAGGAAGATCTTCAGCGCACGCAGGCTCGAGACGATCGGCCCGAGTTTGACGTCGCGGAAACGGGGGTGGTCCTCGATGAGGCGCAGCGTGCCGTTGTGCAGGCCGGCGGAAAGCGTGATGCCGTCGATGCCGCCGTCGAGTGCCCCGGTGAGGCGTGCCCGCAGCGTATCGCCGGGCGCACCCATCGTCAGCTTTTCCATCACGTTGATGAACACTGCACCCGGCCCGCGTTTGCGCTCCATGGTGTCGCGCACGTGGTTGATCTGCGCCTGGCGCAGGTGCTCGAGGTCGAACTTGACCGTGGTCTTGTCGAAACCGTCGCGGGTGGCGCGATGCTTCTCCGACTTCGCCTTGGTGAAGTGCGTCTCGAACTTGCGGTCCGAGACGTGCTGCACCATGGCGTCGGAGATGTGCCCGATGCCGCCGAGCCGGGCTGCGGCGAGCGCCAGTTCAGTGGTCGAGATGTCGACGCCCATGCCGCCGATGACGAGCGGCACCAGCTCGAGGTTGCCGAGCTGCCAGCGATAATTGTCGACCTTGTCTTCCGTGAGGGGCCGGGATTCCATGCAACGGCAACTGCGCAGCGACAACAGCTGCCGATATTAAAGGACTCCAGCCCGTTGGAACAGGCGCGCGGCCACAACCGCCGACGGCCAGCGTGCGGCCCGGCCGGTTGCGACCGGCCCGCGCTGTCGTGCCGCCACCACGCACACCCGGCGCGTGAACGCCAGCACGACGGTACCGATGCGACACCGCGCTGGCGCCGCTCAACGGCACCGTGGAAATGGTGGGCCGGGCGAGAATCGAACTCGCGACCAACTGGTTAAAAGCCAGCTGCTCTGCCGACTGAGCTACCGGCCCACCGCAGTCCCCGATGCGGGCGCAACTGCGACACGCGCCTTGTCTGCACGCCGCCGCGGGCGCGCATGATAGCCGATCGGACCGGACCGACCTAGGATGGCGCGATGCGGTAGCGGGTCGCGTCGGCGACGCCGGCGGCCTCGAAACCGGCCCGGCGCAGGCGACAGGCATCGCAGCGGCCACAGGCGGCGCCGGCTCCGTCGGCCTGGTAGCAGGACACGGTGAGGCGGTAGTCGACACCGAGCGCAAGCCCCTCGCGAATGATCGCCGCCTTGCTGAGTGCGATGAGCGGTGTGCGGATCGACACCGGGTGGCCTTCCACACCGCGACGGGTGGCAAGGTTCGCCATGGCCTGGAAGGCGCCGATGTACTCCGGGCGGCAGTCCGGGTAGCCCGAATAGTCCACGGCGTTGACGCCGGCATAGATGAAATCGGCGTCGAGCACCTCGGCCCAGGCAAGTGCCAGCGCGAGGAATACCGTGTTGCGCGCCGGCACGTAGGTCACGGGAATGCCTGCGGCCGGCGCCTCCGGCACCGGTATCGTGCTATCGGTCAGGGCTGAGCCGCCGAGGGCGCCGAGGCCAAGCGCGAGCGTGCGGTGCCCGCGCGCACCGAGGACTGCAGCCACGGTCGCCGCGGCTTGCAGCTCGGCGCGGTGGCGCTGGCCGTAATCGAAGCTGAGCGCCCAGGCTTCCAGCCCGTCGCGGCGCACCGCGAGCGCGAGACAGGTGGCAGAATCCATGCCACCGGAAAGCAGCACGACCGCACGCCCGGTCACGGCGGCGCCCTGCGCACACGGCCGGGAGAGCCGCACATCAATGCCCCCTGGCCTCGCCCCACAGGTACTTGTGCAGCTGCACCTGGAAGCAGACGGGCAACCGGTCGGAGAGCAACCACTCGGCGAGCAGGCGCGGCTCGAGCCGGCCCCAGGCCGGCGACAGCAGCACGAGGCAGCGTGCGGCGAGATCATGCTCGCGCAGCATCGCGCGGCTCCACTCGTAGTCGGCGCGATCGGCGACGACGAACTTGACCTGATCGTGCGCCCGCAACAGCGCCAGGTTCGCCTGGCGATTGCGGTGGCTCTCGCCCGACGACGGCGTCTTCAGGTCCATCACCACGGTGACACGCGGGTCGATCCCGGCGATGTCGAGCGCGCCGCTGGTCTCGATCTGCACGGCGTGGCCCGCCTCGCAGAGTTCGCGCAGCAGCTGCCGGCACTCGGGCTGGGCGAGCGGCTCGCCGCCGGTGACACAGACGTGGCGGGTGCCGAAAGCGGCCACCTCGGCGAGGATGGCCGCAACCGTGTGCAGGCGCCCGCCGCTGAACGCGTAGGCGGTATCGCAGTACGTGCAGCGCAGCGGGCAGCCGGTGAGGCGCACGAACACGGTCGGCTGGCCGACGGTGCTCGACTCGCCCTGGATCGAGCAGAAGATCTCGGTGATGCGCAGCTCAGCCTGGCGCGGCGCGGGGGCGTCTGCTGGCTCGGTCATGGGCACGCGGCCTGTCAGGCCGTCAGTGGCCCTCGCTCGCCATCACCTGCAGGCGTTGGCCGGCAAGGCGCGCGGCCGTGGTCTCGGCGTAGTTCTGTACCACCGTCTGCAGCGCCTTGCGCGCTGCCTCGTAACGCTTGAGCTCGTAGTTGCAGTAGCCCATCTTGAGCAGGGCGTCCGGCATCTTGCGCGATTGCGGAAAACGCGCCACAACGACTTCGAACTCCGGCAGTGCTTCCTTGTACTTCTGCGTCACGTAGTAGCTCTCGCCGAGCCAGTACTGGGCGTTGTCGGCGAGCTTACTCTGCGGAAACGCGGCGAGGAACTGCCGGAAGGCGAGCGAGGCCTGGTCGTAGCGGCCCTGCTTGAGCAGCTCGAATGCAGCCTGGTAATTGGCGCGATCACCGCCACCGGGAACCGGCAGCTGGCCGGGCGCCAGCGAACCGCCCTCGAGCACCGACTTGCCGGGCTCGGTGCGCAAGCCGGCGCTGAGCCGCTGCTCCATCGCCTGCAGCCGCTGGTCGAGGTCGAGATACAACTGGCGCTGGCGTTCTCCGCCCTGGTCCTGCGCGTTGCGCAGCGTCTCGACCTCGTTGCGAAGTGTGGCGTTTTCCTTCCGCAGCTGCTCGAGCTCGCCGACCAGGTTCATGATTCCCTGGTTGTCGACGATGCGCTCGACCTTCACCAGGCGGTTGTCGATCTCCACCTGCTTGAGGTAGACCGGATCCTCCTCGGGCGGCACCATCATCTGGCAGCCGCCGAGGATCGCGGCGAGGGCAAACCCCGCCGCAGCCGGCAGTATTCGCGGCGCGTGTCTCATGCCTGCCTCAGGGCGCGTAGACGATCTCGACGCGGCGGTTCAGCGCCCACGACTCCTCGTCGCTGCTGGTGACGGCCGGGCGCTCCTCGCCGTAGCTCACGGTGGCGAGCTGGCTCGCACCGGCACCCTGCAGCAGCAACGCCTGGCGCACGGCCTGGGCACGTCGCTCGCCGAGACCGATGTTGTACTCACGGCTGCCGCGCTCGTCGGCATGGCCTTCGAGGCGCACGCGCGTGCCGGGGTTGGCCGCGAGATAGCGGCCGTGGGCGGCGACGATCTCGCGGAATTCAGCCTTGATCTCGTCACGGTCGAAATCGAAGTACACGGTACGGTTGCGCACCGACGCCCGGGGACCCGCCGCCGCCGAGTCATCGAATGCCGCGCCCTGGCCGGCACCGGCTTCGCTCACCCCGCCCGCCTGCGCACCCGGCGCCGGCTGGCCCTCGTAGGTGCCGTAACCGAGATCGTCCTGTTCCTTCGCGCCCTTGCCGGCACAACCGGCCAGCACAGCCGCGACCAGCACCAGGATCAGACTCATCGAACGCATGTGATCACCTCTGCCACAAAATCATAAAAAATGGAGGTTTACTCCATAACTCATTGTAACTCAATCAATTCGTCCTGAAAGGAGACCAGGCTGGCTCACGCACGTCACCCTCCATGGCCGGAATGCGCTGGCGGACGCGACCATCGGCCGACACCGTGGCGAGCACGCCCCGCCCGCCCTCGCGGGTGGCATAGATCAGCGTTTCGCCGTTCGGCGCAAAGCTCGGCGACTCGTCCTGTCGCCCTTCGGTAAGGACCTGGCTGAACCCGCGCTCCAGATCGACGAGCGCGATTCTATAGTTCCCGCGGTCGTTGGTCACGACGGCGAGACGCTTGCCGTCGGGCGCGACGCGCGGGCGGGCGTTGTAGCCGCCCTCGAAGGTCACCCGCTGCGCGGAACCGCCGCCGGCCGGCACGCGGTAGACCTGCGGGCCGCCGGCCCTGTCGGAGGTGAAGTAGACCGTCCCACCGTCACGCGACCACGCGGCCTCGGTGTCGATCGAGCGCGGCTCGGTCAGCCGCGTGAGCGCCTGGCTGGCAAGATCGAGGGTGTACACATCGAGGTTGCCTTCGCCGCGCGAAAGCGTCAGGGCGAGCCGGCGGCCGTCGGGCGACCAGGCCGGCGCACCATTGACACCGGGGCGTGCCGAAACCTTCTGCCGCGCGCCGGAACGCAGCGTCTGCACGTAGACCTCGGCGTGCTTGTTCTCGAACGACACGTAGGCGAGCTTGCGCCCATCCGGCGACCAGGCGGGCGACATGATCGGCTCGCGCGATTCGACCATGACCTGCTCGTTGGCACCGTCGGCATCGGCGATCACCAGCCGGTACTGCTCGCCGCGTGCCCCGCGCGCGGCCGTCACGTAGGCGATGCGCGTAGCGAAGATGCCAGGCACGCCGGTCAGCTTCTCGTAGATCATGTCGGCCACGCGATGGCTGCTGAGGCGCAACGCCGCCTGCGCCGACGGCAGGCGGTAGCCGAGCAGCTGCTCGCCGCGCAGCACGTCGAAGAGCTGGAACTGGATGGTGAACTCCCCGGGCGCGGCCGGCCGCAGCCGGCCGACGACGACGGCCTCGACGCCGAGCGTCTTCCAGTCCTGGAAGTCGATGTCGGCCCCGCCCGTCGGCCGCTGTACCAGGTCGCGCTCGGGCAGTGGTTCGAAACGTCCCGTGCCCGCCAGGTCGCGCGCCACGACAGCGGCCACGTCGAGCGGCGGCGCACCCGGCCCGTCCCAGCCGAACGGCACGATGGCCACCGGCATGGGGCGCTCGGCGCCGCGGCTGATTTCGATGCGCAGCTCGGCCTGCGCACCGCAAGCCACCAGCGCGCCGATCAATGCCCATAGCGGGCGCATCCGCTTGTGCATGCGCGTTCCCCGATCCGGTCCGTGAGGGCGGCTATTGTCGCCAGCTGGAGCCAATGCGCAAGCGCCTCAGTCGCGGGGCCGGAATTCGAACCGCAGGCTGCGATCGAACAGCTTCGGGTCCGGCGGCGGCGGCAACGGCGAGGCGCGCAGCACCGCGGCCTCGATCGAGCGCACCACGGCGGCATCCCCGTTGCACTCCGTCACCTTCACGTCGACCACATCACCGCCTGGAATCTGCTTCACCAGCACCACGCAAGCGATGCCCTGCCGGGCACTCGCCGGCCGGATCCAGTTGCGCTCCACCTTCTGGCGGATCACCTCCGCATACTGGTCGAGCAGGCCCGCATCGGCAGCGGCGAGCAGATCCTCCTCCTCGGCGAGCTGGCGGGCCAGTTCAGCCTGGCTCTGGGCGCGACGGCGCTCGGCCTCGGCCTTGCTGCGGCTTTCGGCTGCTGCCCTGGCCTCGCGCTGCTCGCGCTCCTTCTGGGCCTGGCGCTCGACCTCGGCCTTGCGGCGCGTCTCGGCCGCCCGCCGTTCCTGGTCGGCCCTGGCCTGGCGTTCAGCCTCCGCCTTGCGGCTCTCGATTTCGGCTTGCCGGCGCCGCTCGTCCTGCTCCTGGCGCTCGGCCTGCTGGCGCAGCCGCTCGGCTGCGAGCCGGGCGTCGCGCTCGCGCCGCTCGGCTTCGGCAGCGCGCTGGCGCAGCGCGCGGGCGTCGACCACGGTGGCCTGGATGGCGAGGCGAACCGGCTGCGGCTCGCGCTGCGGTGCGAAGCTCAGGTTGAGCGCCAGCAGCACCAGCAGCCCGACGTGCAGCAGCAGCGAACCGCCGAGCACCGGGGCGTGCTCACGCAGGAAGGTGGACGGCAGGATCCCGGCGCGGCTCATGCGCAGGCGTTACCTGTCAGCCGCTCGCCGGCCGACGCCGCGGCCGCTCCGGCGGGTCGGTGAGGAAGCCGACTTTCTGGGCGCCAGCCTCCTGCAGCAGCACCATGGCTTCGACCACCCGGCCGTAGGGAACCTGGCGATCGGCCTTCACCAGCACCGGCGTGTCGGGCTTGCGCCGCAGCACCGCGCCAGCGAGGCTCACGACGCGGTCCGCATCGAGCGGTGCATCCTCGTCGTCACCGACACTGAGGTACAGCCTTCCGGTGGCATCGACCGACAGCACCAGCGGCTCGTCGTTCTTGCCGGTGTCGATCGGGTCGGCCGCGGCCTTCGGCAGCTCGACCTCGATGCCCTGCGTGAGCAGCGGCGCGGTGACCATGAAGATGATCAGCAGCACCAGCATCACGTCGATGTAGGGCACGACGTTGATTTCGCCCATCAGGCGGCGGCGACGGCCTTTCATGCGCGTGCGCCCCCGGCAGCACCGGCACCGCGTGCCGCGTGTGCGTGACGCAGCAGGATGGCAGCGAACTCCTCGGTGAAGGTGTCGAAGCGCACTTCCAGGCGCGTGACCTGGTCGGCGTAGCGGTTGTAGGCGATCACCGCGGGGATCGCCGCAAACAGGCCCATGGCCGTGGCGATCAGCGCCTCGGAAATGCCCGGCGCCACCATGGCCAGCGTCGCCGACTGCACATTGCCGATGGCCTGAAAGGAATTCATGATGCCCCACACCGTGCCGAACAGTCCGACGTACGGACTGGTCGAGCCGATCGTCGCCAGCGTGGCGAGGTTGCGCTCGAGGCGGTCCATCTCCCGCATCTGCGCCACGCGCATGGCGCGGTGACAGCCCTCCAGCACCTGTTCCGGGGCCGTGCCCTGCTGCTGCACCAGACGCCCGAATTCACGGAAACCAGCCTCGAACAAGGCCGCCATGTCGCGCGGCGCGGCGTCGCCGGCGATGACCTCGCGAAAGATCGTCGTCAGGTCGCCACCCGACCAGAAGCGCGCCTCGAAACCGTCGGCGCCATCGACGGCGGAATGCAGCATGCGGCGCTTGCGCAGGATGATCGCCCAGGAGGCCACCGAGGCTGCCAGCAGCAGCAGCATCACCATCTGGACGATGAAACTCGCGCCGAGCACGAGGTCGAGGAAGGAGTGGTCTGCAGTCATGGATCGGTTCCCGGGGTCGGTTCACAGCCGGGCAGCACGCCCGGTGGCAGGCGCCGCGGCTTGAAGCTCGCGGCATCGAGACAGGCGGCGGCGCAGCGGGCGCTCACCAGCAACTGGCGGTCGCGCGCGCGGCGCACCTCCTGGTCGAGGACGAAGCGCACGCGTTCGCGGCCGGCGAGGCGGGTACACACCAGCAGTTCGTCGTTGAAGCGGGCCGGACGGTGATAGCGTGCGCTGACTTCGGTGATCGAGAAGAACACGCCGTGGCGCCCCAGGACCGCGTCCTGTTCCACGCCGTGACTGCGCAGCCACTCGGTGCGCCCGCGCTCCATGAAGCAGAGGTAATTGGCGTAGTAGACGATGCCCTGGGCATCGGTGTCCTCGAAATACACCCGCACCGGGAACTCGTGCCAGGCGCCCTCGCCGGCAGCGACGGCCGCCATTTCAGTCGCCGCCACGGTCGGCCTCACCCGCGAACAGCGCCAGCGAGGACTCGCGCATGCCCCGCGGCATCGCCAGCCCGAAGTGCTGGTAGGCGCGCGCGGTCGCCATGCGCCCGCGCGCCGTGCGCATCAGGAAGCCGCGCTGGATCAGGAACGGCTCAAGCACGTCCTCAATGGTGCCGCGCTCCTCGCTGATCGCCGCGGCCAGCGACTCGATGCCGACCGGGCCACCGCCGAAGTTCTCGATGATGGCGAGCAGCAGGCGCCGGTCCATGAGGTCGAAGCCGTTCGGATCGACGTCGAGCATGTCCATGGCCGCACGCGCGGTCGCCTCGTCGACCTGCCCGCTGCCCTTCACCTGGGCGTAGTCGCGCGCCCGGCGCAGCAGGCGGTTGGCGATGCGGGGCGTGCCGCGGGCGCGCATAGCGATGAGGCGCGAGCCGGCCGCATCGATCACCACGCCGAGGATGCCGGCGGAGCGGCGCACGATCTCGTCGAGTTCCTCGTCGCTGTAGAACTCCAGCCGCTGCACGATGCCGAAGCGGTCGCGCAGCGGCGAGGTCAGCAGGCCCGCCCGCGTGGTCGCGCCGACCAGCGTGAACGGCGGCAGGTCGAGCTTGATCGAGCGCGCCGCCGGCCCCTCGCCAATCATGATGTCGAGCTGGAAGTCCTCCATCGCCGGATAGAGCACTTCCTCGACCACGGGACTGAGGCGGTGGATCTCGTCGACGAACAGCACGTCACGCGCCTCGAGGTTGGTGAGCAGCGCGGCGAGGTCACCGGGCCGCTCCAGCACCGGGCCGGAGGTGTGGCGCAGGTTCACGCCGAGTTCGTTGGCGACGATGTGGGCGAGCGTGGTCTTGCCGAGGCCCGGCGGACCGAAGATGAGCACATGGTCGAGCGCGTCGCCGCGCTGGCGCGCGGCTTCGACGAAGATCTGCATCTGGCGCTTGACTGCCGCCTGGCCGATGTAGTCATCGAGACGGCGCGGGCGGATGGCACGCTCGTAGCCCTCCTCCTCGCCGCGGGCGGCGGTCGACACGAGCCGGTCGGGCTGGTTCATGGCGTGACGGCTCGCGGCATCTCAGCCGCGCCCCTGGGGTGCGGCCGCCTTCAGCGCGGCCCGCAGCAACTCGGCGGTGGTCGCCGGCCCTGGACCAGCTTGCTCGATCATGCGGCGCGCTTCGCCCGGGCGGTAGCCCAGCGAGAGCAGCGCATCGAGCACCTCCTGCCCGGCATTCGCCGGCGCCGCGCCGTCACCGCCGGCGACGACGATGTCGCCCGGCACGGCGATAGCAAACACCTCGATGCGGTCGCGCATCTCCACCAGCAGCCGTTCGGCAGTCTTGCGGCCGACGCCCGGCACCTTCGTCAGCGCCGCCGTGTCGCCCGCCTGCACGCAGCGCACGAAGCCGGCCACGGTGATGCCGGAGAGGATGGCGAGCGCGATGCGGGCGCCGACGCCGGTGACTCTCAGCAGGTCGCGGAACAGCCGGCGCTCCTCCTCGGTGGCAAAACCGAACAGCAGGTGCTGGTCCTCGCGGATGACGAGGTGGGTGCGCAGCTGCACCTCGGCGCCGAGCGCCGGCAGCCGCGACCAGGTCGACATCGGCGCCTCGACCTCGTAGCCGACACCGGCCACCTCCACCACGAGCTGTGGCGGATCCTTGTGCACGAGTACACCGCGCAGGAACCCGATCACCGGCGCACGACCCGCAACGGCGCCAGCCCCGCCAGCCGGGCTGCGAGCGGCCGGCTGTGGGCGTGGCAGAGCGCGACCGCGAGCGCATCGGCCTCGTCGGCGGCGAGCGCCCCGGGCAGGCGCAGCAGCGCCCGCACCATGTGCTCGACCTGCCCTTTCTCGGCGCCGCCCTGGCCGACGAGCGCCTGCTTGACCGCGCGGGCCGCGTATTCGTGGACTTCGACGTCGCCGGCGAAGGTCGCGCAGATCGCCGCCGCGCGGGCCTGGCCGAGCTTGAGCGCACTGTCGGCGTTGCGGTGCATGAAGACCTTTTCCACCGCGATCTCCTGCGGGGCGTGTTCGAGCACCAGCGCACGCACGCCCGCGAAGATCGTCCGCAGCCGCCCCGCCATCGCATCGCCGTCCGTGCGGATGCAACCGCTCGCCACGTAGCGCGTCACGGGACCCTCGATGTCGATCAGGCCATAGCCGGTGATCCGCGAACCGGGATCGATGCCGAGGATGCGCGTGCGCTGTCCCATGTCGTCAACTGCCCGCCACGGCACTGCCCGCGGCAGCATCGGCCGGAATCAACCCGTTGCTGTAGACCTCCTGCACGTCGTCCATCTCGTCGAGGGCGTCGAGCAGTTCGCCCAGGCGAGCGCTGCCAGCCGCATCGAGCGGCACCGTGACGGCAGAACGCCAGGTCAGTTCGGCAGTCGCAGGCACGAAACCGGCGCGTTCCAGTGCAGCACGCGCCGCGGCGAATCCGGACGGATCGGTGAGCACGTCCACCGCACCGTCGCCCTGCACCACGACGTCCTCGGCACCGGCATCGAGGGCGGCCGCGAGGAGCGCGTCGGCATCGACGCCGGGTAGATAGCCGATCAGGCCGACCGGATTGAACAGGTAGGCCACCGAACCCTCGGCACCGAAGTTGCCGCCGTGCCGGGCGAAAGCGTGGCGGATGTCGGCGACGGTGCGCTGGCGGTTGTCGGTCAGGCAGCGGACCATCACCGCCGCGCCGCCCGGGCCGTAGCCCTCGTACGTCGCTTCCGCGAAATCGGCGCCGTCGGCGTGACCCGCGCCGCGCTGCACGGCACGCTCGAGTGTGTCGCGTGGCAGGTTGCCGGCCCGGGCCCGGTCGATCGCCAGGCGCAGGCGCGGGTTGGCCGCCGGATCGGCACCGCCGAGGCGGGCAGCGACCGTGAGTTCGCGAATGAGCTTGCCGAAGGCGCGCGCACGCCTGCGGTCCTGGGCACCCTTGCGGTGCTGGATGTTCGCCCACTTGCTATGGCCGGCCATTTCGCCCTTCGCCCGCTGCTGCGCCGTGGCCCCGGAGGACACGGGCGGATGCGTGCAGCGCCCGTGCGCTGCCGCGACGACAACGTCGCCATCATAACCCAAGGCACCCGCCGGCCGGGCCGTTCCGGGACGCTCAGCGATTGATGGCGTGGATCGCGCGCCGGTCGGCCGCCAGGGCCGCCTCGTGCACGGCCTCGGCGAGGGTCGGGTGGGCGTGGATGGTGCGCTGCAGGTCCTCGGCGGTGCCCTGGAACTCCATGGCGACCACCGCCTCGGCGATGAGCTCGCCGGCCATTGGTCCGCAGACATGGACGCCGAGCAGTTCGTCGCTCGCCGCATCCGCCAGCACCTTGACGATGCCGGCCGCCTGGTCCATCGCCAGGGCCCGGCCACTGGCGGCGAAATTGAAGGTGCCTGCCTTGAACGCCACCCCGTCGGCGACGAGTTCGGCCTCGCTGCGCCCCACCCAGGCGATCTCCGGGGTCGTGTAGATCACCGACGGGATGACCGCGTAGTTGACGTGCCCGTAGCGGCCGGCGATCAGGTCGGCGACCATGACGCCTTCCTCCGAACCCTTGTGCGCCAGCATCGGCCCGCGCACCACGTCACCGATGGCCCAGACGTTGGCGGCCGACGTCCGGCAGTGTGCGTCGACTTCGATGCAGCCACGCGCATCGGTCACCACGCCGCTGAGCGGGTCGAGCAGCCCGGCCGTGTGCGGGCGCCGCCCGACGGCGACCACCACCCGGTCGACCTCGAGTTCGTGCGAGCCCTGGCGGTCCTCGTAGCGCAGGCGCACACCGCCGGCGCTGCGCTCGCCCGATTGCACGCGGGCGCCGAGGTGGATGTCGAGCCCCTGGCGGCGCAGCTGCCGCTCGGCCTCGCGCGCGATCTGCGCATCGGCCATGGGCAGGAACTGGTCGAGCGCCTCGAGCACCGTGACCTCGGCGCCGAGCCGGCGCCAGACGCTGCCGAGTTCCAGGCCGATGACGCCCGCGCCGATCACCCCGAGGCGGTGCGGCACGGCATCGAGTTCGAGGGCGCCGGCGGAATCGACGATCCGCTCGCCGTCGAAGGGCAGGCTCGGCAGTTCGATCGGCTGCGAGCCGGTGGCGAGGATCACGTGGTCGGCTTCGAGCAGCCGCGCCTCGCCCTGGTGCGGTGTGAAGCGCACCTTGTTGCCGGGCAGGAGCGCGCCATGGCCGGCCAGCGCGGTAACGGCATTGGCGCGGAACAGCCCCTGGATACCGCCGCAGAGCCGCGCGACGATCGCCGCCTTGCGTGCCTGCATGCGCGCCAGGTCGAGCCTGACCTCGCCAGCGTCGATGCCGTGTGCGCCCAGTTCGTGGCACGCGCGGTGGTAGATCTCGGAGGACTCGAGCAGCGCCTTCGAGGGAATGCACCCCGCATTGAGGCAGGTTCCGCCGAGCGAGAGCTCGCCGGCGGCCGTGCGCCAGGCGTCGATGCAGGCCGTGGCCAGGCCATTCTGTGCCGCGCGGATGGCGGCGACGTAGCCGGCCGGGCCGCCGCCGATGACGACGACGTCGAACTTGCTGCTCATGGCAACGCGCTCCTAGACCTGCAACAGCAGCCGCGCCGGGTCCTCGAGCGCGTCCTTGACCGCCACCAGGAACTGCACCGCCTCGCGACCGTCGATGATGCGGTGGTCGTAGGTCAGTGCCAGATACATCATCGGCCGGGCCACGAGCTGCCCGTTCACGACCATCGGCCGTTCCTGGATCTTGTGCATGCCGAGGATGGCACTCTGTGGCGGATTGAGGATCGGCGTGGACAGCAGCGAACCGAAGATGCCGCCGTTGGTGATGGTGAAGGTGCCGCCGGTCAGGTCCTCCATGCCGATCGAGCCGTCGCGCGCCTTGCGCCCATAATCGGCAATGGCTGTCTCGATCTGGCCGAAGGACAGCGTGTCGGCATCGCGCACCACCGGCACGATCAGCCCACGCTCGGTCGACACGGCGATGCCGATGTCGTAGTAGTCATGGTGGACGATGTCGCCCCCCTCGACCGAGGCGTTGACCACCGGGAAGCGGCGCAGGGCCTCGATCGCGGCCTTGACGAAGAACGCCGTGAAGCCGAGCTTCACGCCGTGGCGCTGCTCGAAGGCCGCGCGGTGGCGGTGGCGCAGGGCGATGACTTCGCCGAGGTCGGCTTCGTTGAACGTGGTGAGCATGGCCGCCTGCTGCTGGGCTTCGACCATGCGCTCGGCGATGCGGGCACGCAGGCGGCTCATCGGTACACGCCGCTCGGCGCGACCGGCAGGTGGCAGCCCGGTGGCCGGCATCGCACCCGCGGTCTCGCCGGCTGCAACGGCTGCAGCCACGTCGGCCTTGAGCACGCGCCCGTCGCGGCCACTGCCGGCGATCGCAACCGGATCGACCCCGCTCTCGGCCGCCAGACGGCGCACGGCCGGACCCGCGCGGCCGGCGGCGCGTCCCGGCGCCACGGGAGCCGTCGTGGGCGCCACGGCTGCCGGTGCCGTCGCGGCCGCTCCCGCCGGCGCTGCCGCAACCTTCGCCTCGCCCGCCTCGAGGATGGCGAGCAGCTCGCCGGCACGCACCGTCGTGCCGTTCGGCACACGGATTTCCTTCAGCACCCCGCTCACCGGTGCCGGCACCTCGAGCACGACCTTGTCGGTCTCGAGCTCGACCAGGCTCTCGTCGCGGCTGACCGCATCGCCCGGGGCCTTGTGCCAGGCAATCAGCGTCGCATCGGCAACCGACTCGGGCAGTTGCGGGACTTTCACTTCGATCGGCATGGCGTCACCTGTGGCTGCAGGGGCGGTGGATCACGCAGGACGCCCGGTGGCGTCCGCTGCGGCCTTGTCGACACCGAGTGCGGTATCGACGAGGCTCTGCTGCTGGTACACATGGAGCTGGAACACCCCGGGCGCCGGCGCAGCGGCCGCGGCACGACCGGCATAGTACAGTTCCTGGCCACGCACCAGCGGCTCCTGCAGGCGGTGGCGGATCTGGTACCAGGCACCCTGGTTCTGCGGTTCTTCCTGGCACCAGACCAGCTCCTTCGCCGCCGGGTAGCGGGCGAGGACCGCAGCGAGCTCGCGGGCCGGGAACGGATAGAGCTGCTCGATGCGCAGCAGCGCGACGTGGCCCAGGCCGTGCTTGCGCCTTGCCTCGAGCAGGTCGTAGAACACCTTGCCGCTGCAGGCGACCACGCGGCTGACGGTGGCCGGGTCGATGGGATCGATCTCGTCGAGCACGAGCTGGAACCGGCCGCGCGTGAGATCGGCGAGCGGTGAACTCGCGAGCCGGTGGCGCAACAGGCTCTTCGGTGTCATGACGATGAGCGGCTTGCGCACGTCGCGCAGCATCTGCCGGCGCAGCATGTGGAACATCTGTGCCGGCGTCGACGGCACGCAGACCTGCATGTTCTGCTCGGCGCACAGCTGCAGGAAACGCTCCAGGCGTGCCGAGGAATGCTCCGGCCCCTGGCCTTCCTGGCCGTGCGGCAGGAACAGCGTCAGGCCGCACAGCCGGCCCCACTTCGCCTCCCCCGAGCTGATGAACTGGTCGATCACCACCTGGGCGCCGTTGACGAAGTCGCCGAACTGCGCCTCCCAGATCACCAGCGTGTCGGGATCCGTGGTGGCGTAGCCGTACTCGAAGCCGAGCACCGCCTCCTCGGAGAGCAGCGAGTCGGTGACGGTGAAGGCACCGCGCCGGCTGCCGAGGTTCTCGAGCAGCAGGTGGGCCGCACCGCTCGCCTGGTCGTGCAGGGCTGCGTGGCGGTGGAAAAAGGTGCCACGCCGGCTGTCCTGGCCGGTGAGCCGCACGCGGTAGCCCGCCTTGAGCAGGCTCGCGTAGGCCATCATCTCGGCGAAGCCCCAGTCCATGGGCAGCTCGCCCGCAGCCATGCGGGTCCGGTCCTGCATGATGCGCGCCACCTGCGGATGCAGGGTGAAACCGGACGGCACACGGGCCAGCTCACTCGCCAGCGGTGGCACGTCGGCCGCATCGAGCGCACTTGCCACCGGCTCGTCCTGGTCGCCGCGCCGGAAGCGGCCCCAGTCGACGGTGTACTCGTTGCCGATCAGGCCGAGCACGGCCTGCGGCAGCGGCTGGCCCTGGTCGAGCCGCGTGCGGTAGTCCTCGGCGAGCCGCTCGGCCTCGCTGGCCTCGATGACGCCGGCTTCCACCAGCGTGCGCAGGTACAGCTGGCGCGTGGTCGGGTGCTTCCTGATGACCTGGTACATCGTCGGCTGCGTTGCCGCCGGCTCATCGGCCTCGTTGTGGCCGTGGCGGCGATAGCAGACGAGGTCGATCACCACGTCCTTGCGGAATGTCTGCCGGTACTCGAGGGCGAGGCGGGTGACGAACACGGCCGCCTCCGGATCGTCGCCGTTCACGTGCAGGATCGGCGCCTCGATCATGCGGGCCAGGTCGCTGCAGTACTGCGTGGAGCGCGCATCGCGCGGCTCGCTGGTGGTGAAGCCGACCTGGTTGTTGACGATGATGTGGACGGTGCCGCCGGTGGCGAAGCCGCGCGCCTGGGAGAGCTGCAGCGTCTCGGCCACCACACCCTGCCCGGCGAAGGCCGCGTCGCCGTGCGCCAGGACCGGCACCACCTCGGCGCCGGTCTCGTCGCCACGCCGCTCCTGGCGGGCGCGTACCGAACCTTCCACCACCGGATCGACGATCTCGAGGTGCGAGGGATTGAATGCCAGCATCACGTGTACATTGCCGCCGGGCGTGCGAATGTCCGAGGAAAAGCCCATGTGGTACTTGACGTCACCGGAGCCGGTCATGGTCTCCAGGTTCTGCCTGCCCTCGAACTCGCGGAACAGCTCCTGTGGCGCCTTGCCGAGCACGTTGACCAGCACGTTGATGCGGCCGCGGTGGGCCATGCCGACGACGACCTCCTGCACACCGCGCCCGCCGGCCTGCTGGATGAGGTCGTCGAGCATCGGGATCAGGCTGTCGCCGCCTTCGAGCGAGAAGCGCTTCTGGCCGACGTAGCGGGTGTGCAGGTAGCGTTCGATGCCTTCGGCTGCCGTCAGCTGCGCGAGGATGTGCCGCCGGTCGGCAGCGCCGAAGATCTCGCCGAGCATGCCGCGCTCGAGCCGCTCTCGGATCCAGCTGCGTTCGCGCGCGCGTGCCACGTGCGCGTAGTCGGCGCCGACCTTGCCCGAGTACACCCGTTCGAGCAGTGCCATGATGTCGGCGAGACGCATCTTCGCCCCGCCGGTGCTCGCCAGCCCCGTGGTGAAGAACTCGGTGTCCATGTCGGCCGCGCCGAGCCCGGTATGCTCCGGGCGCAGCACCTGCGGCACGCGCCGCTCGGCCAGGCCCAGCGGGTCAAGGTCGGCCATCTGGTGCCCGCGCTGGCTGTAGACCTGGATCAGGCGCGCCACTGCCGCCTGCCGCGCTCCATGGGCATCGCTGGGCCGCGCTGCAGCCAGGGTGCGCATCGCCGGCGTTGCCGGTCGCGGCATGGGTATCACGCGCGTGCCCGCTGTGGCCGCGGTGGTGCCCATGCTGGCGAAGAACCGGCGCCAGTTCGCCGGCACGGCCTCCGGATCGCGCTGGAACTCTTCGTAGAGGTCTTCGACGTACGGGGCATTGGCCCCGAACAGGGGCGAGGACAGATAACGATCCTGGAGGGACTGGCTCATGCAGGCAACGACACCGCGGGAAAAGTGAAATGATAGAGCGGCGCGCCGCGGCCCGGAAGCCGAGCGTGCACGCTGCCACCACGTGGCAGGGGTCATGCGGGCGGTCGGGAGAGTCGCCG
This sequence comes from Pseudomonadota bacterium, assembly GCA_963205295.1. Taxonomy (GTDB): domain Bacteria; phylum Pseudomonadota; class Gammaproteobacteria; order Steroidobacterales; genus QUBU01. The sequence goes on from CAUJIY010000013.1 coordinate 65,921, forward strand.
GCTCAGCCGGCGACCCAGCGCGCCAGGTGGTCCAGTGTGGCTTCACCCACGCCGGTTGCGTGCCAGCCAAGCAGGTAGATCTCCCAGCCGATCAGAGCTGCGTAGGCGGCAGCGAAGACCCAGATGAAGCCCAGCACCGGCAGACGGCCGAGCAGCATGCGGCGTGCGACAGTGGCCAGCACCACCAGACTGGTGGCGGTCAGGCCGAGCTTGACCCAGAGGAACCAGTGCGAACCACGGCCGAGCAGTGCCCTCATGATGGCGTTCAGTTCCTCGCCGCCGACCGTGAGCAGGTTCAGCGTGAACAGCGCGTCGAGGCAGCTCATGAGCATGATGGCGAGTGCCAGGTAGAGCACACCCGGCTCGTGCCAGTCGAGGAAGATCACGTGCACATCGCCGCTGCGCCGCCCGGACCGCCGGCGCGGACGCAGGCCGCCGTAGACGAAAGACCAGGTCGAGTGCCGCCGGCGGTCGGTGCCACTGCGCCGCTCACCGAGCAGACCCGGTGCCGGCCCGCGCCGGCCGGTCAACTGCCCGACCAGCAATTGCGCACGCGACGGGCGCCCGACCTGCCTTACGGCCGGTGCGGGTGGGCGTCCCGTCCCATCGATCCTCTTCACGATCGCAACCTGTCTGCTTCGTCGTTGTCGTTGCGCAGGGAGATTCTGCCCCGGCCGGGACCGCCGGTGCCGGACCCATATCGCAATGATCAGGCCGGCGCCGGCAAAAAACTTGCGGTTGTGACTTAACGCAGCCGCCGCACCAGGCTCGAGGTATCCCAGCGCCCACCGCCCATGGCCTGGATTTCGGCGTAGAAACCGTCGACCAGGGCCGCTACCGGCAGTTCGACTCCCTGGCGCTGCGCCTCGGCACGACACAGTGCCAGGTCCTTGCGCATCCAGTCGACAGCGAAACCGAAGTCGAACTGGTCATCGATCATGGTGGCGCCCCGGTTGTCCATCTGCCAGCTCTGCGCGGCACCCTTGCCGAGGACCCTCAGCACGAGTTTCATGTCGAGCCCGGCCGCCTGGCCGAAGGCGATGCCTTCGGCGAGTCCCTGCAGCAGCCCGGCGATGCACAACTGGTTGACCATCTTGGCGAGCTGGCCGGCACCGGCCGGGCCGATGCGCGTCACTGCACGGGCGAAGGCACGTGCCACCGGCTGCAGCCGCTCGACATGGGCCGGCTCACCACCGCACATGACAGTGAGCTGGCCGGCGACGGCCCCGGACTGTCCGCCCGACACCGGCGCATCGACCCAGCCGACGCCGCGCGCAGCCGCCGCTGCGGCGAGTTCGCGCGCGAGCGCTGCCGAGGCGGTGGTGCAGTCGACCAGCATGGCGCCGGCGGCCAGGCCGGCGAGCGCGCCCGCCTCGCCCAGGACGACGCTGCGCACGTCGGCATCGGCACCGACGCAGGTGAAGACGATGTCGGCGCCGGTCGCAGCAGCTCGCGGGGACCCGGCGCTGCGCCCACCGTATTCGCGTACCCAAGCCAGCGCCCTCTCCGCCGTGCGATTGCAGACCGTGACACGATGACCGGCGCGGGCGAGGTGCCCGGCCATCGGGTAGCCCATCACGCCGAGGCCGACGAAGGCGACGGTACAAGGCGGTGCGGCGATCTCGGTGACAGGGTCCATGGCAACTCCGGACTGATTATGTTCAAAGCACATTGACGCACGGTGGGTCGCATGCGAAGGTCAGGGCACATCTATAGACGTCCCCTTCTCGGACGCAGGACCCCGCTTCGGCGGGGTTCTTTTTTCCGACAGGAAAGTTCACCGCGTCAGCCGCGGAAATTCCCGGCCTGATTGCCCGCCCTCCCGGCGATGGCGCGAAACAACGCGAGCTGCGCCGCGCTGGTTTCCTGCCAGCCGAATCCCTCCGCGTAGGCCCGCACCTCGGCGCGCTTTGGATACGCAGACAGCAGCGCCTCCACACCCGCAGCGATGCTGGCCGTGTCGCGTTCGACCAGGCGGCCGGCAACCGCGCCCTGCACCACCTCGGGCGTACCCCAGATGCGTGTGGCCACCACCGGCGTACCGCAGGCCATCGCCTCGAGCAGCACGTTGGCCCAGCCCTCGCGACTCGACGCCAGCACCAGGGCGTCGGCAGCCGCGTACCAGCGCGGGAGTTCCGCCTGTGGCAGCGCGCCGGCGAGGCGCACCCGCGCGCCGAGACCGAGCCGGTCGATCTGCCGCTCGAGGCGCCCGCGTTCCTCGCCTTCGCCGATGATCACCAGCTGCGCATCCGGGTACGAACGCAACAGGAGCGCCAGCGCCTCGATGACCAGGTGATGCCCCTTGCGCTCGATCAGGTGGCCGACCGAGACCAGCAGCGGCATGCCGTCGACCCCGAGCGCGCTGCGCGCCCCGGCCGCCGGCTGTGGCGCGAAGCGCTGCAGGTCGACGCCGTTGCGCATGACGTGCAGCCGCCGCGGATCGATGTCCCATCCGCGCAGCACATCGACCAGCGCCGCGCACACCCCGATCGAGGCCGCCGCCTGCCGCGCGGTCCACTGCATCATGCGCCGCGGCAGGCGATGGCGCGGAATGAGATTGAGGTCGGTGCCACGCGCCGTGACCACGAACGGCCGGTCGAACCAGCGCGCCAGCAGCGCTGCGGCCACCCCGTCGGGATAGTAGTAGTGCGCATCGATCAGCTCGAAGTCGAAACCTTCCGCACGCAGCCTGCGCAGCGTCGGCGCGGCTCCGAGCGCGAGCAGCAGCGGTGCCACGGTCATGCCGACGCGCGGCGGCAGCGCATAGCGCGGGTGGTGCACCTCGATGCCGTGCCGCATCTCGTACCGTGAGGTGGCGGCCATACGCGCCCACTCGCCGTGGCGCGGATCGGTCGACCAGAACCAGGGGACCGGGGCGACCACGCGCGTGCTGACGGCGCCGGCTGCCAGCAATTCGCGCAGTCGCGTCTCCACGAAGATGCCGTGCCCGGGCCGCGCGGTACTCGGGTACAGCGTCGAAAACAGCAGTGTGCGCAGCGGTCCGGCCATGGCCGCTACTTTACCCAAACCGCGTGCAGCACCGCCGTGAAGTGCTCGCCGCCCCGGCACGGCTCGTGCGACACTAGGCCGCCCCGTCGGCAACCCGCAACGCGACCAGACCCTTGGCCGAATCGCAACCAGCTCCCGTCGCCAGCCTGGACGTACGCCGCGCCAGCGCTGCGGATCGCGAGGCGCTGATGGCGTTCTACCGCGAGCACCATGCCGGTCGCCCGCGGCTGCTCGACGCCGCTGCCTGGAACTGGACCTTCCTCGACCAGCCACAGGCCGGCAGCGGGATACCTTTCTTCGTGCTCGCCGGTGGTGAGCGCGTGCGTGGCGGGATCGGCTACATCGCTGCCACGCTCGTGGTCGACGGCCGTATGCACGCGGCCCGCCTGCCGGTCAACTACTTCGTGGACGACGCCTGCCGCGGCCTGCCGGCCCTGCGCCTGCTGCGTGCCGTGCTGCACGATTCCCCGGTCACGATCGCCGCCTATGTCTCCCCGGATGCACGCCGCCTGCTCACCACCGCCGGGTTCGTCGACCTGAGCGCGGCGGTGACCGCCTACCACTATGTCGTGACTGCCGCAGGCGGCGGCTGGCACGGCGCCACCGTCGCCCGGTTGCGCCACCTGGCCGAAGTGGCCCGCGCCCTGCGTCGTCGCCTGGCCGGCGCCTCGTTCGAGCACCGTCTCTCGACGGTACCCGCGGCGGACTGCGCCGACGCCGTGGGCGGCGACGGCCCCGTGCGTCTGCGCAAAGACAGCGCGTGGGTCGCCTGGCGCTACGTCCGGTCACCGCTCCTGCGCTGCGAGTTCGTGCAGCAGTACCACGCCGGCACCCCGACGGGCATGGCAGTATTCGCCGTCGACGAGCAGCGGCGGGATCTCGTCGTGCTCGACCTGCCCTGGCGTGATGCGCCGCGCGGCAGCCTCGTTGCACTGATCGACGCACTGCTCGAGGTCGCACGGCGCCGCGGCTGTCATACCGTCAGCACGCATGCGCTCAGCGCGGCCGTCGAGCGGGCGCTGCGCCGCTGCCTGTTCGGCCACCGCCCGAGCGACCTTGGGCTGCTCGTCCTCGCCAGGAGCACCGAATTGCGCGATGTACTGACCGACCCGAAGCGCTGGCACTTCATGCTCGGCGACTGCGATGTCCGCTGACGGGAGCTGCTGATGCTCGCCGCCTTCAAGAACGGCCTGCGCCGGCTGGTCACGCGCGGCCGTGGCCTGGTGCTGGCCTATCACAGCATCCACGAGCGGCCGCCGCCGTTCGACGTGTGGCATCACCTGCACCTCGACCAGTTCGCGACGCAGATCGCCTACCTCGCCCGCCACCACGACTGCCTTGCAGTCCCCGAGTTCCTGGCGGAGACGACCCGTGGCGCACCGCGCGCCCACCCGGTCGCCGTGACTTTCGACGATGGCTTCGCCAACAACCTGCGCCTCGCCCTGCCGGTTCTGGCGCATTACCGCGTGCCGGCGACCTTTTTCATCACCACCGGCGCACTCGATGGCCCGTGGCCACTGTGGCCGGACGGGCTTGCCCTGCTGCTCGCCCGCACGAGCGCCGACACCCTCGCCTGGCACGGGGAACACCTGCCGGTAGCCACCCCCGCAGAGCGCACCGCGTGTTACCGCGTCCTGGTACGAACCGGCAAGCAACTCCCGGTACAGCAGCGCACCGGCTTTCTCACCGAGGTCGCGCACGCCGCCGGTCTCGATCCGGCTGAACTCGGGCGTGACAACGCCACCTGGAGCCCGCTCGACTGGCACGAACTGGCCACGCTCGCCGCCTCACCGTGGGTCACCATCGGCGCCCACACCGTCAGCCACCCGATGCTGTCGGCACTGGCACCCGACGCCGCACGTGCCGAGATCGTCGGCAGCCGCGCGGCACTGGCCGCACACGGCATCGACGCACGCTACTTCGCCTACCCCTACGGCGGCAGCGCGGATTTCGATGACAGCCACCGCCAGATGGCGATCGACGCCGGTTTCGAGGCGGCCTTCGTCGCCGACGCCGGTGCGGTCACGGCCGCCACCGACCGCTTTCGCGTACCCCGCCTCGGCATCGGCAGCGACTGCAGCCCCGCCGGTTTCCGCTACCTGGTCTCCGGCGGCGCCCTGCTGAGCTGACCACGCCCGGGTCAGTCACGGATATCGCAGACCATGTGCGGCATTGCAGGCATCTTCGAGCTGCGCGACGCAGCCCCCGTGGAGCCCGCCACGCTCGCACGCATGCTCGCGCCCCTCGCCAGCCGCGGCCCCGACGGCCATGGCACGTATCTCGGCGGCGGCGGCCGGGTTGGCCTTGCGCACGCGCGCCTGTCGATCATCGACATCGACGGCGGTGCCCAGCCCATCGCCAACGAGGACGGCAACGTCCAGGTAGTGTTCAACGGCGAGATCTTCAACTACGTCGAGCTGCGCGCTGGGCTCGAGCGTGCCGGCCACCACTTCCGCACCCGCACCGACACCGAGGTGCTGGTGCACCTTTACGAGGAACACGGGCTCGACTTCCTCGAACCGCTGAACGGCCAGTTCGCGCTGGCGCTGTGGGACGAGCGCCGCCGCCGCCTGGTGCTGGCACGCGACCGCACCGGGATCCTGCCGCTGTTCCACAGCCGCGCGGGCGACCGGCTGCTGTTCGGCTCGGAGATCAAGGCGATCCTCGCCGCCCTGCCGGCCAGGCCGCGCCCCAACCTCACGGCGCTCGACCAGGTCTTCACTTTCTGGTCTGCGGTCGGCAGCGCCACGCTGTTCGAAGGCATCGCGCAGCTCGATCCCGGGCACCGGCTCATCGCCGAGGAAGGGAGCGTGCGCGTCGAGCGCTGGTGGGACTGGCCGTTTCGTGAGCCCGGCGACTACCTGCCGGGCAGCGCCGCCGACCACGCGGCAACGCTCCGTGACCTGCTTGCCGACGCGACCCGCATCCGCCTGCGCGCCGACGTGCCGGTCGGGGCCTACCTCTCCGGTGGACTCGATTCGAGCGCCCTCGTCGGGCTGGCCTGTGCGGCCGGCGTGCACCCGGAGACGTACTCGCTCGCCTTCGCCGATGCACGCTTCGACGAGAGCCGGCACCAGCAGGATGTGGCCCGGCATTTTGGCGTGCGCCAGCACGTGGTGCAGGTGACCAGCGAGGACATCCGCGCCGGTTTCGAGCGTGCGGTGTGGCGCGCCGAGACCCCGTTCCTGCGTTGCGCCCCGGTACCGATGCTCGCGCTCTCCGGGCTTGCCCACGCGCATGGCTGCAAGGTGGTGCTGACCGGCGAGGGTGCCGACGAGGTGCTCGGTGGCTACGATCTCTTCAAGGAAGCCAAGATCCGCCGGTTCTGGGCCCGGCGGCCGGACTCCGCCTGGCGCGCCCGGCTGCTGCAGCGCCTGTATCCCTACCTCGACATCACCGCCGCGCGCGGCCAGGCCTACAGCGAGGCGTTCTTCGGCAGCGGACTGGACGCGACCACCGCGGCGTTTTTCGCCCACGCTCCGCGCTGGCGTTCGACAGCTCAGGCGAAACTCCTGTATTCCGGGACGATGCGCAGCCGCTCGCCGGCCGATCCCGTGAGCGTGCTCGCCTCCGCCCTGCCCGCCGGCTACGCCCGCTGGGACCCCTTCGTCCAGGCGCAGTACGTCGAAGCGAAGACCCTGATGGCCAACTACCTGCTCGCCACGCAGGGCGACCGCATGTTGATGGCCAACAGCGTCGAAGGTCGTTTCCCCTACCTCGATCACCGCGTCATCGAGTTCGCCGCGACTCTCGACCCGCGCCTGAAGATGCGCGTACTCGACGAGAAGCACCTGCTGAAACGCGCCGTTGCCCCGCTGCTGCCGTCCGGCGTGCTGGCGCGCCCGAAGCAGCCCTACCGTACCCCGGACGGGCAGATATTTGCGGCCGAAGGCATCGGCTTCGTCGAGGATGCGCTGGCCCCCGGCGCGTTGCACCGGGCCGGGTATTTCGATCCGGAACGGGTCGCACTGCTGTGGCGCAAGGTGCGCGCCGGGAAGGCGGTTAGCCAGAAGGACAGCATGACCTTCATCGGCGTCCTGTCCACGCAGGTCTGGCACCGGCTTTTTGTGGAACCCGTCACCGGTGCCGCGCCCGGGACCGGCTAGAATCCCACATTGCCGCCTGCAAGAGCGGTGTACGGGACAACAAGGGCCGGGGCGCATCATGGTCGTCGACGAGCAGGTGCAACAGTACATCCTCGAGAACTTCCTGTTCAGCACGGACCGGAGCCTGCTCGGGCCCGAGGATTCGTTCCTCGAGCGCGGCCTGATCGACTCCACCGGCATGCTGGAAGTCATCCTGTACCTCGAGGAGACTTTCGGCATCCAGGTTGCCGACGAGGAGATGATCCCGGCCAACCTCGACTCGGTGCGGCGTATCGCCGAGTACGTGCACCGCAAGCTGAGCTGAGGCGCCGCCGTGCTCCTGGCGCGCAACGAGGCCCGCACAGAGGCCGGTCCGTTCCGTGATGAGCCTGACGCGATGAACGCCACCCTGCCAGCTGATGCCCCGGCCAGCCTGGTCGACGCCCTGCGCGCCGTGGCCACACAGCATGGACAGCGGCCGGCGCTGATCCAGGGTCCACGGCGCGTGTCCTATGCCACGCTCTGGTCCGACATCGTGCGCCTCGCCAACGCCTTCGTTGCGCTCGGCATCGAACCCGGCGAGCGCATTGCCCTGCTGCTCGACAACTCCCCTGCCTATGTCACCGCCTGGTACGCCGCGCTCAAGGCCGGCGCCGTGGTGGTGCCGCTGAACACGGCGCAGCGCGGCCGCGAACTCGCGCGCTGCCTCGCGCATTGCGGGGCGCGCCTGCTGGTCGCCGCTGCCGGACACCCGGAGGTCGCCGCCCTGGCCGGCGCAAACCCGCAGCAGCGCCAGGTGCTGCTCGCTCCCGATGCGCGCCCGGCCCCTGCTGTCCCGGCCGGTGCCCTGGCGTGGGATGCGCTGCTTGCCAGCGCCGCGACACAGGACACCGGGCCGGTCGTGAGCGCCGCCCAGCCGGCCGCGATCCTCTACACCTCGGGCACAACCGGTGCCCCGCGCGGTGTCACGCTCAGCCACCGCAATCTCGTCACCAACACGCGGGCCATCCTCGCCTACCTGCCACTCGACGAGCACGACATCGGCGGCTGCGTGCTGCCGTTCTATTACGCCTACGGCAACTCGGTGCTGCATACCCACCTCACTGCCGGCGCCGCGCTGGTGCTCGAGAACTCGCTCACCTACCCGCAACTGGTGCTGGAGACGCTGGTGCGCGAACGCGTCACCGGACTCTTCGGCGTGCCCTCCACCTTCGCCCTGCTGCTGCAGCGGGTGGACTTCGCCGCCTACGACCTGACCGCCCTGCGCCACGTCACGCAGGCCGGCGGTGCCATGCCGCCAGCGCTCGCCTCGCGCCTGGCAGCCGCCCTGCCCGGCGCAGAGATCTACCTGATGTATGGCCAGACCGAAGCGACCGCCCGCATCACCTGGCTGCCACCCGGGCGACGTGCGGACAAGCCGGGCTCGGTCGGCATTGCGGTTGCCGGACTCGAACTGCAGATCCGCGACGAGCACGACCAGCCGGTACCGCCCGGCACGCCCGGCGAGGTCTGCGTGCGCGGCGACAGCGTCATGCTCGGCTACTGGCACGATGGCACGGCCACCGCGCGCGTGCTGCGCGACGGCTGGCTGCACACGGGCGACGTCGGCACGCTCGATGCGGACGGCTTTCTCACCCTCACCGGCCGGCGCTCGGATTTCATCAAGACCGGCGCGCACCGCGTGAGTCCCGTCGAGATCGAGCAGGTGATCGCCGAGCTGCCGGGCGTGGTCGAGTGCGCGGTGGCTGGCGTCACCGACGAGACCCTCGGTGAAACCATCAAGGCCTTCGTCGTCCTCGCGCCCGATGCCACGCTCGATGAGCGGCGGGTGCAGGCCCACTGTCGCGCTGAACTCGCGACTTACAAAGTACCGAAGGCGGTCGCGTTCGTGAGCGAGCTGCCGAAAACCGGATCGGGCAAGGTGCGCCGCTTCCTGCTCGGCGTGGAGCGTACCCCATGAGCGGCCCGGTCACGGCACTCGAGCCGCAGGCCATCTTCGCGCTCGACTACGCCAGCGAGGTCGGGCGCATCGCCGCCGCCCTGCGCCACGCGCTGGCGCACGACCTGAACCGGCGCGGGCTGGTGGTGGCGATCTCCGGCGGCATCGACAGTTCGGTCAGCGCCGCACTCGCGGTCGCCGCCGTCGGGCCGCGCCGCGTGCTCGGCCTGCTGCTGCCCGAACGCGTGACGGCACCGGAGAGCACTGCGCGCGGGCGTGCGCTCGCCGCGCACCTCGGCATCGAACACCGTGTCGAAGACATCGCCCCGGCGCTTGAGGCCCTCGGCTGCTACCGCAGCCAGGACGAGGTCTGCCACGCCGTGTGCCCGCAGTACGGGCCGGGCTGGCGCTACAAGATCGTCATCGCCGGCGGCCTCGAGGGCCGCTACAACCATTTCCGCATCGTCATGCGCAGCCCTGCCGGCGAACTGAGCGAGGCGCGGCTGGAGCTGCGGCATTACCTGCAGATGGTCGCCGCCACCAACTTCAAGCAGCGCGTGCGCAAGACACTCGAGTACTACCACGCCGACCGCCTGAACTACGCCGTCGTCGGCACGCCGAACCGGCTCGAGTACGACCAGGGCTTCTTCGTCAAGAACGGCGACGGCGCGGCCGACATCAAGCCGATCGCGCACCTCTACAAGACGCAGGTCTACGCCCTGGCCCGCCACCTCGGGCTGCCCGAAGCCATCTGCAATGCCGTACCGACCACCGACACCTACAGCCTGCCGCAGGGCCAGGACGAGTTCTACTTCGGCCTGCCCTATCCGCAGATGGACCTGGCGCTGTGGGCGTACGAACATGGCGAGCCGCCAGACCGGCTGGCGGCGAGCCTCGGCATCCCGACCGCCGCCGCACAGGCGATCTACCACGATATCGAGGCCAAGCGCCGCGTGGCGCGCTACCTGCACGCCGCCGCGATCCGCTGCTGATCCGGCCGTGCGCGGGCCGCTCAGCGCCAGGGCAACTCGCGCCAGCGGTTGGAGAAATACACGCTGTTGAAAGCCCACAGCCCCATGTTGAGGCTGAGCGGGATATGGACCAGCCAGCCCCAGCGCGTGCGGGTCAGTACACCGTAGCTGGCGATCACCAGCCCGACGCCGTAGATCATCACCGGCCAGGCCCAGTCGCCGTAGAAGCCGGTGACCATCATCACCGGCCCGGCGAGCACGATGAACAGCCCGGTGCCGATGCCGCTGTAGCCGAGGAAATAGCCCCAAGTGTAGGTCAGTGTCTCGGGCGCACTCACGGCGAGCTGCCGGTTGCGTCTCAGCGCCAGCAGGTAGCTCGGGCCAAAGCACGCCGCCGCCAGCAGGAAGGGCACCACCACCATCAGGACGACCATACCGTTCACGATGTTCTCTCCATTGCAGCACCGGCCCGCGCTGCCCGCCATGGCAGAGCCAGGTCGTGATTCTGCACGAGCCCGCGGCGCGGGCAATGACCTGCCGCAGCTGACCACGTCGGGGCCCGGCCTGGCCACCCGCGCCCGGGCGTCGACCCGCGCGATCCGCAACCGGGGGCTCCGGCCTGCGACCGCGGTCACCGCGGCGGCGGGAAAGCCCCGGACTGTGATCTCTACCACGGCACGCCGACCCCCCGCCGCTATCATGCCCGGGCGGCTTTCGTCACGGCACGACTGGGCGCTACGTTGCTGTTCGAGCGGAGCAAGATAGATACGGCCAACCTCGCACGGGGCATGTACGTCGCCGAGCTCGACCGCCCGTGGCTCGAGACACCGTTCCTGTTCCAGGGCTTCGAGATCCGCGAGGACCGCGAACTCGAGCTGCTGCGCCAGTACTGCCGGCACGTCTACGTCGACGTGGCCCGCGGCACCCTGCCACGCGAGCAGGTCCTGAAGGCCATCGCCACCCGTCACGGCGTGGCCGCCAACGACAGCGCCGGGGCCACCGCTTCGCCGCCGTCGGCAGCCGACCGTAGCAGCCACGCCGCCCCGCGACCCGATCCGGCCACCCTCATTGCCGGAGCGCTCGCCGGTCAACACGAGTACGACAATACCGTGGCCACGCGCGTCGAGGCCCCGCAGTCCGTACGCGCCTACGACGCCGCGGTGGTGACCGTGCAGGAAGTCCTGGCGCAGGTCCGCGCAGGCGCGGGCATCGACGCCGCACAGGTGCAGACGGCCGTGCGGCCGATGATCGACAGCATCCTGCGCAATCAGGACGCGATGGCATGGCTGGTGGCCCTGCGCAAGCGCGACGAGTACACGTACCACCACTCGATCGCGACCGCGGTGTGGGCCGTGATCCTCGGCCGGCACCTCGGCTTCGACCGCGGCGGACTCGACAAGCTCGCCGCAGGCGGCATGCTGCTCGACATCGGCAAGGCCCGGCTTCGGGAAGACCTGATCGCCCACCCGGGCAAGTTCTCGGCCGCGCAGGTCGAGGCGGTACGCGAGCACGTCGCCCATGGCCTCGACATCGTCCGCTCCACACCCGGTATCGACCACGACGTGCTGACCATGATCGGCGGCCACCACGAGCGCCACGACGGCTCGGGATATCCCGGCGGGCTGAAGGGCAGCGAGATTCCGGTCTTCGCGCGTATCGGCGGAATCGTCGACTGCTACGACGCCATGACCAGCCACCGGCCATGGGCCAGGGCACGCTCCACCTACGACGCCATCCGCGAACTGAACTCGATGGCGGGCGTGCAGTTCCAGAAGGAACTGGTCGAGCAGTTCGTGCAGGCACTCGGCATGTTCCCGACCGGCAGCATCGTCGA
>CAUJIY010000014.1 GCA_963205295.1 Pseudomonadota bacterium
GGGGCCATCAGCAGGCCTTCGGTCTTCACGAAGTCGACGGCCGCGACCTGGCCGTATCGCAGCCAGGCTTGCACCGGTAGCCCCCGGCGTGCCGCCCATTCCTCCGAAGCGAGCAGGACCGCAGCGGCTCCGTCGGTGAGCGGGGTGCTGTTGCCCGCGGTCATGGTGCCCTGTGGGCCACGGTCGAAGGCCGGCTTGAGTTTCGCGAGCTTCTCGAGGCTCGAGTCGCGGCGAACATTGTTGTCCTCGCGTACACCGCGCCAGGACATGACGAGTTCGGTGTAGAAACCTTCGTCCCAGGCGCGTCCGGCGGCCTGGTGGCTGGCGAGTGCGAGCTCGTCCTGGGCCTGGCGGGTGATGCCCCAGCTCTTTGCGGTGAGCTCCGTGCTCTCGCCCATCGACAGGCCGGTGCGTGGTTCGACCACACCCGGCAGGCTGGGACGGAAATGGCGCGGGCGCAGGCCGGACCAGGGCCGGATCCGGTCCAGGGCAGTCCGGCCGCGGAAACTGCGCAGCAGGATGCGCCGGTACTCGTCCGGGTAGACGATGGGCGTGTCGCTGATCGTGTCGGTGCCGCCGGCGATGCCGGCATCGATCTGGCCGAGGGCGATCTTGTTGCCGATCAGGATCGCGGCTTCCAGGCTGGTGCCGCAGGCGCGCTGGATGTCGAACGCCGGCGTCCTCGCGTCGAGTCCGCTGCCGAGCACGCACTCACGCGCGAGGTTCCAGTCGCGCGAGTGTTTGATCACCGCACCGAGGGAGACATCGCCGAGCACTTCGCCGGCCAGCCGGTACCTGGCGACGAGCCCTGCGAGGACCGCGGTCATCATGTCCTGGTTGGAGGCTTCGGCGTAGCCCGTGTGGGCGCGGCAGAACGGGATGCGCAGGCCACCGACGATGGCGACGCGGCGCGCGGTCTGGTGGTGCATCGGGAGTGACCTCCGTTGCGCTCGCCGCTACTGGCCGAAGGTCGGACCCTCGGCGGCGAGATAGGCCTCCTCCTCGGGCGTGTTGGCACGGCCGAGGTGGCGGTTGCGGTGCGGAAAGCGGCCGAAGCGCTCGACGATGTCACGGTGCAGCTCGGCAAAATGCGCGAAGGTGAGAAAGGTTTCCTTCAGCGTCTCGGAGACGCTCTCGGCCAGCGCGTTGAAGATCCGGACCGACTTCTCCTGCACACTCAGCGATTCGGCATGTTGCAGCGGCATGAAGAAAAACACGCGTTGCACCGGCGACAGCGTCTTGTACTCGTTGCCCATCGAGCCCTCGACGCAGAGCTTCAGCGCCTGCCGGTCGCCGGCGAAAGCACGTGGCGTGCCGCGGTGGATGTTGCGGCAGAACTGGTCGAGCAGCAGGATCAGTGCCAGCCGGCCTTCGGCGGTGGCCGCCCAGGCGTCGAGCCGTCCGTCCAGCGCCAGGGACACCAGCTCGCCGAACTCACGGCCGATCTGCTGGTCCTGGGCCGGATCGGCGCCGAACCAGCGTTCCATGCGGCTGTCGATCTGCGGTGCGCTGAGTTCCTGCTTCGAGAACCAGAAGTCGAGGATGCGGCGGATGTCGGCTTCACGCTCCATGGCGGCAGATCATCGCAGGCGTCCCGGGGCGCTTCAACCGCCGCTGGCACCCGGGCCGCGTCACTGCCAGCCCCGCAGCAGCGCGAGCCGCAGCAGGCCGGCCACGCTGAGCGCGTCCGTGATGCGCCCGTCCATCGCCATGCGGATCGCCTCGCGCACGGGCAGTCGTTGCACGGTGATGTCCTCGGTCGACTCCGGTTCCGGCGCGCCCTGTTCCAGATCTTCGGCGACGAACACGTAGCCTTCCTCGTCCGTCACCGAGTTGCTGGTGTGGACGAACAGGATCTGCTCCCAGCGCTGTGCCGTGAGGCCGGTTTCCTCGCGCAGCTCGCGCCGGGCGGAATCGAGGACGGGTGCCGGATGCGGTGAGCCGCCCATGGGGATTTCCCAGGAGTACTGGCCGAGGCAGTAGCGGAACTGGCCGACCAGCCAGGTGTGCTCCTCGCGATCGAGCGGGATGATGCCGACAGCCTTGCTGCGGAAGCTGACCCTGCCGTAGAGCGCCGGCTTGCCGGCCGGATCGAGGCAGCGTTCCTCCCACAGCTCGAGCCAGGGATTGCCATAGACCTTGCGCACGGAAAGCGTGGTCCAGGGGCTGTTGCGCCGGGTCATGTCAGCCACCAGGAGTCGTTCATGCTGCTGTCTCCAGTCGCGCGGGCAATGGCTTAGGCGGCATTCCGGAGAAACGCATGCAATCGGCGCGCGCCCGCGAACAGCGCGAAGTTTGCCAGCCGCCGGCGCGATCGTGTATCAATTCGCGCCGTGGGTTTTCAGACGCCGGTCGGCTGCTTCGCCGGCCGCGCGGCTTCAGGGCACCCGGGAAACCGGGTGCCCTTTTTTCTGGCTGGCGTCGGGGCGTCGATGTCCGGCCTAGGTACGGATTCCCAGGCGCGCAAGGAACCCGCTCACCACCCACAGCGGGCCGATCAGCAGGAAGTGCAGGTCACGCAGGAACGACGGGCGTCGACCTTCGAACGCATGGCCGACGAACTGGCCAATCCAGGCGGCGAGAAACAGGAGCGTGCTGCTCAGCCACAGCGGGGTCGCAAGCCGATCGAGCGCAGCGACGATGGCGAGTGCGGGCACAGCCGCCACCGTCATGCCGAGCGCCAGCCTGGGCGCAAGGTGCAGGTACCACAGCAGCGCGGCGACGACCGTGACGCCGGCCCAGTTCACGTAAGGCGGGAGTCCCTGCATCGCCACCGGAACCGGCACCGACCACAGCAGTCCAAGCAGGCTGACGACGATAATCGGGACACAGATCGTGTGCAGCCGGCAGTTCACCGGGTTCTGATGATCGGCGGCATACGCGGCGAGGTAGGCGCTGGCCCGGGTCATGTCTCTGACCGTACGACGTACGGCGGCTTTCGGCAACAGGCCGGTGGCCCGGCGACAGGGTGCGGGAATTTGCCGGCCGATGCCGTTTCTGCCATAAGGAGGCCCCGCCGGGGCTACATTGTTTTCAGGAGATTTTTTCCATGCTGATGCGTTGCGAGATGCGGAAAATTGGTCTGGTCGGAATGCTCGGCGCGATGGCGCTGATGGCAGGCTGCGAGTACATGCAGACCACCGACCCGTACACGGGTGAGCAGAAGGTCAACAAGACCACCAAAGGCGCCGCCATCGGCGCGGCCACGGGTGCCGCCATCGGCCTGATCACCGGTGACGACTCGGCCGAACGCAAGAAGCGGGCCCTGATCCTCGCCGGCGTCGGTGGCGTGGCGGGTGGTGCCGTCGGCAATTACATGGACCGCCAGGATGCGGCGCTGCGCGCCCGTCTGCAGGGTACCGGTGTGAGCGTCACCCGGACCGGGCCGAACGGTGAGAACATCACGCTGAACATGCCGGGCAACATTACCTTCGCGGTGAACAGCGCCGACATCAGTGCATCGTTCTACCCGGTGCTCGACTCGGTCGGGCTCGTGCTCAAGGAGTTCGACAAGACGATGGTGGAGGTCGCCGGCCATACGGACAGCGATGGCAGCGACGCTTACAACCAGCAGTTGTCGGAGCGACGTGCGAGCAGCGTGGTGGCCTACCTGGTCTCGCGGCAGATCCGCGGTGATCGTTTCCTCACCGTTGGTGCCGGCGAGAGCCGCCCGGTGGCCAGCAACGCTACGCCGGAGGGCAAGGCGCAGAACCGACGCGTCGAGATCACGATCGTGCCGCTGACGACCTGAGACAACGGCCCGTACCGCAGGAGCGGCTGACGCCGCTCCTGCGGGTTCTGTCGGCCTCAGCGGGTGAGCGCGCCGCGCAGCTGGCTCAAGGCCTGCTTCTCGATCTGGCGCACACGCTCGGCGGAAATACCGAAACGCTCAGCCAGGTCCTGCAACGTCGCCTTCTTCTCGATCACCCAGCGCGCCTGGATGATTTCACGGCTGCGCTCATCGAGACGGTCGAGAGCTGCACGCAGCCGCTCACTGGACTGCTCCTGCCAGTCGTCGGCTTCCAGCGCCGCGGCCGGGTCGCCATCGGGCGCTGGCAGGTAGTACGCCGGGGCAACCGGGCTCTCGTCCTCGTTGTCCGGCAGCGGGTCGAAGACGACATCGTGTCCGGCGAGGCGCTGCTCCATCTCGGTCACTTCCCGTGCGGGCACGCCGAGATCCCGGGCAATGGCCTCGGTTTCGTCGCGGGTGAGCCAGCCGAGATTGGTCTTGGCACGGCGCAGGTTGAAGAAGAGCTTGCGCTGCGCCTTGGTGGTGGCAACACGCACCATGCGCCAGTTACGCAGCACGAACTCGTGAATCTCCGCGCGGATCCAGTGCACGGCAAACGACACCAGGCGTACGCCGACCCGTGGGTCGAAGCGCTTGACGGCCTTCATCAGGCCGACATTGCCCTCCTGGACCAGGTCGCCGAGCGGTAGCCCGTAGCCCGAATATCCGCGGGCGATGTGCACCACGAAGCGCAGGTGCGCGAGCACCAGATCACGGGCGGCATCGAGGTCCTGCTGGTCGTGGAAACGCCGCGCAAGGGCCTGCTCCTCCGCCGGCCCGAGCACCGGGATCGAGTTGACGGCCTGGACATAGGCATCGAGGCTGCCGATTGGCCCGGCCAGGGCGAAATCACGCGGATGGGAAACCAACGCTGTCGTCATGGACCAGGAACCTCCTTGCCGAACGATCTTAGCACTCACGCGATTAGAGTGCTAAACCGAGATCCGGTTCCGTTCGATGACCTATGAAAATAAGCTGTTAAAACAGCTTGTTATACGCGTGGCTGGATCTCGCTCAGGTGCCGGCCGACAGCAATCCAGGCGCCAGCGCAGCCCGCCGCAAGGCCGCCGGCGATCACCGCCAGCACCGCCGGGGCGGGCAGGCCGAAACCGCCGAGCGTGGTGCCGTAAACCTGCAGGAGGCGTTCCAGCGGTGGACGCAGGACCAGCGCGCCGGCGCCGAGCAGGAGCAGCGCCACCAGCCCACCGAGCAGGCCGTACCAGAAGCCGATGTACAGGAACGGCCGGCGCACGAACGCGTCGGTGGCGCCGAGGAGCTTCGAGACCTCGATCTCCTGACGCCGGTTCTGGATGTCGAGGCGGATCGTATTGCCGACTATCATGATCACCGCTGCAACCAGCAGCGCTGCCCCGATCCAGATCGCGCGGCGCACGAAGTCGAGGATCGCGGCCAGCCGCGCCAGCCACTGCGTGTCGAGTTGTACGAGGTCGACCTCGGGGCGTGCCTCGAGTTTCGCCCGCAGCGCGTCCAGGCTCGCGGTCGAGGCCTGTGCCGTGGGGCGCACGACGACGGTGTGCGGCAACGGATTGTGCCCGAGCGAGCGCAGCGCATCGCCGAGGCCGGGGTCCTCGGTGAACTCCGCCATCGCATCGTCGGCGGTGACGACGCGGGTCTCGGCTACCGCTTCGTGCTTGCCGATCTCGCGTGCCAGGTCGCGTGCGGCCTCGAGCGGCTTGCCGGGTTTGAGGTACACCGAGAAGTCGCGGATGTCCTCCCAGCTGCCGGCGACACGCTGCGCACCCTGCACGGCGGCCAGCAGCCCGGCGGGCAGGGCGAGGGCGATACCGATGACCGTCACCGTGAGCGCCGTGGCGACCGGCGCGCGGCTGAGCTGGCCGAGCGCGGCCAGCGCATTTTGCAGATGCCGTGTGAGCCACGCTCCCATGCGTTCAGCTGCCGGGCCGGACATCCGCGCGGACGCCCGGTTCGTCGCTGCGGATCTGGCCCTTGTGGAGCACGACATGACGGCCGTTGATGCGACCGGCGAGCGCCAGGTCGTGAGTGGCAATCACCATCGTCACGCCGACCTCGTTGAAGCGGCGGAAGAGCTGCATGATCTCGAGCGACAGCTCGGCATCGAGGTTGCCGGTGGGTTCGTCGGCGATCAGCAGCCGCGGATGCGCCACCACGGCCCGCGCGATGCCGACCCGCTGCTGCTCGCCGGCCGAGAGCTGGCGCGGCGGCTGGCGCTCCTTGTCGAGCAGGCCGACCTGGTCGAGCGCAGCGCGCACGCGCTTCTCGAGGTCACGCCGCGTCAGGCCGGCGATGACCAGCGGCAGGGCCACGTTGTCGAATGCCGAGCGGTCCTCCAGCAGCTTGTGGTCCTGGAACACCATGCCGACCTGGCGCCGGTAGGCCGGGATGTCGGCCGGCGGCAGGCGCCCGACGTTGCGTCCGTCGACGAGGAGCTGGCCGCGGGTCGGTCGCTCCACGAGGGCCAGCAGCTTGAGGATCGTGCTTTTGCCGGCGCCCGAGTGGCCGGTGAGGAAGATCAGCTCGCCTGGGGAAATCTCCAGCGTCACATCGCGCAGCGCTTCGCGGCCGCCGGCATAGAGCTTGGTGATCTGGTCGAGGCGGATCATCGCGCGTCTTCAGCGGACGGTCGTGGTCCCGGCGAGTGCCGCCGCGAACTGCCCGGCGTCGAACACGTCGAGGTCGGCCGCATCCTCGCCGACGCCGACGTACCGGAACGGCACGTCGAGCCGGTCGGCGAGCGTGAGCAGCACGCCGCCCTTGCCGCCGCCGTCGAGCTTGGTCATGGTGATGCCGGTCAGGCCGACGGCCTGGTGGAACTGCACGGCCTGGCTGATGGCGTTCTGGCCGAGGCTCGCGTCGAGCACCAGCATCTTCTCGTGCGGCGCCGTGGGGTCGAGCCGCCCGGCCACGCGCACCACCTTGGCCAGCTCCTGCATGAGTCCGGCCTGGTTCTGCAGCCGCCCGGCGGTGTCGGCCAGCACCACGTCCACGCCGCGGGCCTGCGCGGCCTGGATGGCGTCGAAGATCACGGCGGCCGAGTCCGCGCCGGGCTGTTGCGCGACCACCGGCACGTCGTTGCGCGCGCCCCAGGCCTGCAGCTGTTCGATGGCGGCCGCGCGATAGGTGTCGCCGGCAGCGAGCAGCACCTTCAGTCCCTCCGCCTTGTAGCGCCGCGCGAGCTTGCCGATCGTCGTGGTCTTGCCGGAGCCGTTGACGCCGATCATCAGGATCACGAACGGGCGCCGCTCGCG
The DNA here is from genome assembly GCA_963205295.1 of Pseudomonadota bacterium. Classification (GTDB taxonomy): domain Bacteria; phylum Pseudomonadota; class Gammaproteobacteria; order Steroidobacterales; genus QUBU01. The sequence continues at coordinate 7,039 of CAUJIY010000014.1, forward strand.
GTCGATCTCGAGCGGCTGCGCGCGCGGGCGCAGCACCTCGGCGAGGACCTCCTGCAGGGCGGTGCGGGCGCCGTCGGCATCCGGCACCGCCTCGCGTCCGAGGCGCCGGCGCAGGCCGGCGACGATGTGCTCGGTGGTCTCGATGCCGACGTCGGCAGCGAGCAGCTGGTCCTCGAGCTCGGCGACCACCGATTCGTCGAGCTTGCGTCCGACCAGCCAGTCGAGCGCCACGCCGAGGCCGAGCCCGCGGTTGAGCTTCTGCTTCAGGCGCTGGAAGAACCCGGCTCGCGGTGCGCTCCGGGCGGCAGGGGACTCGGTCATGGCGCGCATGGTAACCGGTCCCGCCGTGCCGATCATCGGCTGGCGCCCGCGGTTTCTGCTACAAAGTCGCCTCGGCGGGCAGCGAGGTGTCGGCGTGTCGAAGACGAGGGCGGGGCACGGGCCACCCGGGGAGGTGCGCATCATCGGCGGTGCGTGGCGCGGCCGGCGGCTGCCCGTGCCCGCCGCGCCCGGCCTGCGGCCGAGCCCCGACCGCGTGCGCGAGACGCTCTTCAACTGGCTCGCGCCGCTGCTGCCCGGCATGCACTGCCTCGACCTGTTCGCGGGTACCGGTGCGCTCGGTCTCGAGGCGCTGTCGCGGGGCGCCGCCACCGCGTGCTTCGTCGAGGCCGATGCCGCCACTGCGCGCCAGCTCGAAGCGAGCCTGCAGCGCCTCGATGGCAGCGCCGGCCGGGTCGTGACGGGAGATGCGCGGAGATTCCTCGCCGGCGCGCCGCAGCCGTTCGACCTGGTGTTCCTCGATCCGCCCTTCGGCACGGTCGATCTCGGGGATTTGTGTACACTGCTCGACCACGGCTGGCTCGCCGCCGGCGCGCGCGTCTACCTCGAAATGCCGCGCCGCGAGGAGCTGCCGCCACTGCCGCCGCGGTGGAGTGTGCTGCGGGAGAAGACCGCAGGCCAGGTGCGTTTCGCGCTGGTGTGCTGCACGGGTGAGGATTGAAGCGAGGAGACGCGTCGTGCCGACAGGCGCCATGTACCCGGGAACCTTCGACCCGGTCACCAACGGCCACTACGGCCTGGTGCAGCGCGCGGCGCGCATATTCGACCGCGTGGTCGTGGCCATCGCGGCCAGCCCCCACAAGACGCCCCTGTTTCCGCTCGACGAGCGCCTGAGCCTTGCCCGGCAGGTGCTGGCCGACCTGCCGAACGTCACCGTCGACGGCTACACCGGCCTGACCGTCGAATACGCCCGCGCGCACCAGCTGGGCGTCGTGATCCGCGGCCTGCGGGCGGTTTCCGACTTCGAGTACGAGTTCCAGCTCGCCAGCATGAACCGCCACCTGCAGGCCGAGGTCGAGACGGTGTTCATGACACCCGTCGAACAGCACACCTTCATCTCTTCGACGCTGGTGCGCGAAGTGGCGGCGCTCGGTGGTGACGTCACGGCCTTCGTGCATCCGCTGGTCGCCCGCGCCCTCGCCCGGCGTTTCGGCAAGGGTTGAACGGCGCAGGCTGGCGCACACGAGGCATGCCGATGTTTCCGTTCCACCAGCACACCCGGCTTTGCTGCGCCCTCCTGCTCGCTGTGGTGCTGGTCGCACCGGCAGATGCCGCGGCGCGCAGGCAGCCCGCCAATGCGGCAATCGCCGCGGCACACCCGCTCGCGGTGGCCGCAGGTGAGGAGATCCTCGCTTCCGGCGGCAACGCGTTCGACGCCGCCGTGGCGGTGAGCGCGGCGCTTGCGGTCGTTGAGCCCTATGCCTCGGGACTCGGCGGCGGCGGCTTCTGGCTGCTGCACCTGGCGAAATCCGACCGCGACGTGTTCGTCGACGGACGCGAGGTCGCCCCTGCCGCGGCGACGCCGGGCATGTACCTCGACGCCGCCGGCAACCCGGTGGCCGGGTTGTCGCTCGACGGCCCGCTCGCCGCCGGCATTCCAGGCGAGCCTGCGGCGCTGGTGCACATCGCCAGCCGCTACGGCCGGCTGCCGCTCGCGCGCAGCCTCGCCCCGGCGATCAGGCTTGCCGAAGAAGGGGTGCCGGCGCATGTGCGCATGACGCTCGGCCTGCGCTTCCGGCGTCAGGTTGCCGAAAAGTCGCCGGCCTTCATGGCCACTTTCTACCCGGGCGGCGCGATCCCGGCCGAGGGTGCCGTGATCCGCCAGCCCGAGCTTGCGGCCACTCTGCACCGGCTGGCCACCAAGGGCTTCGATGGGTTCTACCGCGGCGAGACCGCCGAGAGGCTCGTGGCCGGCGTGCGCGCGGCCGGTGGCATCTGGGCGCCCGAGGATCTCGCCGGCTACCGCGTGCGCGAGCGTGAGCCGCTGCGCGGGAGCTACCGCGGCACCACGCTGGTGTCCGCGCCGCTGCCCTCGGCCGGGGGGGTCGGCCTGGTGCAGATGCTCAACATCCTCGCCGGCTACGACCTCGGCGCCCTCGACGGTGCCGCCCGCAAGCACCTGCTGATCGAAGCGATGCGCCGCGCCTACCGGGACCGCAGCATCTACCTCGGCGATCCGGATTTCGTTGCGGTTCCGGTCGAGCAGCTGGTGCACCCGTTCTATGCGGCCGGCCTGCGCAGTTCCATCCGCCTCGACCGGGCCACGCCGAGCGCGTCGCTCGCGGCGATCGACACCGATGGCAGCGACGGGCGCGACACCACGCACTTTTCGATCATCGACGCGGCCGGCAACCGTGTTGGCGGTACGCTGTCGATCAACACCTGGTACGGCGCGACCTTCATGCCGCCCGGCACGGGTGTGGTGCTCAACAACGAGATGGACGATTTCACCGTCAAGGCGGGCACTGCCAACTGGTTCGAACTCGTCGGCGCCGGCGCCAATGCCATCGCCCCGGGCAAGCGCATGCTCTCGAGCATGAGCCCGACGTTCCTCGAATCGACGCGCGGTGTGGCGGTCGTCGGCACACCCGGGGGCAGCCGCATCATCAGCATGGTGTTGCTTGCCACACTCCAGTGGCTCGATGGTGCCGATGCCGCCACGATGGTGTCGCTCAAGCGCTTCCACCACCAGTACGAACCCGACGTCGTCACCTACGAGGACGGCGCTTTCACGCCCGGGGAGCTGGCGGCACTCGAGGCGCGCGGGCACCGGCTCCAGCGCAGCGAACGCAACTACGGCAACATGAACGTGGTCACCTGGGACTTCGCCACCGGTCGCGTCGAGGCGGGCATGGACCCGCGCGGCCGGGTCGTCGGGCAGGTCTACTAGCGCTGGCAGGACGGGCAGAACCAGGTCGAGCGCTGCCCCTGCACGAGATGTCGTACCGGCGTGCCGCAATGCCGGCAGGGTTCGCCGGTGCGGTCGTAGACCCGCAACTGCCGGCTGAAGTAGCCGGGCTCGCCGTGGCCGTCGTGGAAATCGCGCAGCGTCGTACCGCCGAGCGCCACTGCTTCGCTCAGCACTTCGCGAACCGCCGCCGTGAGTCGCGTCATCGCTGTCCTGGAGAGGCGACCCGCCGCCCGCCGCGGGTCTATCCCCGCCCGGAACAGCGCCTCGCTCGCGTAGATGTTGCCGATGCCAACGACGACTGCGGCGTTCATGAGCAGGGGCTTGATCGCCACGCGGCGCCTGCGGGCGCGCTGCCAGAGGTACGCACCGTCGAAGCCCGGCCCGAGCGGCTCCGGTCCGAGCGTGGCGAGCAGCGGGTGGCGCAGCGGGTCGCGAGCCGTCCACAGCAGCGCACCGAAGCGACGCGGGTCGGTGAAGCGCACGCACCGGCCCGAGTCGAGCACGAGGTCGAAGTGGTCGTGTCGGCCCGGTGTCGTGCTGGCTGGCAGGATGCGCATGCTGCCCGACATGCCGAGGTGCATGAGCGCGGTACCGGCGCCGGTACGCATCAGCAGGTACTTGCCTCGCCGGTCGAGGGCGGTGACCGTCTGCCCGGCGAGCCGCCGCGGCAGTTCGCGCGGTATCGGCCAGCGCAGCTGCCGCTGGCGCACGACCAGCCCCTCGATCCGCTGCCCCTCGAGCCACGGGGCGAGGCCGCGGCGCGTGGTCTCGACTTCCGGCAGTTCGGGCATGGGCGCCGTTGTAGCACCTTTTCCCGTGGCGGGCTGCCGTCCATGCGACCCGCTGTCTCTGTGGGAGCGACGCCAGTCGCGACTCCCTCTGGTCGGGGCTTGCGCCCCTCCCACAGGCGGGGCTCGGCCCTGACTCTGTGGGAGCGACGCGAGTCGCGACTCGGGCATCTGTCGGGGCTTGCGCCCCTCCCACAGCAGATGCTCGCGGCACCTTCCCGTGTAGGAGCGACGCCAGTCGCGACTCCCCGGGTCGCGACTGGCGCCCCTCCCACGGACATATTGCGGAGATCCGGTATAGTCAGGGCTCCTCCCCGGACGGGTGACATTGCTGCACATGCTCGATTTTCTTGTGAACCACATCGACGGCCTGCTCGGCCTGTCCACTGTTGCCAGGATCGCGGTCACCTTCGGCTGCATCCAGGTCTCCATGATGGCAGTCACCCTGTATCTGCATCGCGACCAGGCACACCGCGCGATCGACCTGCATCCGGCGCTGCGCCACTTCTTCCGGCTGTGGATCTGGCTCACCTCCGGCATGGTCACCCGCGAGTGGGTCGCCGTGCACCGCAAGCACCACGCCTTCTGCGAGACACCGGACGATCCCCACAGCCCGGTCGTCCATGGCCTGAAGACCATCCTGCTGCGCGGCGCCGAGGTCTACCGCCTCGAGACCGCCCGGGCGGCGACCCTGGAGAAATACGGTCGCGGCACGCCCGACGACTGGCTGGAGCACAACGTCTATCGCCACGGCCTGGTGGGCGTCTACACCATGCTGGGAATCGACGTGCTGCTGTTCGGCGCGGGCGGCATCACGATGTTCGCCTTCCAGATGCTGGCGATGCCGTTCTTCGCCGCCGGCGTCATCAACGGCCTCGGGCACGCCGTCGGCTACCGCAACTTCGAGACCGAGGATGCCTCGACCAACCTCGTGCCCTTCGGTGTGCTGATCGGCGGCGAGGAACTGCACAACAACCACCACGCCTTCCCGACGTCGGCGCGGTTCGCGCTGCGCCGGGGCGAGTTCGACATCGGCTGGTGCTACATCCGGCTGTTCACGGCGCTCGGCCTGTGTCGGATCGCACGCGTCGCGCCCGCACCGCATGTCGCCGCCGAGCCGCGTACGGTCGACGTGCTGACGCTGCGCGCCGTGCTCCAGAACCGCATGCACGTGCTGCGCGAATTCAGCCGCCGCGTGACGATGCCCGTGCTGCGCATCGAACGGCGCTCGCGCCGCGGTGACGTGCTGCTGCGCCGGGCCGCCCGCTTGCTGACCCGCTGGCCGGGCCTGCTCGACGAGGCATCACGGCTGCGGCTGGCGCGCATCCTGGAGAGCAGCCAGGTGCTTGCCACGACGCACGAGTATCGGCGCCAGCTCATGCAGGTCTGGCAGCAGGCTAACGTTTCGAATGAGCGGCTGGTCGCGGAGCTGCGCGACTGGTGTACCCGGGCAGAAGCGAGCGGCATCGCGGCGCTGGCGGAGTTCTCCGCGCGGCTGCGTGCCTGGCTGCCCCAGCCGGCGGTGGCGCTGGCGGTGGCGGGACGCTAGGAGGAGCGGAGGGCGCCGCGACCGGCGCTACTTGATCTTCGCTTCCTTGTACTTGACGTACTTGCGGACGACGGGGTCGAACTTGTTGACCTCCATCTTGTCCGGGTGCAGGCGCTTGTTCTTGCTGGTGGTGTAGTAGTGGCCGGTGTCGGCGGTCGATACCAGCTTGATCTTGTCGCGCTTGCTTGCCATGGCGTCGTCCTCAGACGTGCTCGCCGCGGGCACGCAGGTCGGCGACGACCTTCTCGAGCCCGAGCTTGTCGATGGTGCGCAGGCCCTTGGTGGAGACCCGCAGGCTGACGAAACGCTTCTCGCTTTCGAGCCAGAAGCGGTGCGTGTGCAGGTTCGGCAGCCAGCGCCGGCGCCG
>CAUJIY010000015.1 GCA_963205295.1 Pseudomonadota bacterium
TACCACTTCACGAGGTACTCGTTGGTGAGCATGCGGCCGCGCTGCGGGAACCAGTAATAGACCAGCAGCTGGTCGTTGCCCATGGTGACGACACCACGGTTGACGGTCAGCCCGCCACCGTCGGCTCGCACCTCGGGGACCGTGAAGAGATTCAGCGATTCAACTGCCCAGCCACCGCCCGGGAGGCAGGCGGCCGGCGAGTGCACGGAGCGGCCGCTGCGCTGCGAATCGTAGTAGGAAATCCACATCACCACCGGGACGCGGTCCCCGGGGCGGGCGAAGGCGACGCTGAGGGTGTCGGTCGCCTGCAGGCTGTCGACCTCGATCTTGTTGACCGGCACGTCGGCACCACGCCACTCGCCGAGGAGCAGCGGAAAAGTGGCGAGCTTCGCCCGCTCCGGTATCGCCTCGGGGCGGCTGCCAGCGATACCGACGCCGATCGCAAGCACCAGGGTGAGCACGGCCGCCTGCCAGGCTCGCGCCGGGGTGCGGGGCGCCATGGCCATGCGACCGAGTTCGGCGAGTGGCGGGGTGTCGAGCTGCAGCGATTTCAGGAACGGCCGCCCCGAGAAGCGTGCCATCAGGTACATCTCCAGGAACAGCACGGCGACGCAGGCCATGAACACGGCCCAGCCTTCGAAGTCGTGCAGGAAGCCCTCGGCCTGCTCGATACCCCAACGGTCGACGAGGATGCCGATGACGCCGACGCGGAAGCTGTTCATCAGCACCGTGATCGGCGCGGTGGAGAGGAACAGCAGCACGCGCTGCCAGGCGGGCGCGGTGAAGATCGCCGCGCACAGGAAGCCGAAACTCGCCAGCGGGAACAGGTAGCGCATGCCGCTGCAGGCCTCGGCAACCTGCAGCTGGTAGACGCCGAGATCGATGACGTTGCCCGACAGGAACACCGGGATATCGGCGGCGCGGATGACCAGCACGCCGAGCTGCGAGGACCAGAGCTGCAGCTGCGTGGACAAGCGGAAGCCGATGAAACTCGGCAACGGTACCATGAAGGCGAGATAGAGCAGGGCCGGCCAGATGACGCGCGCAGCGCGCAGGCCGAGCACGGAGAGGAACGCTCCCCAGAGCACCAGGATGAAGCCGATCTGCCCGAGCGTGTAGACCGCGCTCAGCCGGCTCAGGGCCAGCAACACGAAGCCAGCGCCGATGAGCACCAGGCCCCAGCCCGAGCCGGTCCAGGGCACCGCAGCCAGCGCACGGCTGCGGATCGCCATGAGGAACAACGCCACCGCCGGGATCAGGTAGCAGTGGCTGTACTCCTCCTCCTGCCAGGCGGTGAACACCAGGAATTCGAGAATGTCCGCGAAGGCGACGATCGCGCCCGCGATGAGCAGCACCAGCACCACCACCGCCGGCAGGCGCTCGCGCCAGGTCACTCCCGAGGCAGTCGCGGGGGCGGAATTCGGCATGGATTCACCTGGTGAACCAAGGTCTCGTTGGATTTTGTGGCTATTACCCTACGACGACGACACAGTACCAGTCGCAGGCGGCGGTCACAGTATGGGGGGTCGATTAATGGGGGCTTAACAGGGGGGGGTGAACTGCTGTGGGAGGGGCGCAAGCCCCGACGGGAGAGTCGCGGCTTGCGCCGCTCCCACAGGCTCCAGACCAGCCTGCGCCCGGGGAATGCTCGCGACTGGCGTCGCTCCCACAGGCTGGTGGCAGAAACGACGATGCCCGCGACGTCAGGTCGCGGGCATCGTTTCAGGATAGCGAATCCCGGTCGGAGGGCACCGGGATCCGGATTCCGTGCCGCGCCTCAGGTCGTCTGGCGGCGGCGGGCGAAGCGGCCGGCAGCGAGCAGCGCCGGGGCAACGAGCCAGGCGGCCGCCGGGACCGGCACCGGGGCAGCAACCGACGCGAGCGAGAACACCGACGAGGTGCCGATCATCGACAGCACCAGCGTGCCACCGGCCACACTGACCGGGCTCGAGCTGAAGTTCATCGTCATGCGCGCCGAGAACGCATCCCACACGGTACCGTTCACGGTGGCGGCGCAGGCGCTACCCAGCGCAGTCACACAGCTGGCGGTCCCGCTGGCGAGCGTCAGCGCCGATGTGTTCTGATAACCGGCCGCCACGAGGCCATCGAAGGTGTCTACTGCCGGATTCAGCGTGGTCCCGGCGCCAGTGGACGCACCGCCGACCGGATTGGCGTTCCAGCCGGAATCCAGACAGAAATCCGCCGGGGTGCAGAAGCCGGCATAGTTCTGGCCAGCGCCCGGTGCCGCACCCGAGTAGAAGCCGGAGTCGTAGCCCGGGCCGGCGGCGATGTTGTAGGTCGCGTTGGTAAACGTCCACGTGTAGCGGGCGAACGGCGGCACCGCCGCGTTCGTATTTTGCAGCGTGCCGTTCAGCACGATCGAGTTCGGACCGACCGGGTCGAGTGTCGTCGAGGACGGCAGGGTCGAGATCGTGACGACCGCGGTCAGGTTCGTCGACGTCAGACCGTCCGTCGACTGAGCACCGCCATTGGCGGCATTGCTTCCGCCCCAGCCCTCGAGATTCGTCGTGTACGACACCGTCACGGCCTGTGCCGCCAGCGGCAATGCCGCCGCCAGGCCGAGGCCAATCATCGAAATCCTGCGAAACATTTTCCCGATCCTCCAGCGTGTTCTGGTTTCGTTATCGCTGTGGCAGCGCGCCCTCACAGGCAATCCTGCCGCGCCTGAACCCCGTTTAGTTCCCGGGGCCGGCGCTCCCCTCTGGCTCTTGCTGCCGAATATTACCGGTCAGGCAACTATTGGCAACCACAAATTGACATAAGAGACCGAAATGACTGCCAATGTGATCGCATGAACAGGTACAGACAGCCATCGTACGATGGTGGCGGGGACGGCGGCTGGGAGCTCTTAAAGGAAAGGCCCCGCTCACGCGGGGCCTTTCCACGGGGCCGGAGACCCCAGCAACCGCCTGTTAAGAGATCAGGCGCTGATGCGCCGGCGCACCAGACCGAAGACGCCGAGGGCCGAGCCGAACAGCCACACGGCTGCCGGAACGGGTACCGCCGACACCGACGACACGGAGAACACCGACGAACTGCCGATCATCGACATCGCCAAGGTACCGCCTACGACGCTGACCGGGCCCGGGCCGCCGAAGTTCATCGTCATGCGGGCCGAAAACGCATCCCAGACCGTACCGTCCACGGTAGCGGCGCAGGCAGCCATCAGGGCGTTCACGCAACTCACCGTGCCGCCAGCCAGCGTCAGCGCCGAGGTGGTCTGATAACCGGCCGCCAGCAGGCCGCCGAAGGTATCGACCGCCGGGTTCAGCGTGGTCCCGGCGCCGGTGGCAGCACCACCGACCGGATTGGCGTTCCAGCCGGAGTCGAGGCAGAACATCGCCGGCGTGCAGAACCCGCCGAAATTCTGACCCGGTCCCGGCGCGGCGCCGGCATAGAAACCGCTGTCATACCCCGGACCCGCTGCGATGTTGTAGGTCGCGTTGGTGAAGGTCCACGTGTACCGGGCAAACGGCGGCGCCGCCAGGTTGACGTTCGACAGGCTGCCGTTCAGCACGATCGAATTTGGACCTGCCGGATCGAGAGTCGTCGACGATGGCAGCGTCGAGATCGTGACCACTGCGGTCAGATTGGTCGGCACCAGACCGGCAGTGGACTGGACACCGCCCGCGGCGGCGCTGCTCCCGCCCCAACCCTGCAGGTTCGTCGTGTACGACACCGTCACCGCCTGCGCTGCCAGCGGCAACGCTGCCGCCAGGCCGAGGCCAATCAGTGAATATTTCTTGGACATGACTTGCTGATCCTCCAGAGAATTGTTGGATTGCTTGATGCTCTGGCAGGGTTACCCCCCGGGTACCGTCCCCCACCTTCCCCTCCGAGGGCAGCCCGGCTGTCTGCGATTCCCGGCCGCGGGATTTGTGGACCGCGGCCGTGCACGCAGACCCGTAGCTTTCCGTACCCGGCTCGCACCGGGGTTGGCGTTTTCCTCAGCCGGCTCTTTACGTGTTGGCCAGCCGACTATAGGAAAAGTTACCGGTGTTGCAACAAGAAAGTGGACATAACGACGACGGCGACGGCAGCGTTCGTGCCGTGCGTCCACTCCGCGGGCAGATCAGCGTTTCACGAAGCCGGCGACGGCCTCGGCCCAGGCTTCGGGCTGCTCGTCGATGCAGTCGATGGTGCCGCCGGGGAGTTCGGCGTAGGCGAAGTGCGGGTAGAGCTCGTGGGCTTTCTGCGAGTAGCCGTAGATCGCATCGCCGGTGTTGGCGAGGATCAGCGTCGGCTGCGTGAGCCGCGCCATGCCGGCCTCGTGCGCGTAGGTCATGACGGCATCGTGGGCGTACCACACGGTGCGCCCGGCGAGCAGGCCGTGCACGAAGTTGGCATGAAACGCCTCGAGGTCCGTCCAGGCGGCCTGCGCCCCGTGGCGGATCTTCCACAGTTCGACGAGGTGGCTGCCGTCCCAGCGCAGGTTCCACTCCTTCTCGCGCGCGAGCAGCGCACGCCATTGCGCGCGCTCGGCGTCGCTCATCGGCAGCGGGCCGTGCAGCACGACTTTCGCGACACGGTCGGGATACTGCAGGGCTGCCTCGGTGACGATCACCGCGCCCGTGTGATGGCCGACGACGCTCGCGCTGGCCAGCCCGAGCGTGTCGAGCACGGCCGGGACGATGTGGGCGTAATCGGCGATGGTCGGCGGCTGGTCGGGCAAGTCCGAGCCGCCAAAACCCGGGATGTCGATGGCGACGGCGCGCAGGCCGAGTCGCGCCAGCGGTGCCAGCACCCGGGCGAACTGCACGCTGTCGGTCGGCGACTGGTGCACGAGCAGCACCGCCGGACCCGCGCCGCACTGGGTGTAGTGCACCTGGCCCCAGCTTCCGGGGGCGTAGCCTTTGGTGGGTTTCATGGGGGCTCCGTCAGCGGGTGGATTGGCATCAAAGGGGGGAGATGGTGCCAGAAGCCTGCGACCCCTGTAGGAGCAGCGACGCCAGTCGCGACATCCCCTATCTTGCGGCGCACAAGAATCCGGGTACGATCGCCCCTTCGTTTTCAAATCCGGACACACGTTCCGCGGAGCACTCATGGACCTGCAGGGCAAGACCATCGTCATCACCGGCGCAGCACGCGGCCTCGGGGCCGCCATGGCGAAGCGCCTCGCGGCACGCCGGCCGAAGCTCGCGCTGGTGGATCTCGGCGCCGACACCCTCGCCGACACCGCCGCCGCCTGTCGCGAGCTCGGCGCCGAGGTGAAGACCTACGGCGCCAATGTCGCGAAGGAAGCCGACGTCGTGGCGCTCTTCGACAACATCGTGCGCGACTGCGGCGGCGTCGACGGGCTGGTCAACAATGCCGGCATCACGCGCGATGCCCTGCTGGTCAAATTCGCCGACGGCAAGCTCGCCGCCAAGATGACGATCGAACAGTGGCAGGCGGTGATCGACGTCAACCTCACCGGCGTGTTCCTCTGCGGGCGCGAGGCAGCGCAGCGCATGATCGAGGGCAGCCGCAAGGGCTGCATCATCAACATCTCGAGCATCTCACGCGCCGGCAACATGGGGCAGACGAACTACTCGGCCGCCAAGGCGGGTGTGGCGGCGATGGCCGTGGCCTGGGCGAAGGAGCTCTCGCGCTACGGCATCCGCGTCGCCGCAATCGCGCCGGGCTTCATCAACACCGAGATGGTCGCGGGCATGAAGCCCGAGGCCCGCGAAAAGCTCGCCGCCGGCATCCCGCTCAAGCGCATCGGCGAACCCGACGAGATCGCCTCGACGGTGGAGTTCATCCTGCAGAACGACTACGTCTCGGGCCGCGTCCTCGAGATCGACGGCGCGCTGCGATTGTAGCGGGTCGGGGCTGGCGCCCCTCCTACGGCGCACAGCTTCATGTGGCAGCACCCTGTGGGAGCGACGCCAGTCGCGATTTTAATTAGGTCGGGGCTTGCGCCCCTCCCACAGCGGTTGGAGGTGGTCGGGGCCCGCGGGCGATCAGCGCCGGTCGAACCGCCCGGTCCAGCCGGCTTCGAAGACGCCGGTGTCGTATGGATTGATGCCGTCCTTCTTCGCCGGCTTCGCCGCCTCGGCGGCCTGCTTCTTCAGGCCCCAGGGATCGTCGCGCGAATCGGTCTCGGGTACTTCCCAGGTGAAGGTATCGAACGGATCGGTCGGCGGACGGTCGGCACGCTTCGGTGGGGCCGGCGCAGCCTGCGCCCGTGCCGCGGTGGCGTCCGCGTCGAGTTCCCAGCTGTAGGTGTCGAAGGCGTTGCGCTCCGGACTGTTGTTCTCGAGCACCTTGACCCATTCCTGGGCATAGGCCTCCCCGCCCTGGCGGGCGCGGCTGGCCGGGGTCGGCCTTGCCGGTTCGGCTGCGCTTCGGCCGGGCCGCCGATCGGCCCATTCCTTCAACCATTCGACCCAGCTCATGGGGGTAGTACCTGACATAAGGGTTGGCTGGAGGATCACGGTACTCCGGACGGCGGCGACCGGGTGTGAAGGGGCTCACGGAAGCGCACAGCTCCCCATGATGCGGCGACGGGCGCGGGGGCGGGGGCGATGAACGTTGTGGGGGACCGTGGCGGCTGGGGCTGCTCCGGCAGACCCGGAAGGGAGGAATGGTCGCGACTCGCGTCGCTCCCACAGGATCAAGCAACCCTTCTGGAGCTGTGGGAGGGGCGCAAGCCCCGACCGCTGACGGTCGCGACTCGCGTCGCTCCCACGGCCCCCGACAGCAAAAAGGCCAGGCATGCGCCTGGCCTGCACTGGAATCCTGCCGGCGCCTAGCCGCGGCCGCGCAGCTCGGTCTTCAGCACCTTGCCGTTGGCATTGCGCGGCACGTGGTCGATGAACACGACGTCGCGCGGAATCTTGATGGCCGAGATCCGCCCCTCGCAGAAATTGGCGATGGCCTCCGCGGTGAGCTCGGCGCCAGCGCGCTTGACGACGAATGCACGCAGCCGCTCGCCCCACTTCTCGTCCGGTACGCCTACCACCGCCACCTCGGCAATCGCCGGGTGTCGGGCAAGCATTTCCTCGATCTCGCGCGGATAGATATTGATGCCACCCGAGATGACCATGTCCTTCTTGCGATCGACGATGTAGATGTGCCCTTCGGCATCCCGGCGCGCGAGGTCTCCCACCGTCACCCAGCCATCCCGCCAGGCTTCGGCTGTCGCCTTCGCATTCTTCCAATACCCATTGAATAAGTAGGGGCTTGCAGAAAACAACTCGCCTACTTCATCCGCATCGCAGACGCTGCCGTCGTCACGGCGGATTTCCACCAGCGTCGCGGGGAACGGCTGGCCGACGCACTGTTGCTTGCGCAGTTGGTCGGGCGGACGGAGATTCGTGACGATGCCAGCCTCCGTCGAGCCGTAGGTCTCGTGGAGCAGGCCCTCGCCGTAATAGCCGACGAGCCGCTCCTTCATCGCCTGGGGCAGCGCCGCCGCGTTGGAAATCACCGTGCGCAGGGCCTGTGGCCGCTCGCGCTCGAGCACGGCCAGCGGTAGTGCCATCAACGCATGAAAATGCGTCGGCACGCCGAAGAAGCCGGTCGTACCGCCTGCCTTGAGGCGCCGCGCCACAAGCTCGGGCTCGAACTTGTCCATGACCTCGCAGTGACCGCCGAAGAACACCGGCGCCAGCGAGAAGGCCATGCCGGCGCCGTGACACATCGGCGCCACGGCGAGGAATCGATCGTCCGGCCCAAAGCAGCCGTACTCGGCCGCCATCCCGAACAACGTCAGGATCCGCGAGCGGTTGCTGACGAGCACGCCCTTCGGCTTGCCGGTGGTGCCCGAGGTGTATGGGATGGTGAACGTGCCCCACTCCGGCGCTACGGGCGGCTGCGCCAGCGGCCGCACGTCGCCGAGCAGCACCTCGAGCTCGTCGCCGATGACGACCACCCGGCGCACCGTGGCGAAGCGGCTGTCGCGCAGTGCTACGGCGCTGTCGGCATCCGCAAACAGAACCTGGGCCTCGGCATCGTCGCAAATCGCCACGATCTCGGGCGGCGCAAGACGCGGGTTGATGGTGGCGAGCGGAATGCCGGCCTGGGCCGCACCGAACACCACCTCCATGTATTCGATCGAGTTCTTGCCGACGATGGCGGCATGCTGGCCCGGCGCCACACCGAGTGGGCCGACCAGCGCCGCTGTCACGCGGTCCATGCGCTCCACCAGGGCCGCGTAGCTGCGGGTTCGTTCCCCCTGCGTGAAGGCAATCTTGCCCGGGGCGCGGTGCATCGAGGCGCGCAAACCGACGGCCATGCCGAGGTGCGCGAAGGAAAATGGCAGTTCTGCTTGTTGCGACCTCACGGCGATGTCCTCATGCCGGCAGGCCGAACACTCGCCGCGCGTTGTCCCGCATCATCAGGCGGTGCGATTCCTCGCGCAAGCCGAGTGCGGCGATCTCCGCGACGGCACGCTCCGGATCGATCACCGGCCAGTCGGTGCCGAACAGCACCTTTTCGCGCCCGTATGTATCGGCGTAGTGCACGAACTGCGTCGGCCAGTGCTTCGGCGCGTAAGCGTCCCCGGCGACGTACACGTTTTCGTGCTTCCAGCACATCGAGATCATCTCATCGGTCCAGGGGATTCCGATGTGGATGCCAATGAGCCTGAGCTCGGGAAAGTCGATTGCGATCCGGTCGAGCGTGATGGGCCTGCCGACGCTCGGCAGCCGCCGCTGCCGTGAATACACCAGGTTGTGCCCGACCTGCATCATGATCGGGATATCGAGCTCGCAGCATTTGGCGTAATACGGATAGAACAGCGCGTGGTCCGGCGGGATCTCGCACCAGTGCGGATACAGGTGCGCACCGACGAAACCGTACTCCCTGACCGCGCGCTCGAGGTCGCGCAGGCCCTGCATGCCGCGATAGGGATCGACCCCGGCAAGGCCGGAGAAGCGCCGCGGGTGCGCACTGCACACCTCGTGGACGCGCTCGTACGGGATCTCGAAGCCACCACGCTTGTTGATATCCCCGGCACGCACCGCGATGAGGAGCGAACGTTCGATTCCCGCGCGGTCCATGCGCCCGAGGTAGTCCTCGACCGTCACGCCGCCGCGGATCGCCTCGGGCATCCGTACCTGCGCCTTGAAAGCGTCGTCGAGGCCGGTCTGGCCATTCTGCACCTCCTGCGGCGTGAAGAGATTGCAGACAATGTCGATGGCACCCTGCATGTCGAGCGGTTTCCCTAGCTGCGCCTCATGACGTCCGCAACCACACCCCCGCCCCGACTAACGCCGGGGCGGGGTATGCATCAGAACCGGTAGCCGACCTCGATGCCAGCCTCACGCTTGCTGCCCGGTGAGACGAACGCGCCGCCGAACTCGATGGCCGGAATGATTTCGGCGACCCACTTCTTGTCGAAGGCGTTGTTGACGAAGCCAATGATCGACCAGTGCTCGGTCTGCACGCCCGCACGCAGGTCGACGAGGTTGTAGGAGTCACGCTGCGTGAGGGTGTAGTTCGCCGTGCCGGCACCCGGAAAGAACAGGTCGAAGATGGTACGGATATCCTGTGCCTGGACCGTGTGCATCCAGGTCGGTCCGGTCAGGCGCCAGTCCACGCGTGCCACCAGGTCGAGCGAGTCGGTGATGGGCCAGGTACCCTGAGTACCGGCATTCAGCGTGTAGTCGGCCGTGTATGGGGATTCGTTGCCGACCGTATTCGGCCGCGACGCATTCTCCTCGATCTCGCTGTCGATGATGTTGCCGCCAGCGAACACTGTCCAGCCATCCATCACCTGCCAGGTCGCGTTGAGCTCGACGCCCTGGATTTTTACGTCGTCGATGTTCGACACGACGCGCATCAGGCCAAAGTCACCGGTGAAGAACTCGAAGAACTGCATGTCATCGACATCGGTGCGGTAGAGCACGACATCGAATTCGAGGTGTCGATCGAATAGCGTAGCCTTGGTACCAACCTCCCAAGCACTCGAAACCTCCTCACGGTAGTCGTCGTTGATAATAATGTTGGATCCGAGTGGTATGTTGAAGTTGTCGTCGATGACGGCTTTGCTTCCCTGGTTGTTGAAGCCGCCAGCCTTGAAACCGATACCCCAGTTGGCAAAAACCGTCCAGTCCTCGGTGGGCTTGTAGGTGAGACTGACCTTCGGCTGCCACTCGTCGTAAGTTCTCGATTTGTCTGGAATGGTGCCCACTGCCGGCAAACCCGGATTGATCGGATCTCCGGTAGCCGGGTCGAGAACATTCGGCACCAGGCTGGAAACCTCGCGCTCCTCGCGGTCGTAGCGCAGAGCGGCTGACACGGTCCATTGGTCAGTGAAATCGTAATCGACCGAGCCGAAGATCGCGTAGACGTCGGTGTTGAAGGCGTCGTCGAACAGCAGTGAGGTTGGGTTGCTGCTGCCGGGTGGGTTGTAGAGGTTGCGGATACCGCCCTGGCCGGTGTCCTCGGCGATCGCTACGCCGTTCTCGCGGTCGATATTGAGGTAGTAGACGCCAGCGGACCAGCCCAATGGCCCCTCGCTGTTCGAGGCGAGCCGCAGCTCGACGCTGTCGTCACGCTGCTCGCGCAGCTGGAACTGTGTGCCGTCGCAGGTTGTCGGGCCGAAAGCCGAATATACCGATGTGAACGGTGTCGCCGACAGAAACTGCGGCGATGGCAGCGTATACCCCGCACTGGCAAGGGCGTTACGCGTGGCAGTACAGGACGGCTGCAACTCGAAGCGATAGAGCGAGGCCGACGTGCTGTCAGCGAGCCAGGCCTGATCGACGTCAGAATGCAGGTACCAGCCCGTAAGTGTCGCAAAGCCCAGGTCGTACGTCGCCCGCAGCGAGAATTCGGTCGTGTCCTGCTCGCTTTCTGGCACGATGTTCCCGATGTAGTCGGGCGTGTACTTGTTGACGTCTTCGTTGAAATCCGGATTGCCGAGGGCGAAGGTCGGCAGGCTGAACGCGACACCGAAGTTCAGGGCCGACGCATCGACCTTGCCGGCGCGCGCTTTGAAGTCCAGCTCGAGATCATCGGAGGGCGTGAAGACGAGACGGCCGCCAACATTCCAGCCCCGGAAGGCATCGACAGTATTGCCGGTGCTCGCCACGTTCGGGCCGGTATTGCGGTAGAACCCGTCTGTCTCACGGAAGTCACCGAACAGCACGAAGCCAAGAGTGTCGGTGATCGGGCCGCTGACGGTGGCATCGGCACGGGTGGTGTCGTACTCACCGGCGTAGCTTGCCGTTGCGTCGAGCGCATAGGTGTCGCCTGGCTTGCGCGTGGTCATGACCACGGCGCCGGCAGCAGCGTTGCGCCCGTAGTAGGCGCCCTGGGGGCCCTTGAGCACCTCGACCTGCGACAGCGTACCCTGGATCTGGTTTATCTGCGCGGTGTTCGTCTTGAGGATGCCATCGACGACCAGTGCGATATTGTTTTCGGCATCCCGCGCTCCGTTGATGCCGCGAATATTGACCTGGGTATCGCCGACCTCCGTAGTGCCGGTGACGATGGTCACACCGGGGGTGAGGTTGACGATATCCGCCATGTTCTCGATGTCGGCTGCAGCCAGTGCGTCACTGGTGAGCACCGAGATGGAGGCCGGTGCATCCTGCAGCACCTCGACCTCGCGGCGGGCGGTCACCAGAATCTCGCCGATACCGCTCCCGGAATCGGTCTGCTGCGCTACTGCTGCTGGCGACCATTGCGTGGCACAAGCCGACAACAACAGCCACCCGAACTTTGTCCGCTTCATTGGCGATTCCCCCTGAATGGTGCACGATCCCTTCGCGCCGTGAATCACACGCTGCGCAAGCCATGTTGTCAAGTCGGACATCGTGGCCATTTTCAGTGGTGACTCGGCCGGGATATGGCTGACTGGCTTTCCATGAATCGCATGCGATTCGCATGCGATTCAAGCCAAACATCTGGTGGACGCGGGCGCCCCGGCACTGGACTATAGGCTGCCAGCAACCAGTAACCAGAGGGGTGTGGCACATGAACGAGAGCAACGATGTAGAACGCTATATGTCCGCTTCGCCTGAGGCAGCAGCACTGACCCGCGCCGAATTGGCCATCATCCGCGCCAATGAAGCGTTCGCACGCTGGATCGTGCTGTTGCACCGCGCGGTGGACGGAACCAGTCTCGGCTGGCAGGACGTCGAGTTGTTACATGTGATTCGCATGTGTGGCGGAGCGCAGAACCTGTCCGAACTGCTCCTTTTTCTGAATCGCAACGACGTGTCAACCATCCAGTATTCGCTGCGCAAGCTCGAGCAGTTCGGTCTGATCGTGCGCGTCGCCGGCCGTTCCAAGCGCGAGGCTGGCTTCAAGTTGACCGAGCGCGGCGTGGAAGCGACGCGCCGCTACGCGGTGCAGCGCGACGAGGTGCTGGTTTCACTGCTTCACGAGATCAACGGCTTTGCTGCTGCGCTCGACAGCACGGCGGCCGTGCTCGAGCGCCTCACGGCGATGTTCGACCAGGCGACCAAGACCGTACTGAGCAGCAAGGTCATCCCGTACTGAAATCGCATCGGCAGCGGTCGTTGCAGGTTTCGCTTGACTTGCGTCGGTACCCACGTGTAGAAAGCGGTACCAGTGGTACCCGACGATCATGACGTGCATCCACTGGCGCTCGTCGCCCACCACCGGGATTCGAGAGGACAGGAGATCGACACATGAGCAGCCGCTTCGAAGTGCTTGAGGAATACGTCCATTCGCAACGCGCCGAGATCGACCAGGGCAAGCCGGTCGTGCTCGAGGTACGAAACACCGACACCTTCGAACGCCTGGTCGTCCGTGCTCTCGTGGCGCCACCGGGCAGGACGCTCGGGCACGGCACCCCGCTCGCGCTGATGAACCTTGCCGAGAACGTGTCCTCCGACGAGTGGCAGATCGAGGTACTTGAGGAACTGGACCCCGAAGCGGTAGAGATCCGCCCGATCTCCGATTACCGCAAGAGCGCACCCGACGGCTCGTGAGCACTGCTGCGCCCGCACCGCCTTCATATCCCGACCGCAAGGAGCTACCGCATGACCGACTATGATCTCCGCGAATACCTGGGACGTCTCGAGGAGGCGGGCCAGTACCGCCGGGTCGAGGTGCCGGTGGATGCCGAGCTCGAGGCAGGCGCCATCGCTCAGCGCCTGGCCGAGCGCGGGGGACCTGCCTGTCACTTCACGGCGGTCAAGGGCGCGGCAGATGGTGCCACTCTCGTTGGTGGCACTTTGAGCCGCGGTGATCGCTTCCTGTGGGCCAAGCTCGCGGTCGCCCTCGGATTGTCGCCCGACGCCGCACACCGTGACCTGCTCGAAGAGGTGGTCAAGCGCCGTGAAGCACCGATCCGCCCGATGCAGGTCAAGAACGGCGTTTGCAAAGAGAACATCCTGCGCGGTGCCGATATCGACCTTGGCCGACTCTTGGCTCCGCGCGTACACGGCAGCGACGGCGCACGCTGCATCTCATCGTGGGGCATCACCATCGTCGAGGAGCCGGGCAGCAATCGCATCGTCTGGGAGAGCCTGCCGCATCGCGTGATCAGCCGATCGGAGATGGTTACCGACCTGCCGGTGGAGAGTGCGATCGGCTCTCTTTTCTATCGCCGATACGAGCCTTCCGGAAAGCCAATGCCATTTGCGGTGGTAATCGGCGGCCCGCCCCTGCTTACCGTCGCCGCAAACTTCCGCCTGCGTCGCGGCTCGGCGAGCGCACCCGACATCGCCGGCGGCCTGCAGCGTGCGCCGTTGCAGATTGTGCGGGCCGAGACCAGCGGCCTTGGCATACCCGCCACCGCCGAACTGGTTCTCGAGGGGCTGGTGCATCCGGGTCGGCGGGAAGCTGCGTCGAGCTATCCGAACATCTTCGGCTACCGCGCACCCGACCAGCAGACACAGCCCGTCTGGGAGGTTACTGCCGTCACGTTCCGTGCGAACCCCGTACTGCCATTCGCCACGTCTGGCGTTCCCGTCACGGAGGCGCATATCGCCCGCAGTATCGACTGTGATTCGCAGCTGCGCGCTGAGTTCATCCGCCGTGGCACACCGGTGAGCGGCGTCTATACACCACCGTGGCTGGCCGGTGCTGCGGTGATCGTGGCGAGCAAGATGATTTACACGGCGTTCTCACAGTCGCTTGCCGGCATCGTGCGCTCGACCGAGGCCACGCGCCATGTGCCCTACGTGTTCGCCTGTGACGACGATGTCGACGTCACCAATCCGGTCACGGTCTTCCATGCCCTCGGCACCAAGTGCCACCCGCATCGCGACATGTGGCAGGTCCACGATACGCTCGCTCTGGGTTGCGAGCCGTTTCTGAGCGCTGCCGAGCGCCGCCAGCAAAGCCAGGCAAACGGGGCAACGGCGATCTTCGACTGCAGCTGGCCGCTCGACTGGGATCGCAGCATCGCGGTGCCGCCGCGCGTCTCGTTTGACCAGTGCTATCCGAAGGCACTCCAGGAGCAGGTGCTGGCAGAGTGGAGTTCCGCACTGGGCTTCCCGCGGGAAAAGGACCGTCCGGCGATTGCGGTCTGACAATACGACCAGGCTGAATACAGAGGATCATAGACATGGCATTTCCATACCACGACTTGCGCGAGTTCATGGCCGCCTGCGACGCCGCCGGCGAGATGGTCACGATCGAGAAGGAACTGAACTGGAACCTGGAAGTAGGTGCCATTTCGCGCCGCATCTGTGAGATCGGCGCACCCATGGCATTCATGCCCAAGCTCAAGGGTTACAGCAACGGTACGTCGATCCTCGCGTCGCCGCTCAGCAAGGGCTGGCGAAACGACTTCTCACGTGTCTCGATCGCTCTTGGCCTCGATCCGGACACACCATTCCGGACACTGCTGCGCGAGTTCTCGCAGCGCTCCGCCAATCCCGTGCGTCCGTTGCAGGTGGCCAAGGGTCCTTGCAAGCAGAATATCGTCACGGGCAAGGACATCGATCTGTTCAAGTTCCCGGCGCCCTATCTGCACGAAGGTGACGGCGGACGCTACCTCAACACCTTCGGCGTTACCGCGTGCAAGGATCCCGACAGCGGCTGGGTCAACTGGGGCGTGTACCGCCACATGATCCACAAGAAGTCGATCCTCGGCGGGATCGTCAACCCGTTCCAGCACAACGGCATGATCTACTACCAGAAGTACGAACCGCGCGGCAATAACATGCCGTTTACGTTGTTCTTCGGCGGCTGTCCCTCCACCGCCATGGTTGGCTCGATGCAGTTCCCTGCCGGCGTCAGTGAGGCCGACATCGCCGGCGGCCTGCGACGCGCACCATTGCAGCTCGTCAAGTGCGAGACCAACGACATGCTCGTTCCGGCAACCGCGGAGATCGTCATAGAAGGGCACGTCCGCCCGCACGAGCGCTGGGACGAGGGCCCGTTCGGGGAGGCTACCGGCTACCGCGCCAGCCCACGCATGCCGCGACCGGTGTTCCGTGTCGACTGCATCACCTTCCGCGACAATCCGATCATGCCGATCAGCTGCCCAGGCGTCGACCTCGACGAGTGCGAGATTCTGTTCGGCGTTTTCAGCCTCACGACAGGCATGGAGCAGGAACTGCGCGATGCCGGCCTGCCAGTCCGCGAGGTCATGTCGCCGCCAGGACTGAAGTTTGCGCTGCTGATTGTCACGGTCGAGAAGGGCCATGCCGGCATCGCCGATCGGGTCGCCAGTGCTGTGCGCGCCTCCAAGGGCGGCGTGTTCTTTCAGTACATCGCGGTCATCGATGAGGATGTGGACGTCACCAGCCTGCCTGAGTCACTGCACGCGGTTCTGACCAAGACGCACCCGGTCCGCGGCATCCAGGTCATGCCGCTTGCACCCGGACACCCGCTGATCCCCTTCGCCGACCTGCATGACAAGATGCATTCGCGCGGCGCTTCACTGACCTTCAATGCCACCACGCCGGTGGGCTGGAGTCCCGATCAGGATGCGTCGACCAGAGTGTCCTTCGCCGAGAGCTGGCCAGAGGCGCTGCGCAAGCAGATTCTGGACCAGTGGCAGCGTTACGGACTGGCCTGACCTGAGCCGCGGGTCATACCCCCATCAGCACTGAGGAATAGCCCCATGAGCACCCAGTTCGAAGAGTTCGAAATCCTCAAGATGAACGTCGACAACTCCTGCGACTTTGTCTGCGAGTCCTGCGAGCGCTATTTCGGCTGTACGCTCCCCGAGAAGGTCGATCTCACCGACCACCGCCGCATGGACATCGCCGCCCGCAAGATGGCCGGGATCCGGCACAAGATCTGTGTGCTGAGCGGCAAGGGTGGCGTGGGTAAGACCACCACCTCGACGAATCTCGCGGTGCAGCTCCAGCGACGCGGCAATCAGGTCTGCATCCTGGACTCGGACTTCGACAGCCCGTCGGTTCCACGCATGATGGGAGTGCTCGACGCACCGCTGATGGCCGGGCGCGACGGAATCATCCCTGTGACCTCCAAGCTCGGCGTCAAGGTGATGTCGGTTGGATTCCTCCTCGAGGATGCAGAGGTCGTAACCTGGTTCGCCGACATGCGCCGCTCGGCGACCGAAGAGTTCTGCGCCAATGTCGCCTACGGCGACCTCGATCACCTGATCATCGACCTGCCGGCAGGAACCGGTGTGGAGACCATCAGCGTGATGCAGTACGTGCGTAACATGACCGGGGCGGTCGTGGTTACGATGGCGTCCAAGGTGGCTCAGGCCACGGCGCGTCGTGCGGCCACGCTATGCCGTGATGCTGGGGTTCCAGTGCTCGGCGTGATCGAGAACATGAGCGGCTACGTCTGCCCAAGTTGCGGCCACGGCGCGGCCGTGCTGCGTTCTGGGGCCGGTGAAGAGCTTGCCCACGAGCTCGGC
The DNA here is from genome assembly GCA_963205295.1 of Pseudomonadota bacterium. Lineage (GTDB taxonomy): Bacteria > Pseudomonadota > Gammaproteobacteria > Steroidobacterales > QUBU01. The sequence continues at coordinate 16,775 of CAUJIY010000015.1, forward strand.
GTGCCATTTCTCGGCCGCGTACCGTTGCATCAGTCGGTGGCGGCAGGCAGCGACGAAGGTGTGCCACTGTCGGCCAGCGCACCCGATTCCGAGGCGGCCCAGGCCTTCAGCCGCATCGCCGATAACCTGTTGGCGAGCATCGAACGCGTCGGGGCTTCGAACCACGCGACTTCCGCCACAGGTTAGCGGCCACCAGGACATCACGGAGCAGAAACCATGCCGGGACACTATGATTTTTTCGAGACCCCGATAACGCCCTACACCACTCTCCAGGACCGTTCCGAGGTGATTATCCACGTGCGCGATGGCGATACCATGCAGCAGGCGGCGATACGTGGGCTGGTCGCGAGATCAGCCACGGGGCTGCCGGAAGGCGCGGCTGTCCCGTTGCACTGCTACGGCCGTCTCGGCGTGCGGATCCACGATACGTGGTTCATCCATGTGCTCGAGGAGCTGGACGAGGCCGCGCTGGCAACCGACCATGAGGTCGCTCAGAGCCAGGACATCGAGCAGTCACTGAAGTCGCCCGAGCAGTTCAAGCGTTCCCGCTACCGCAAGGACGAGGAGAACCGCTGATGCCGTTCGAAGCGTATATCGGCTACGTTGCAGACAAGGATGAAGCCATTGCCGCCGGCGAAGCGCTGGTGGTCGAAGTACGAGATCTCGATACCTACGAGCGCAAGGTGGTGCGCGCGATGGTGGCGAAGCCTGGCGCAGACCTCGCCGACAGCGACGAGCTCTGGATCCTCGACTGGGTCGAGGCACGCCAGCCCGACGCGTGGCGAATCAGGGTCATCGAGGAGCTCGATGAGGATGAGGCGACGGCTGCGCGCTCCGACATCAGCGCGGAAGACCTGCGACGTCCGGCCGAGGAAAGCGAGAGCTTCGCCTCGGGTCGTGGTCGCGGCAACAGCATGCCGGGCATGATGGGAGCCGAGGAAGCGCGCAAGTACTTCGAGAACGTGGTCGGCAAGAAGGGTGGGCCACAAAAATGAACGTGCGGCGAAAGCGCCCGCCACCGGCCCAGCCGGCGCTGCCGCCGGACCGTGAACGGCACCTGCTCGACGACCTGGAGAACATCTTCCTGGCCGAGGGTGGCCTGCGCCTGACACTCTCGGAGCTGGCGACACGACTGCGCTGCTCCAAGCGGGCGCTCTACCAGATTGCTCCTTCAAAGGAGGCGTTGTTTCTCCGCGTCCTCGCCAAAAACCTCGAACACATCTGGCAGCTCGGCCTGGAAGCCGAGAAACGGGCTCAGACCACGCAGGACAGCATCAACGAGTACGTCATGGCGGCCTTGATAGAGGTGCGCAAGTGGAGTGCACCGTTTCTCGCAGACATCGATGGTTTCGCCCCGGCCAGGCAGATGCTCGACGAGCATCTGGACCAGCGCATGAGCTACCTTGTCCACATGATCGATGATGGGATCGAGCTTGGTATCCTCAACCGGACCAACTCCGCAGTGGTCGCCGGCATGCTTTATGCGTCGGCCATGAGCTTCTGCTCACCGGCGTTCCTCGATCGCGCTGGTCTAACCCTCAGCCAGGCGGTCGAGCAAATGTGTGCCGTCGTCTGCCACGGCATGATTCGGCCGGGCCAGCGCACCACCATCGGGCCGGTGTCGACGCCGGCGCCACGAATCGCCGCCAAGGGGCGAGCAAACGACCGCCGCCGGGCCAAGCGGCGCGCCTGAGGTCGCAGCCAGCAGCACCTTGGCGTCGGACGATCCAGGACGGGCCGGGAGCGGAAGAGGCCCTCCGCCGGAGCCTCCCGCCCACTGACGCAGCGTCAAGCCGCGCCGAAGTCGGTCAGGAATGTAGCGCCTTCCAAAACCCCGGCGATACAGGCTCCAGGTTACGAGAGGGACAGGTAAGGGCCGCGGGTCATCCCCCGGTCCCGCCAGCCCCGTCCGTGGCTCCACGGCTCTTCTTGGCCGTCAGGCGGAGGAACCACCAGGTGCTGGCGTCCGGAAACGATCAGTTTGCGCGGTCCGGCCGGAGGGACGGCCGGGCGGCGGCTCGATGCGGTACCGGCACTTGGAGTCGGTCGTGAAATATCACGTGCAAGCTGTTGATTCTGAGCCATGCTTCGCCCCAGCCAGCCACCGGTCGAGTGGAGAAAAGCGAGGCCGGCCAGCAGAATGAGGGCGCGGGGGCAGCGCGGCTGGCGCGGGTCCCGGCTGGTGGACCGCGCAACGGGTGTCGCGGCTGGCGCCGCTCCCACAGAAGAAGGAGTGCTGCCGTGCCCTGTGGGAG
>CAUJIY010000016.1 GCA_963205295.1 Pseudomonadota bacterium
AAGCGCTTCTTCGACGGCATCGACCGCTACACACCCGATCTGGTGTCGTGGAACGGTGGCGGCTTCGACCTGCCGGTCCTGCACTACCGCGCGCTCCTGCACAACATCGTGTCGCGCCGCTACTGGGACGTCGGCGACGAGGACCGCGAGTTCCGCTTCAACAACTACCTCGGCCGCTTCCACTGGCGCCACATCGACCTGATGGACGTGATCTCCGGCTTCCAGAATCGCGGCCGCGCCGGTCTCGACGACGTTTCCACGATGCTCGGCTTTCCCGGCAAGATGGGCATGGACGGGGCGAAGGTCTGGGATGCCTGGCGCAGCGGCGGCATCCGCGAGATCCGCAATTACTGCGAGACCGATGCCCTGAACACCTATCTGGTCTACCTGCGCTTCCAGCACATCCGCGGCATCCTCGATGGGGCCGGCCTCGAGCGCGAGCTCGCTCGCGTGCGCCAGCTGCTCACCGACTCCGGGCAGGAGCACCTGCGCGCGTTCGGCGACGCCTGGGACGCGGCCGGCAGCTAGTCGCCGATGGGTGGTCGACGGGCAGCGCGGCGGCTGCGCGAGGCTCCGGTGGAGTCCGCGCTGGTGCAGGACATGACGCCCGAGGGGCAGGGGCTGGTCACGCTCGCCGGCAAGCGGGTGTTCGTCGACGGGGCGCTGACCGGGGAGCGCGTGAGCCTGCGCCGCGTGCGTGCCCGGCGCCAGTACGACGAGGCCGAGCTGCTCGAGGTGCTGGCCGCTTCGCCCGACCGCGTGGCCCCGCGCTGCACCTGGTTCGGCCGTTGCGGCGGCTGCACCTTGCAACACCTGTCGGCGGCGGGCCAGCTGCAGCTCAAGCAGGCGGTGCTCGCCGACAACCTCGAGCGCATCGGCCGCGTCGCACCGCGGCGCTGGCTCGCGCCGGTCGAGGGTCCGGCCTGGGGTTACCGGCGTCGCGCCCGGCTGTCGGTGCGTCACGTCGAGGCCAAAGGCCGGGTGCTCGTCGGCTTCTCCGAGCGCGGCAACCCGCGGGTCACCGACATGCTCGGCTGCGAGACGCTGCACCCGGCAGCCGCGGCGCTGATCGCACCGCTCAGCGGGCTGATCGGCAGTCTCTCGCTGCGCCAGCGCATCCCGCAGGCCGAACTCGCGGTCACCGACACCGCCACGGCGCTGGTCCTGCGGGTCCTCGACGAGCCGACGGCGGCAGACCTCGCGCAGCTGCGGGCGTTTCGCGACCGGCATGGCCTGCGCCTGCTGCTGCAGCGCTCGGGGACCGGCGACCTGGATCCGCTCGATGCCGGGCTCGACAATGCGCAGCTGGCGTATCGGCTCGACGGTGACAGCCTGGTCCTCACCTTCGGTCCCACTGACTTCATCCAGGTCAATGCCGCCATCAACGAGCGCCTGCTCGCGCTCGCCGTGGAACTGCTGGCACCGGATCCCGGCAGCCGGCTGCTCGACCTGTACTGCGGCATCGGCAACTTCACGCTGCCGCTGGCCCGGCGGGCCGCGCAGGTCCTCGGCGTGGAGGGCGACGCCCGGGCGGTTGAGCGCGCGCGCCACAACGCCGCCCGCAACGGCATCGGCAACGCCACGTTCCGCCAGGCCGATCTCGCCGGTGCCGATGTGGCCACCGTCCTTGGCACCGCGCGCTTCGATGCCGTGCTGCTCGACCCGCCGCGCGCCGGGGCGGCGGCGGTGCTCGCCCCGGTGGCGGCCTGCGCTGCGGCCCGCATCGTGTACATCTCCTGCCACCCGGGCACGCTCGCGCGCGATGCCGGCGTGCTGGTCCACGAACTCGGCTTCGAGCTTGCGGCAGCCGGAATTCTTGATATGTTTCCGGCCACCAGCCACGTCGAGTCGGTGGCGCTGTTCGAGCGCAGATAGGTTCATGGCAGGCGTCGCGATGCGCATCAGTCTCACCGGGCAGCAGCTCGTGCTGCTCGAGGACGGCCGGGAACAGGCCTGCTTCCCGGTGTCGACCTCGCGCTATGGCCCGGGCGAGCGCCACGGCAGCGGCTGCACGCCGCGTGGCCGGCACGTGGTGCGCGCCCGCATCGGCGCCGGGCTCGCGCCGCAGGCGGTGCTGCGCGGACGCCGGCCGACCGGCGAGACCTGGTCGCCCGAACTCGCCGCCACCGCCCCTGACCGCGACTGGATCCTCGGGCGCATCCTCTGGCTGTCGGGACGGGAACCCGGGCGCAACCGCCTCGGTGCCGTCGACAGCATGCGCCGTTACATCTACATCCACGGCACCCCGGACACCGAGCCGATGGGCGTGCCGTTCTCGCATGGCTGCGTGCGCATGCGCTGCACCGACGTGGTACAGCTCTTCGACCGCGTCCCGGCGGGCACGCCGGTGGACATCGTGCCGTGACGCTCGGGCCGCTCATGATTGACCTGCAGGGCCTGGTGCTCGCGCCCGAGGAGGCCGAGCGCCTGCGCCACCCGGCAGTCGGTGGCGTGATCCTGTTCGCGCGCAATTTCAGTGACCGCGAGCAGCTGCGCGGGCTGGTGGCCGCAATCCGCGCGGTGCGCAGCCCGCCGCTGCTGGTCGCGGTCGACCAGGAGGGCGGGCGCGTCCAGCGGTTCCGGGAAGGTTTTACCGCGCTGCCGCCGCTGCGCTGGCTCGGCCACCAGTACGATCAGGACAGCGACCGCGGCCGGCACCTTGCTTTCGACTGCGGCTGGATCATGGCGCGCGAACTCGCCGAGGCCGGCGTCGACCTGAGTTTCGCGCCCTGCGTGGACCTCGACTGGGGGGTGAGCGAGGTCATCGGCGACCGTGCCCTGCACCGCGACCCGGAGGCCGTCGCCAGCCTCGCGCTGTCGTACCTGCAGGGCATGCGTGCCGCGGGCCTGTCGGCCGTCGCCAAGCACTTTCCGGGCCACGGCGCGGTGGTCGCCGACTCGCACCGCGAGCTGCCCGAGGACCGGCGCAGCTACGCCGAAATCGCCGAGGACCTCGAGCCCTACCGGCGCCTCATCGGGCACGGGCTTGCCGGCGTGATGGTGGCGCATGTGCGCTACCCGCGCGTCGATGCCGGGATCGCCAGCCTGTCGCACCGCTGGGTGACCGGGGAGCTGCGCGACCGGCTCGGCTTCAACGGTGCGATCTTCTCCGACGACCTCAGCATGGCCGGTGCCGCCGTGGCCGGCCCGGTCGCCGAGCGCGTGCGCCGCGCGCTCGGCGCCGGCATCGACATGGCGCTGGTATGCAACGACCCGCAGGGCGCAGCGGATGCACTCGCGGCGCTGGGCGAGTTCAGCAACCCGCCGGCGCACGCCCGCCTGGTGGCGCTGCGCGCCCACGCGCCGGACCACCACCGTGGTGCGCTCACCGGCGATGCGCAGTGGCAGCGCGCCACCGCCGGCCTGGCCGAAGCGCTCGGCCGGCCCTCGCTCGAACTGCGTGGCTGAGCCGCCTGTTGCCGGCGCGCGCCTCGTGGCCACGGCTGCGGTCGTGAATCGCGCCTGGGACGATCTCGCCACGCAGGTCCAGCCGCTCATCGACACGCAGCCGTGCGTGCTGCTCGGGGTCCTGCTCGGCGGGGTGGTGCCGCTGGTGCAGATCGCCGGGCGCCTGCACGGCGATTTCCTGCTCGACTACTGCCACCTGACCCGCTACGGCGGTGCCACGCGTGGCGGCACACTGCGCTGGGTGCAGCCGCCGCGACTGTCGCTGCAGGGCAAGACCGTGATCGTGATCGACGACATCTTCGACGAGGGCGACACGCTGCGCGAACTGCACGCAGCCTGCCGCGCCCGCGGCGCCGCCGCGGTGCATGCCGCGGTGCTGGTCCGCAAGCGCCACGGCCGCGCGGTCGCCGGACCGGTGCCGGACTTCGTCGGCCTCGAGATCGGCGACGAATACGTCTTCGGCTGCGGCATGGATTACCAGGAGCGCTGGCGCCACCTCGATGCGCTCTGGGCCCTGCCGGGCCCGGCACCGGCGGCGCCATGAGGCGCATCGGGTTGATCGGTGGCACGGGCGCCGCGGCGCTGCTGCCGGCGGACGCCGGCCGGCTGGCGCCGGCCGCCACGCCGTGGGGTGCGCCGTCGGCCGGATTGCGCACCTGGCAGCGGGGCCGCTGCGAGTTCGTCTATCTCGCCCGCCACGGCGAGCCGGCGGCGAGCGCCCCGCACCGGGTGAACTACCGCGCCAACATCCGCGCGCTGCAGGCGCAGGGCGTGGCGGCGATCGTCGGCATCAACGCCGTCGGCGGGATCACGCCGGCAGCGGCACCGGGCCGGCTCGTGCTGCCGCACCAGCTGATCGACTACACCTGGGGCCGGGAACACACGTTCTGCGACGGCGTGCACGAGCCGCTGCGCCACATCGAGTTCGACCCGCCCTTCGACGAGACCCTGCGCCGGGAACTGGCCGCTGCGGCCACCGCTGCCGGCCTCGACCTCCTCACCACGGCGACCTACGGCGTGACGCAGGGACCGCGGCTGGAGACCGCGGCGGAGATCGACCGGCTCGCCGCCGACGGCTG
>CAUJIY010000017.1 GCA_963205295.1 Pseudomonadota bacterium
GGCTTGCGCCCCTCCTAACAGCAGAGGCGCCTCACGCGCCCGTATTGCGCAGCTGGATCACCCCGGGCACCGCCTGCTCGCTCTCGACGACGGGCCGGTTGACCTTGACGAACGCGAGGCGCTCGCCGCTGCCTTTGACGCGCACCAGTTCACTCAGCATCAGCAGGATGCTGGTGGCATAACGCTGGGCGTCGGTCGGCGACATCTTGCGCACCGAGGCGTGCACCCGCGTCTCGCCGTTGATCGGGTCGACCGCGTGCAGCGCCTGGCGCAGTGATTCGAATTTCTGCCGGATGCTCTCGGGCAGTTCGTCCTCGCGCAGGGTTTCCAGGTATTCCTGGTACGCGGCGACCAGGCGCTGCTTGATCGGGCCGTCACCGCCCAGGGTGCGCGTGGCAGAGAAAAAACGGTCTGAAATCTGGCACATGGCAATCTCTTTTGATTCTGTTTCCCGGGTCTCGCCGGGACCTGCCGGGCTGCTGCTGCCGCTCCAGGCTGGGGCCGTGTTCCGGCCTCTTCGGGGGGCGGGCTGTGCAGGATCTGCCGGAGAAGAAATATACGGTCGTACACGGGGTCGAGACAAGGTTTTCGAGTCGGATCTGTGATGACCGGCAGGGTTCGCTGTGCCGGGGCGGGAAGAGGTGCCGGCGGTTGACAGAATCCGGGGTGCCGGCCGGTCGGGGCTGTGTGGGAGCGACGCCAGTCGCGACGCTTCCGGTTGCGGCTCTGTGGGAGCGACGCGAGTCGCGACTTCCGGCTGGTCGGGGCTTGCGCCCCTCCTACAGGCCGGTCGGGGCTGGCACCGCTCCTGCAGCCGCCCCACCGACCGCCCTGAAGCCACCGGCAGCACCCCGAGCCCGGCCCCATCCCCAGCCGCGCTATCCTCCCCGGATTCCCGTCCGCCAACCACGGAGCCTCCCATGAGCCAGGTCGTCGTCATCACCGGCAGCACCCGCGGTATCGGCCACGGGCTGGCGGTGGAGTTCCTCAGGCGCGGGCACAAGGTCGTGGTGACGGGGCGCAGCGCCGAGGCGGTCGGGCGGGCGGTGGCCGAACTCGGCCGGCTTGGGCCGGTGCTCGGCCAGGTGCTCGACGTGCGCAGCCTCGCTGCCAACCAGGCGGCTTGGGATGCGGCGGTCGCAAAGTTCGGCCGCGTCGACATCTGGATCGCCAACGCCGCGATCGCCACCGACCACCTGCCCTTCGCCGAGCTGCCGGCCGACCAGGTCGCCGCCACGCTCGACACCAATCTCGCCGGCACGCTCTACGGCGCGCGCGTGGCGGTCGCCGGGATGCTCGCGCAGGGCGGCGGGCGCTTCTTCACCTTCGAGGGCTTCGGCAGCAACGACATGATCTCGCCGGGCCTGGTCGTCTACGGCACCACCAAGCGTGCGATCCGCTACTTCACGCGTGCGCTCGCGAAGGAGTGCGAGGGCACGCCCGTGCTGGTCGGTGCGCTCAGCCCCGGGATGGTGCCGACGGACCTACTGCTCTATTCCTCGCGCGGCGACGATCCGGCGGCCTGGGCGCGCGCGAAGCGGATCATGAACATCCTCGCCGACCGCGTGGAGACCGTGACGCCGTGGCTGGCCGAGCAGGCGCTCGCCAGCACGAAGCAGGGCGCACGCATCGAGTGGCTGACGCGCGGCAAGGCCATGCGCCGCTTCCTGCTGGCACCGTTCCGCAAACGTGACCTGATCGCCGACCTCGAGGCGCGGGGGGATGTGGTGGTGCGTTGATCCGCCTCCCCATTCCCTCCCTGTAGGAGGGGCGCCAGCCCCGACTGTTGAAAAGTCGCGACTCGCGTCGCTCCCACTGGGCGGGGGCGTGCTGCTGTTGGAGGGGCGCAGGCCCCGACCGGCCGGAGTCGCGACTGGCGTCGCTCCCACAGGACCCCAACCGGGAAATATCGCGACTGGCGTCGCTCCCACAGAGAGTCCCGGCCGATATCCGGGATTTCAGGCAAAATGGCGCCGTTTTTCCCGGTGCCCATCCGCCCATGACCGACGCCGCTGCTGCCGACGCCGCTCCGCGCGATTTCATCCGCCAGATCGTCGCCGAGGACCTCGCCGCCGGGAAGCACGGCGGGCGCGTGGTGACGCGCTTCCCGCCCGAACCGAACGGCTACCTGCACGTCGGCCATGCGAAGTCGATCTGCCTGAACTTCGGCATCGCCGCCGAGAACGGCGGGCTGTGCTACCTGCGGCTCGACGACACCAACCCGGTGAAGGAAGACCAGCAGTACGTCGACGCCATCGTCGATGCCGTGCACTGGCTCGGCTTCGACTGGGGCCCGCGCCTGACGCATGCCTCCGACTATTTCCGGCAGATCCACGACTGTGCCGTGCGCCTGATCGAGGCCGGCAAGGCCTACGTCGACAGCCTCTCCGCGGACGAGATCCGCGAGTACCGCGGCACCCTCACCACACCGGGCCGCGACAGCCCGGACCGCAGCCGCAGCGTGGCGGAGAACCTCGATCTCTTCGCGCGCATGCGCCGCGGCGAATTCGCCGACGGGGCGTACGTGCTGCGGGCGAAGATCGACATGGCCTCGCCGAACATCAACCTGCGCGACCCGACGCTGTACCGCATCCGCAAGGCGAGCCACCAGCGCACGGGCGATGCCTGGTGCATCTATCCGATGTACGACTTCGCCCACACCATCTCGGATGCGATCGAGGGCATCACGCACTCGATCTGCACGCTCGAGTTCGAGGACCACCGCCCGCTCTACGAGTGGATCCTCGACCAGCTCGATTTCCCGGCGCGACCGCGCCAGTACGAGTTCTCGCGCCTGAACCTGGCCTACACGATGACCAGCAAGCGCCGTCTCGCCGCGCTGATCGATCTCGGGCACGTCGACGGCTGGGACGATCCGCGCCTGCCGACCGTCTCCGGCATGCGCCGGCGCGGCTACCCGCCGGAGGCGCTGCGCGATTTCTGCGGGCGCATCGGCGTGACCAAGAAGGAACACCTGATCGGGATGGAGCTGCTCGAGAGCTGCGTGCGCGACGACCTCAACCAGCGCGCGCCGCGCGCCATGGCGGTGCTCGACCCGCTGAAGGTCGTGCTGGTGAACTACCCCGCGGGACAGACCGAGACGCTCGTGGCGGCGAACCACCCGGAACGGTCCGAGCTCGGCACGCGCGAACTGCCGTTCGGCCGGGAGCTGTGGATCGAGCGCGAGGACTTCATGGAGGACCCGCCGAAGAAATTCTTCCGCCTGCGTCCCGGTGGCGAGGTGCGGCTGCGCGCGGCCTACATCATCCGCTGCGAGGAGGTCGTGAAGGATGCCGCCGGCAACGTCGTGGAACTGCGCTGCACCTGTGATGCGGCCACGCGCAGCGGGACCGGTCCGGATGCGGACCGCAAGGTCAAGGGTACGATCCACTGGGTCGCGGCGCACGCGGCGCTCGCGGCCGAGGTGCGCCTGTACGACCGGCTGTTCACGGTGGAGCGGCCGGATGCGGATCCGTCCGGGCGCGACGCCCTGGAGTTCCTGAATCCGGCGTCCCTCGAGCGGCGCCGCGACTGCCGGCTCGAGCCCTCGCTCGCGGCGCTCGCGCCGGGTGCGTGGGTGCAGTTCGAGCGGCTCGGCTATTTCGTCGCCGATCGTCTCGACAGTGCCCCGGGCCGGCCCGTGTTCAACCGCGTCGTCACCCTGCGCGACACCTGGGCCAAGCTGAACCGCAGCTGAGGCACCTTGCAGGAGCGACGCCAGTCGCGACCATTCAACAGTCGGGGCTTGCGCCCCTCCCACAGGTAAGGTGCCCTGTGGGAGCGACGCCAGTCACGACTCTCCCGGTCGGGGCTTGCGCCCCTCCTACAGGGCGATGACCCTGGCTGGTCGGGGCTTGCGCCCCTCCCACAGGATGATGGCCTTCACCGTCGGGGCTTGCGCCCCTCCCACAGGGAGCAGCTCTTCACTGTGGGAGCGACGCCAGTCGCGACAATTCGCTGCGGTCAGCGCTGCACCCGAACCGGCTCCCCCCGCCCGACCTGCAGCGTCGCGGCGGCATTTCCCTCGCGGCAGGCGATTTCCACCACGTCGAACGAATTCACCAGTGCCAGCAGGCCGCCCGGTGGCGCATCGCCGTAGGTGGCGCCGAGTGCCAGTTCGCGTCCGGCGATGACGGCACGCGCGCCGGCGCCCTTCGGCAGCAGTCCGGCGTCGATGTTGGTGATCAGGTTGCCCCAGCGGTCGATGGCGACGACGGTGCCGCTCACCGTGCCCGGCCCCACGATCGGTGGCGCCACGGCCGCAGCCTGTGGGACGGCCGGCGGCCCGATATCGGCGACCGTCGCGCTGCCGGTGTAGAGCGCCGCGGCGAGCGGCGCGAAGAGATCGCGGCCGTGGAAGGTGTGGCTCGGCGCCGGCCAGCCCTGCCGCGCGAGCCAGGCCGGATCGAGTGCGTGCAGGTGAACGCCACCACCGACGATCATCGGCAGGATGCCGTTGTCCGGGGCGAGGAAGCGGTGCCCGTCCCAGTCGGCGGCGAGGAGGGCGCGGGCCGTCCCCACGCCCGGGTCGACGACCGCCAGGTGCACGCTGCCGGGCGCGAAGTAGCGGTAACAGCGCGCGAGCCAGAAGCCGGCCTCGGCTGGTTCGCAGGGCGCGATGTGGTGCGTGAGGTCGTGCAGCGGCGCCGTCGGCGCCCGTGCGCGCAACACGGCCTTCATGACCCCGACGAACGGCCCTGCGTCGCCGAAGTCCGTGGTGAGCGTGATGCAGGGTTCCATCGGCAGCGACTCTAGCAGACCGCTGCGGCCGCCCTCGCTGGCCGTGGGACCAGCATTCGCCCCGACCCCGAAGAGTCGCGACTGGCGTC
>CAUJIY010000018.1 GCA_963205295.1 Pseudomonadota bacterium
CACTGGAAGTCCGGCATTCGCACGGCAGCACGGCTGGTGCTCGGCTTCCTGTTCGCGCTGAGCGTGCTCGCAACGCTCGCATTGCTGGTCGGCAGCGTCGTCCTCGGTTCCAGGGGCGGCGGCGTGCTCTTCCTGTTTGCGCTTCCGGCCGCCGTGGTCAGCTGGGTCACGGGATCGCTGTTCTTCGCCAGCCTGAAGGGCGAGCGTTACTACGATCTCGGCGTCGACGAGAAAATCAGGCAGAACGTCGCCAGCCTCGACCAGACGGTCGCGGACCTGCAGGCGAGCATCGCGGCGAAGACCGTGGAACGGGAGCGCTTCTGGACCAGCGCGAAGCGGCGCGAGCAACTCCGTCGCGAGATCGAGCGCGAACGCGAACTGCTGGAGAATCTGCCGCAGCTCCGGGCGGGCCTGGCGCGATCCGAGGCTTACGCGCAGGACGAGCCCTGAGGCCGGGACCGTTGCCGCGTCAGATTTTTTTCTCTTGCGGTCCGTGATCCAGCCACGAACGCCGATTCGGCACCTGCCAGGTTGAACTGGATTTTCTAGCGCGTGCTCTTGTAGTCGTACTTCAGTTCGATTTCACGTTTTTGCGCGACGTAGGTGGTGTCGTCTACTTTCTGAAGGTCGCGCTGATTCTCGAGCTCGGCAAGTTCTTTTGCCTTCCTCCGCTCCAGCGTGGAAACAGTGAGGTCGTAGTTGACCTTTTTCGATGTCTCGAAACCGACTACCGGATCCCAAAGGACAGACAGCGGCCACAGCAGCAAGTCGATGACGCCGACAACTGGCTCACGGCCGTAGAACGCACCGCCCCCGGGCAGGATGCCCAGCCATGCACCGGTCGAGGGCTTCTTTTCGGCAACAAGCACACGATCCTTCTCCATGAGCGTGTATTCCGTCTTTTGTTCAGGCGTGAGTGTCGTACAGGCCGCAGCCATGGAAACAGCGGCCAGGCAAAGTACGGTTCTTGACGTAGTCATGTTTTCCTCCCCAAACAGGTTGAAACGGAAGACCTTTCGCGTTTCTCCAACGGCATCCTTGGGTACGTGCTGCAGACTGCCGCAATTTACCGCCTTGGGTCCGGCTCGGCTGGGCGCGACAATCGCGAGCGAGTCAAGTGACAAAGGTCCGGATCAACGCCACAGATAGACGAGTCCGATCGCCAACCCCAGCGTCACCACCAGGACACGTAACCGCTGCGGATCGATTCGTCCGGCAAGCCTGCCACCCGCTGCACCGCCGACCAGGGCTCCCATCGCCATCGCGATCACCGCTGGCCAGGCGGCCCTGCCGGAAAAGGCCAGGCTGACGGCAGCGGCCATGTTCGCCATGAACGCAATGGCCTGCTTGGCGGCGTTCAGCCGGCGGAAGTCATCCGCGAGCGTCAGCCCCAGTGCCGCGAGCACGATGACGCTCAGGCCCGCGCCGAAGTAGCCGCCGTACACGGCAGCCAGTGCCACAGCCAGCGCAGCGGCGGTCAGTGCTCCCACACCAGACCCGGCCGCGGCGCCTGCCGTTCCCGGGCCATGATGGGCCAGCACCCAGCGGCGCACGGGTTCCTGTACGGCGATCAGCAGTGAGGCGCCGATGATCAGCCACGGAACCAGCGCCTCGAAGGTGCTTTCGCTCGCATGCAGCAGCAGGGCGGCGCCACCCACGCCACCGAGTGCCGCCAGCGGCAGCAATGCCAGGAGGCGCCGCCCCTGGCCGTCGAGATCGGCGCGCTGTCCGAACGTAGCACCGAGGTAGCCCGGTGCCAGGGCGAGCGTGCTGGTGATGTTGGCCTGCACCGGCGGCAGTCCTGCGGCCAGCAACGCCGGGAAGGTGATCAGCGTACCGCCACCCGCGAGGGCGTTGACCAATCCCGCCGCGGCGGCGGCGAGGGTCAGGAGCAACAGATCGATGAGCGGAAGTTCGGGCAAGGCCCAGACGATACCAGAGCCGCTCCGGCAGACACTATCGCGAGCGGTGCCGCTCGACGGCACCGCTCGAAAGCCTGTCTGCGGATCGGTGATAATCCCCCGCCTGCCTCGTCACCACCCGGTCACCGGGTTGAGCCCCTGCGATCGCCATGACCCCACGCCCCCGCCGTTCCGCGCTCTACATGCCCGGCTCCAACGACCGCGCGCTGGCCAAGGCACGCACCCTTCCGGCCGACGTGATCATCATGGATCTCGAGGATGCGGTGGCACCGGAGGCCAAGGCGGAGGCGCGTACGCGCGTGGCGCAGGCGCTCGGCGCAGGTGGTTACGGGTCGCGCGAAATCGTGGTGCGCATCAATGGCCTCGACACGCCCTGGGGCACCGACGATCTCGCCGCCGTGGCCGGCATGCCGGCCCACGCGGTGCTGCTGCCGAAGGTCGGGGACGGCCCGCAGCTGCGCGAGACCATCCGCCGGCTCGACCAGGCGGGCGGCGGGCAGTTGCCGGTCTGGGTCATGGCCGAGCTGCCGCAGACCATCCTCGCGATCGAGGCGATCGCCGGTCTCGCCCCGCGCGTGGCGGTGATCGTCATGGGCACTGCCGACCTCGGCCGGGCGCTGCGACTGCCGGCTGACCCGATGCGCACGGGCCTGCTCGGCGCCCTCGGCCACTGCCTGCTCGCGGCCCGCGCGCAGGGTCTTGATATACTGGATGGGGTATTCCCGAACCTCCGCGACGAGGCGGGCCTGCGGGCCGAGTGCCGGCAGGGGAAGGCCCTCGGATTCGACGGCAAGACGCTGATCCATCCGGGCCAGCTCGCCGCCGCCAACGAGATCTTTGGCGTTTCGGCGGACGAAGCTGTGGACGCCGGGCGCCTGCTGGCGGCCTGGGAATCGGCTGCCGCGCGGGGCCAGGGGATCGCGGTGCTCGACGGACGCATGGTGGAACGGCTGCACGCCGAGGAGGCGCGCCGGCTCCTGGCGCTGTATCGTGCCGGTAATGCACCGCAAGACAGGCAGGACGACTGAACGACGATGACAGGCTCTTCACACCACGGCCCCGCCGACTGGGCGAAACTGGCTGCCCGCGAGAACGACGGCCGCGACCCGGCCGAACTCACCTGGCAGACCCCGGAAGGCATCCCGGTCAAGCCCCTCTACACCGCCGCCGACCTGGCCGGCCTCGAACACCTCGATTCGCTCCCCGGCTTCGCGCCCTACACGCGCGGCCCGCGCGCGACCATGTACGCGGTCCGTCCGTGGACGGTGCGCCAGTACGCGGGCTTTTCCACCGCCGGGGAATCCAACGCCTTCTACCGGCGCAACCTCGCCGCCGGCCAGACCGGGCTCTCGGTCGCCTTCGACCTGCCCACCCATCGCGGTTACGACTCCGACCACGAGCGCGTCGTCGGCGACGTCGGCAAAGCCGGTGTGGCGATCGACACGGTCGAGGACATGAAGATCCTCTTCGACCAGATCCCGCTCGAGCGCATGTCGGTATCGATGACCATGAACGGCGCGGTGCTGCCGGTCATGGCCATGTACATCGTGGCGGCCGAGGAACAGGGCGTGAAGCCGGCGCAGCTCGCCGGCACGCTGCAGAACGACATCCTCAAGGAGTTCATGGTCCGGAACACTTATATATATCCGCCCGGACCCTCGATGCGGATCGTGTCGGACATCATCGGCTACACCGCACGCCACATGCCGAAGTTCAACCCGATCTCGATCTCCGGCTACCACATGCAGGAGGCCGGGGCGACCTGCGTGCAGGAACTGGCGTTCACGCTCGCCGACGGCATCGAGTACGTGCGTGCCGCCATCGCCAGCGGCATGAAGGTCGACGAGTTCGCGCCGCGCCTGTCGTTCTTCTTCGGCATCGGCATGAACTTCTTCATGGAAGTGGCGAAGCTGCGCGCCGCGCGGCTGCTGTGGGCGGAGCTGCTGCAGAAGCTGTTCGCGCCGGGCGACCCGCGCTCGCTGATGCTGCGCACCCACTGCCAGACCTCGGGCGTGAGCCTCACCAGCGCCGACCCGTACAACAACGTGATCCGCACCACCATCGAGGCGCTGGCGGCCGTGCTCGGCGGCACGCAGTCGCTGCACACGAATTCCTTCGACGAAGCGCTGGCGCTGCCGACGCCGTTCTCGGCCCACATCGCCCGCAATACCCAGCTCGTGATCCAGGAGGAAACCGGTGTCGCGCGCGTGGTCGACCCGCTCGCCGGTTCCTACTACGTCGAGAGCCTCACCGCGGCGCTCGCCGCCGAGGCACGCAAGCTGATCGACGAGGTCGAGCAGCTCGGCGGCATGACGCGTGCGGTCGAGTCCGGCATGCCGAAGCTGCGCATCGAGCAGTCGGCGGCGCTGCGCCAGGCGCGCATCGACCGCGGCGAGGAAGTCATCGTCGGCGTCAACCGCTACCAGCGCGAGGACGAGCCGGAGATCGAGATCCTCGCCATCGACAACAGCGCC
>CAUJIY010000019.1 GCA_963205295.1 Pseudomonadota bacterium
GCGCAAGCTCGGCATCCCGGACACCGATCACAACCGGGCCGGCCCGTTCAACGCTACACTGCAGCCAGCGCCTCCCGGTGAAGCATGGAAGCGCTGCGCGTCGGGGTCCTATCGAGAGAAGGTTGTCATCGATGTCCACACGGCACATTGTCCGGGCCAGCACGCTGGCCTGCGCGTTGCTCGCGACCGCCATAACCTTGGCCGAGGAGCCGAAAAAGGCGCCACCCGGCGGAAAACCGCCGGCCATGAATACCCAGCAGCCGGGAACACCGCTCAAGCCGGGAGGACTCGGCGGATCGGCACAGAACGGCAAGAACGAGAAGGATCAGAAGGCCGGCCTCGGCAGCGGTGCCGCCGGCCAGCTCGGCCAGGGTCCCGGCGGCAAGGATGACAAGCCGGCCGGGCAACTCGGGCAGGGCTTCGGCGGCAAGGTCGATAAGCCGGCCGGACAGCTCGGCCAGGGCGTCGGCGGCAAGGATGCCAAGCTGGGCGGCGGTCAAGGGCCCGGCCAGATCCTCGGCGGCAAGGACGACAAAGCGCTGGGAGGCGGCCTCGGCGCGGGCCCGGGTCAGGGTCCCGGTGGAAAATTCGACAAGCCCGGTGGCCCGATGGGCGGCCTCGGTGCTTCCGGCATGGGTGGCAAGGACGCCAGGGGCGCCGGCCAGGGCCTCGGGCTGCCCGGCATGGGCGGCAAGGACGACAAGGGCGCCGGCCAGGGCCTCGGGCTGCCCGGCATGGGCGGCAAGGACGACAAGGGCGGTGGCCAGGGTCTCGGGCTGCCCGGCATGGGTGGCAAGGACGACACGGGCGGTGGCCAGGGCCTCGGTATGCCCGGTACGGGCGGCAAGGACGACAAGGGCGGCGGTACGCCGGGCTTCGGCGGTCAGGGTGGGGGCGACAAGCCGGCCGGCGGCAACGGCAACACGGGTGGCAAGCAGGAACCCGCCAGCGGCAGCAACTCCGGCGGCAAGCAGGAGCCCGCGAGTGGCGGCAGTTCCGGCGGCAAGCAGGAGCCCGCGAGTGGCGGCAGTTCCGGGGGCACGCAGGAACCGGCCGGCGGCAGCAAGGAAGGTGCCGGCGGCAAGGAAGGTGGCGGCAAGGAAGGCGGCGGCGGCAAGGACAAGACAAGTTCCATGCCACGTGAGGACGGCGTCGGCAGTGGCGGCGGGTCGTCACCGCCGGCAGGAGATTCTGGCGGCGCGACCAGCCAGCCAGGTCGGGGCGGCGACGACCGCGGCGGCGATGATCGCGGCGGCAGCGACGGCAACCGCAGCACGGCGCCCGGCCTCGGTCGGTCACTCGGCAACGGCCCGGTGGTGAACCCGGGCGAAGGCGGCAACACGGGCGGCCGCGGTACACCACCACCGATCAATCGCGATGGTGGCCGTATCTCACAACCAGGCCGCGGTGAGGATGTGCCCCGGCCGCCGGGCGGCTGAGCACGACACGCGCACCCTGCGGCTGCGGTGCCGCCGCGTCGCTCCCGGCCGGTCGGACGTCAGGCGCGTCGGCGCCGGGAGAAGCGGCCCGCCGCAGCGGCCACTGCCGTCAGCATCAGCCAGGCGGCGGCGGGCACCGGCACTTCGGCTAGCGACTCGAGTGGCGCCCCGAAGCCGTCGAAGGCTTCGCTGGTGCCGACGGTTCGGAACGAGCGGTACCCCAGGCCGACAGCCTGGAATCCGGCGATGTCCGGCAGAGTGAGGGGTGCATCGAGGCTCGCCAGTCCGCCCAGCGCTCCATAGAAGAAAAAGTTGATCGCCCAGCGCCTGCCCTGGTCGTCCCTGCCGCCACCGGCGGTGATGCTGTAGCCGTCGGCAAAACCGGGAATACCCAGCACACCCGGTGTGTCGAGCGTCGTCACCAGCACGCTCGCCGGGTCACCGACGGTCGTCTGCAACGCCACGCCGTTCAGGGTGAAGCTCGAGCTGGTAACCCCACCGGTGTAGCGGGCGATCTCCGGCGCCAGAAGCTGCTGCGGACCCAGCGTATCCGCGTCGAACACGATCGTGAACGTCAGGGTGTCACCCACCTCAGGCACGGTGCCGAGGAAGTCGGCGAGCCATCCATTGGTCGTCTGCAGGACTGCGATCGTCGCCTGGCCGGTGAACTCGACCGGCACGGCCTGTGACGCCGACAACGGTGCCAGCAATCCGAAACCCAGCGCCGTGAGCAGTCGCGACATTCCTTTTGACATGAGCCCCTCGCCTTCTTCGTCTTGTTCTTGTGGTCCGGGCCAGCGTATCAGATGTCGGCGGTCCGGTCGGTGTCAAGGGGTGCTGGCGATCGCCTTCTCATCACTCCGGCAGGCGCATCGTCGCCCACAGCACCAGGTAGATCACGATGCCGGGCACGAACACGCTCGCGGCCGACGTCAGCAGGTAGAACACGCGCACGAAGTTCGGATCCACGCCGTAATACTCGGCGAGTCCGCCACAGACACCGCACAGTACGCGGTTACGCGACCGGCGCAGGGTTTTCTTGTCGCTCATGCCGCGCAGTGTAGCGGCTCACGCCGTAAAAAACCGCGGCGCCGCACCATCAGGTGAGCTTCATGACACCGAGGTAGCAGCTTTCCTCGCCGAGATCGAACCGGGTGGTGAAGCGACCCGCGGCACCGGTGACCACGATCTCGTAGCCGTGGCTGCCGGGCTCGAGCCGGTCGATCTTCCACTCGCCGAAGATGTCGGTGGTCGTGCGGGCCAGCTCACGGCCGTCCTGGCGGAGAACGACCTCGGCACCGGCAATGCATTCTTCGACGGTCGCAGCTTGCGCCGCTCCCGCGATCGATGATGTGGCGGGGACATCGGCGACGACGGAGCCGCCGACGAAGCACCGCGTCATCAGGTGGAGGTTCTTGTACCAGACGCGCGGGCGGGTGCCGAGTTCGGGCCGGAGCACCTCGAGCCCCTCCTCCGCCCGCAGCCGCTGCATCTCGGCATCCTCGACCTTGACCGCACGGAATACGCCGGTCGGGCAGGCCTGTTCGGCACGCGTCTTCGTCCAGCCCGCGTCGAGCAGGTGGGCGTCGAAGATCCACGCCTGCGGGATCTGCTTTTCCTCGTTCCAGGAGATGGCGCCGTAGGGACAGGCATCGACGATCTGCTTCTGTCCCTGCGCCTTTTCGGGATCGATGATGACGATGCCGTCGTCGCGCTTGCGCACGGCGCCGTTGCGCGCGGCCTTCAGGCACGGCGCATCGTCGCAGTGGTTGCACATCACCGGCATGAAGTGTGCTTCGACCAGCGGATAGCTGCCACGCTCCTTGCGCACGATGTCGAGCCACTTGTGGCCCTGCGCGGGCTGTGCGGCCGCATAGCCCGGGAAGTCGTTGCCGTTGTGCTCATCCTTGACCGCGAGGAAGCAGACGCGGCAGTTGTCGCAGCGTGCGACGTCGACGATCATGTTCCACCTGGCGCTCATCAGGCGACCTCCCCGGGCTTCCAGGTATCCACGCCGGTCCACTTCTCCACCTGGATCAGCGTGGTGTTCGGCCGGATGCCGTGTGCCTTCTTCGAGATGGACTTGCTGGGATTGAGCACGTTGACGCAGCCGCCGAGATCGGTGGAGCGGCCGGGCTCGCCCATCGGGCGGTATTCGGCCGAAGCCGTCGCGGCGCTCACCGAGCCCGGCCGCAGCCGGTCGGTGAGATGCGCCGCGCACACCACCGAGCCGCGATGGTTCCAGAGGCGGATCAGGTCATCGTCGCGGATACCGCGGGCCGCCGCGTCCTCCCGGTTGAGGCGCGCGACGAGGTAGTAGTGGCCGTCGACCAGCACGCGGTGCTCGCGGATGTCGCGCACACTGCTGCCCTCGTCGTCACCCATGACGTGGAATGGATAGCGCGAGTGCGGCGTGAGGAGCTGCAGCGGGAAATCGGCGAGTTCCCGGTCGCGCTTCGGGTCCTCGTACACCGGCATGTAGGTGTTGAGCGGCGGGCGGTCGGGGTCATCGATGCGCTTCAGCGTGGTGGCGATGAACTCGAACTTGCCGGACGGCGTCTGCAGGCCGTCGCCGAATCCGGCGACGTAGTCGGATGGCAGCGGATAGGGTTCCGGCGTGTCCTTCTTGCGGCCTTCGTAGAACCAGCGGTTGGCGAGCGGCGCGCGCGCCGGTTCCGGATCGGACGGCACGACGAAATAGCCCTTCTTCAGGAACTGCCGCCAGCTCATGTGCTTCGCCATGTCGGAGGACTCGAACACACGCTTGCACCAGTCGAGCTCGGTGGTACCGCCCTCCGAGTACACCGCGCCGAGTCCGAGGCGCTCGGACACGGCGAGGAAGATGTCGTAATCCGACTTCGACTCCCCGAGCGGCTCGATGCATTTGTGCTGTAGCGAGATCACGCGGTGGTTGTTCATCGAGTACATGTGGTGCACGTAGCCGGCGCCGACGTTGTACCACTCGCCGATGTCCCAGTGCTCGAACACGGTGCAGGCCGGCAGGATGACGTCGGCGTACGGCGTCTCTCCTTCCCACCACACCGACTGGTTGACGACGAACTTCAGGTTCTCGTGCTGGTACATGCGCACCCAGCGGTTGGAGTCCACCATGGTGCCGAACGAGGCGCTGCCGTACTTGTAGAGCATCTGCACCGGCACGTGCCCGGGCGACGGATACCCGAACGGGAAGAACTGGCCCTGCACCGAGGCGACCTCGGTGAGGTAGCCCATCGCCTTGCCGTTCATGATCGCCTCGGGCAGCCACATGCGCGGAATCGCCTGACGCACCGAGCTCATGGTGACGATGTGCGGCATGCGCTGGTAGTTGTTGGCCGCGTTGGCGCTGTACGCCAGGTCGCCGGAGAAGCTGCCCTCGGCGTAGCCGGGGAAATAGAAGTTGAAATCGAGCGGTGCGCCGAACTGCAGGTTGCCGAAGTTCACGCCCGGCCGCCCGAAACCCTGCATGGCGCCGAGGATCGCCATCATGCGCGCCCACTGCATGCCCATCGGGCTGCGGCCGGCACCGCCCACGCCCGCCCCCCAGCCGCCGACGCCGAGGTAGGTCTTCTTCCGGCCCCACTCGCGCGCGAGCGCGCGCGCGTCGCGCGCCGGCACGCCCGTTTCCTGCTCCTGCCACTCCGGCGTCTTCGCCACACCGTCGCTCTCGCCGAGGACGTAGGCGCGCCACTCGTCGAAGCCGGTGGTGCGCCCGGCGACGAAAGCCTTGTCGTAGAGGCCTTCGGTGATCCACACGTGGCAGATCGCCTGGGCGAGCGCGGCATCGGTGCCCGGCTTCGGTGCGATCCACTTGCCGCCGAGATGCGCGGCGGTGTGGTTCATGTACGGGTCGATGTGCACCATGCGGATGCCGAGCTCCTTCGCCCAGGCGCGCCGCTCGGTGCCCTCGAAGCCGTAGGATGCGTCCGGGTCGCTCGACCAGAACACGATCATCTCGGCCTCTTTCAGGCAATCCTCGACCGTCCCGTAGAACTCGGGGCAGCCGAGCCGCATGCTGTTGCCCCAGTGGTGCATCGCGCCCCAGAACCAGCCTTCCCAGCTGTCCGGGTTATGCACCAGCTTGGTGACGCCGATCAGGTTCCAGAAGCGGTTGAAGGCGCTCAGGTAGTGGCCGAGGTTGCCCCACTGGTGGTGCGAGCCGTTGGCGACACAGATCGCCCCGGGACCGACCGCCTTGGCACGCTTGATCTCGCCGCTGACGATGTCGAGCGCCTCGTCCCAGCTGATGCGCACGAACCCGGACTTGCCGCGATTCTGGATGTTGCGGTTACCGTTCGGATCGAAGTCAACGCGCTTCAGCGGATGGAGCAGGCGGTTCTTCGAATAGACCATCGACTTCTGGCACATGCCGTGGGAGGCCAGCGTCGTGCGCCGCGGTGGCGTGAAGGTCCTGCCGCGCGCGCTGATCGACCACGACGGGGCGTCGTCGGCGTCGAAGTCCATGGGCGTGGTGCGCAGGATCCTGCCGTCCTTGACGTAGACGAAGATCGGGCCGCCGTTGGTGCCGTTGGTGTAGCGCGTCACCCCGCCGCCCATGTCGGTGCCGGACTTCCAGGTCACCGACTCCAGCCGGGCGAGCGTGGCCATGAACCAGACCGCGAGATCGTCCGGCCCTTCGAGGCCGATCTTGAAATTCTTGGCGGCGTCGACGCGCTCGAGCAGGTCGAACGGCGGCGTGAGGAAGCTCTCGGCGATCGCCTGGTTCTTGAAGTGGATGTCGAGGTCGGGCTTCGGGTGCAGGCCCTTGCGCGAGGTGATCTTCCCGTTTTCGAGCCGGATCCAGCGGCCCGTCGGTTCGTCACGCAGGCGGAACTGCGCGACGAGGTTGCGCTCCTTCAGCCGTGCCGCGTACTCGGGATAGACCCGCGCCGCGACCCGCATGGCCTGGGGAATCCCCCAGAGGATGACCGAGAGTTTCATGTCGACCTCCGCACACGGCCGCGCATCCGCAGCCGCCACTTGCGATTCTAGGCTGGTGACGCGCCGTGGCCGCTGACAAAAATCAACGAGGGCCCGCCGCCTCAGCCCGCCTGGAAGAGTTCCTGCAGGGCGCCGCTGCCGGGATTGCGCACGATCATGGCGGTACCGCGGCCACGGCCGGGCAGGTCGAGCGTGAGCGGCCCGGAAAACACCCCGGCCCCGACGGCAGTGCAGTCCCTCGCGGCCGCGTCGACATCGGCGACCTCGAAGGACTGCGCGAGGTAGCCGATGTGCGGTGGCACGGCATCGTTGGCGATGGTGGGCAGCTCGTAGTTGAGCGCCGCGGCCAGCGCGATCTTGCCGTACTCGTGCGCCCCCTGGACGATGACGCTGCGCGTGCGCGCCTCGGCCGGCAGGCTGAGCGCCCGGTTGGTTTCCGCGCCCTGCAGCACGGACTCGAAGAACGAGGTCATGCCGAGCGGGCCGTAGTAGAAGGCGAGCGCCTTGTCCATGTCGGCGACCGTGTGCGCGGTGGTGACCACCGCGGTGAAGCCGGTCGGTGTGCGGCCATAGCGGTCGATGAAGGCGACGATGCGCCCGATCACCGTCTTCGGATCGTCGCTGAGCAGCTGGATCAGGTTGATGACCACCCCGTCCGGCCCGTCGAACGAGGCCTCCAGCGTCTCGCCGATGGCCGGCCCGAAGCGGTTGTGCGCCGGTTCGCTCCAGAACCGGAAGCCCTGCGCCTTCAGCCGTGCGTAGTCGGCCGCCATGTCGCTCGAATAGATGTTGAGGTTGAACAACCCCACGGCACGGCGCACGTCCGGGCTGCGCACCAGCCGGCGCCCGGCACCGGAGAACTCCATGAGCTGCACGCGCCCGACGGGATCGGCGCCATGTCCGAGGAAAGCGCAGCGGGCCACGGTCCCGGGCGTAACCCGCCAGTAGCGCTCGAACTCCGGCCCCTGCCAGGTGCACCGCTCGGCCACATCGAGCCCGAGCGTACCCGCGTAGAACGCGAGCGAAGCATCGAGGTTGTCGACGCCGATCACGACCGCGTTCACCGGCGCGCTCGCGCGCACTGCACTGCCACTCATCGGATCACTCCTCTCCCCGGAAAAACGTCATCCAGCCGGTGCGGATTCTACGACGCGCTGGCCGGACCGCTGACAATCGTCGAATTCTGCCAGGCGAGATCGCGCTCGACGAACTCGCCGAGGGCGTGCAGCACGCGGCAGTAGAACGTGTCCGGCGCGAGCTGCCCGACGGCCTGCGCGAGCTGCGGCAACCAGTTCTGCAGGTGCCGCGTGGCGAAGTCCGCCTGCGCGAGCTGCCAGGACAGCGCGTCCCCGGTCACGCCCGCCTCGTGGTACACGAGATAATGCATGAACTCGAGTTCGACCGAGAGGTGGTCAGGCGCCCAGGCAAAGCGTTCGTCGAGGCGGTAGCCGAAGTAGTCGTAGTAGCGCACGATGTCCTCGCGCGTCCCGGCCTTCTGCCCGGTGTGCAGGTCTTCGCGGATCGG
>CAUJIY010000020.1 GCA_963205295.1 Pseudomonadota bacterium
CTCCGTATCCAGCAGCTCCACCTCACCCACCCGCATCCCACCGTCGCGCGATACCTCCCGCAGCAACTGCTCGTAACTCCCGGCCAGATCACGCACCGTCACCTCGTCGAACAGATCGGTGTCGTACTCGAACCCGACCGCGAGTCCGCCGGCGTGCTCGACCACCGACACCGCGAGATCGAACTTCGCGGTCTGGCGCGCCAGCACCAGACGCTCGACCTCGATGCCGTCGAAGCCGAGCACCTGCGCCGGCTCGTTGTGCAGGTTGAACATCACCTGGAACAGCGGCGTGCTGCCCGGGTCGCGCGGCGGAGCGAGCGCCTCGACGACCTGCTCGAAGGGCACCTCCGCGTGCGCGAAGGCCTCCAGTGCGGTGCGCCGCACCCGCCCGACCAGCGCCGCGAAAGTCGGGTCGCCCTGCAGGTCCACCCGCAGCGCCAGCGTGTTGACGAAAAATCCCACCAGCCCCTCGAGCTCGGTGCGCCCGCGCCCAGCCACCGGCGTACCGATCACCAGCTCCTCGTCGCCGCCGTAGCGCGCCAGCAGCGTCGCGAAACCGGCGAGCAGCACCATGAACGGCGTGGCGTCGCACTCGCGCGCCAGCCGATGCAACCCGGCGGCGACATCGGCCGGCACGGTGCGTGCCAGGCGCGCGCCGCGGTGGCGTTGCACCGGCGCGCGCGGCCGGTCGAGCGGCAGGCTGATGCGCGGCGGCGCACCCGCCAGCGCGCGGCGCCACCAGTCGAGCTGCCGCTGGATTTCTTCACGGCCGCCCGCACGCTGCTGCCAGTGCGCATAGTCCGCGTACTGCAGCGCGAGTGCCGGCAGCGGCGGCGCCACGCCCTGCCGGCAGGCCGCGTAGGCGGCGCCGAGCTCAGCGAACAGCACGGCAAGCGACCAGCCGTCGGCGACGATGTGGTGCACGACCAGCAGCAGCACGTGCTCGTCCGCAGCACGCTGCACGAGGGTGGCGCGCAGCAGCGGCCCGCACGCGAGGTCGAACGGCTGCTCCACGCGCGCCGCCAGCTCCGCCCCGAGCGCTGCCGCGTCGCTGCCTGGACGTTCCAGCCGCTCGAGCGCCAGCACGAGCTGCGGCGCGACCCGCTGGCGCGGCTCCCCGTCGCCGGCGCCGATGGTCGTACGCAGCGTCTCGTGCCGTGCCACCAGGTGCTGGAGCGCGCGCGCGAGCGCTGCGGCGTCGAGCGCACCGCGCAGCGCGAAGGCGGCGTGCAGGTGATAAGCCGCGCTGCCGGGAGTGAGCTGCTCGAGGAACCACAGGCGGCGCTGGGCGTCGGTGAGCGGCGCGTCGGCGGTGTGCCGCCGCCCGAGTGGTGCGGCGGCGACGGGTCGGGCGCCCGGCAGGGCCCGCGCCAGCGCTGCTGGCGTCGGCCCCTCGAACACCGCGCGCAGCGCCAGCTCGACGCCGAACACGTCGCGCACGCGTGCGACGAGCCGGGTGGCGAGCAGCGAATGGCCGCCGAGGGCGAAGAAGTCGGCATCACGGCCGGTCGGTGCCCCCGTGCCGAGCACCGCGCCGAACAGCTCGCAGAGCACGGCCTCGATCCCGTCGCGCGGCGCGCCCTGCGGCGACGTCGCCACGCGCCAGTCCGGCGCCGGCAGCGCACGGCGGTCGAGCTTGCCGTTCGGCGTCAGCGGCAGCGCTGTCACCGGCACGATCAGTGCCGGCACCATGTGCTCGGGCAGCCGCGCCTTCAGCCGCTCACGCAGGGCCGCAACACCCGGCATGGCGCCGGCCGCAGGCACGACCCAGGCGACGAGCCGCGGGTCCCCCGGCCCTGCCTCGCGCACCGCCACCGCGGCGGCCGCGATGCCTGGAAGCGCCGCCAGCGCCGCCTCCACTTCGCCGGGCTCGATGCGAAAGCCGCGCAGCTTGACCTGCGCGTCGAGGCGGCCGAGCAGCTGCACGCGCCCGTCGGATCGCAGGCGCGCGCGGTCGCCGCTGCGGTACCGGCGTGCGCCGGTGGCCGGATCGGTGTCGAAGCGCGCTGCGCTCAGCTCCGCGCGCGCGTGGTAGCCCGGCGACACGCCGGCGCCGCCGATGACGAGCTCGCCCGGCACGCCGGCCGGCACGGCGCGCCCGCGCGCATCGAGGATCGCGAGCGTGGTTGCGGAGATGGGTCTGCCGATGCTGATGTCGCCCGGCTCGTCGATGCGCGCGCAGCTCGACCAGATCGTCGTCTCGGTCGGCCCGTACAGGTTCCACAGCTCCGCGCAGCGCACGACCAGCGCCCCGGCGAGCGCCGGATCGAGCGCCTCGCCGCCGCACAGGGCACGCAGCGCGGGACGGCCGGTCCAGCCGGCGGCGAGCAGCGTACGCCAGGTGGCCGGCGTGGCCTGCATGACGGTGATCGCCGCGGTGTCGAGCAGCGCGGCGAGCGCCGCGCCGTCGCGCGCCTGTCCGGCGCTGGCGATCACCACCGTGCCACCGGCGACGAGTGGTGCGAGCAGTTCGAGCACGGCGATGTCGAAGGCGGGCGTGGTGACCGCGAGCAGCCGGTCGCCGGGACCGAAGCCGGGCTCGCGCAACATGCTCGTGAGGAAATTCACGACGGCACCGTGCGTGATGCGCACGCCCTTCGGCGTGCCGGTGCTGCCGGAGGTGTAGATGAGGTAGGCAGGGTCGCCCGGCCCGGCGACCACCGGTGCCGGACCGCCGGCGGCGCAGGCCGCCGGGGCGAGGTCGTCGAGGCACAGCACGCGGGCGCTGGCCGTTGCGAAGCGCGCCGCCAGCGCCCGCGTGGTGACGAGGAAACCGGCAGCGCTGTCCTCGAGCATGAAGGCGAGGCGCGCCGGCGGATAGTCCGGATCGAGCGGCAGGTAGGCCGCCCCGCTCTTCAGCACGCCGAGCACCGCGGCGGGCAGCCCGGGATTGCGCTCCAGCGCAAGCGCGACCAGCGCACCCGGCCCGGCCCCGAGGCTGCGCAGGCGATCGGCGAGCGTCTCGGCCCAGTCGTCGAGCCGCGCGTAGCTCCAGCGCTCCGCCCCGCACTCGACCGCGATCGCATCGGGGTGCGCCCGCACCCGTGGCTCGATCAGCGCGGGCACGCCGCCGGCCGTGGGCTGCGCTGCCGGTGGCCCTTCCACAACCGGTGCCGGCATGCCGAGGGTGAACTCCCCGATCGGCGCCTGCGGTGAAGCCACGATCGCGGCGAGCAGCGCGACATACTGGTCCGCCAGGCGCTCGATGGTCGCTGGCATGAACAGGTCGGAGTTGTACTCGAAGGCGAGCCACAACCCGCCCTGGAACTCCGTGACCGAGAGCGTCAGGTCGAACTTCGCCGCATCCGGTGCGTCGGTGTCGGCCGGCGACACCTCGAGCCCGGGAATCGTCGCAGCTTCCCACGGTGCGTTCTGCAGCACGAACATGACCTGGAACACGGGCGGATGACTCAGGCTGCGTGGCGGAGCGAGCGCCTCGACCAGCTTCTCGAACGGCAGGTCCTGGTGGGCGAACGCGGCGAGCGCGGCGCGGCGCACGCACGCCAGCAGGTCGACGAACGGCGGATCGCCCGCGAGATCCGTGCGCAGCGCCAGCGTGCTCGCGAACAGGCCCACCACCGCTTCGAGCTCCGTGCGCCGGCGCCCGGCGACGGGTGTGCCGATGACGATGTCGTCCTGGCCCGAGTAGCGTTGCAAGAGCACCGCGAACGCCGCGTGCAGCACCATGAACAGAGTGGCCTGCTCGCGCCGCGCCAGTGCCTGCAGCGCCGCGGTCGGCTCCTGCGGCAGGACCTGCAGCCAGCGGCTGCCGCGGAAGCCCTGCACCGCTGGACGCGGTCGGTCGGTCGGCAGGTCGAGCAACGGCGGTGCACCGGCCAGCGTCTCGCACCAGTACGCGAGCTGGCGCTCGAGCTCGGCCCCGTCGAGCAGCTCGCGCTGCCAGACGGCGAAATCGCCGTACTGCACCGTGAGCTCTGGCCAGTGCGGCGCGCGGCCGTCGCCGAGCGCGGCGTAGCACTCGGCGAGGTCGCGGAACAGGATGCCGGAGGACCAGGCGTCGGCGATCGCGTGGTGCAGCAGCAGGAGCAGGACGTGCTCGTCGTCGGCGAGGCCGAGCAGCACTACACGCAGCAGTGGGCCGCGGGCGAGGTCGAAGACGTGCCGCGAGAGTTCGCCGATGCGGGCACGCACGGCAGCCGGCGCTGCGCCCGGCATGGTGATGACCTCGACGGGCACGCGGGCCTGCGCGGCGATCACCTGCACCGGCACGCCCTGGCGTGCGACCAGCGTGGTGCGCAGCGCCTCGTGGCGCGCGACCACGGCGTCCACAGCCTGTTGCAGCCGCTCGGGGTCGAGCGCGCCGCGCAGGCGCACCGGCAGGCGCATGGTGTAGGCAGCGCCCGTGTCCTCCAGCTGCCCAAGGAACCACAGGCGCTGCTGCGCGAAGGACGCGGGGAACTCGCAGACCGCACCGGTGATCACACCGGCTCCCCGTCGAGCGGGCGCGCCGGGGCGCGTGGCCGGCGCGGGATCGGCCCGCCCGCCGCCGCGGGATCGGCGCCGGCCGCGAGGCGGGCGGCGAGTCCGGCGATGGTGGGTGATTCGAACAGGGCGAGCAGCGGCACCTCCAGGGCGAAGGCATCGCGCACGCGGGCGATCAGCCGCGTGGCGAGCAGCGAGTGCCCGCCGAGGGCGAAGAAGTCCTCGTGCAGCCCGATCTCGCGGCGCCCGAGCAGCCGGCACCAGATCTCCGTTAGCCGCCGCTCGATGGCGGCGGTAGCCGGTGTCGCGGCTGGCGCCGCTCCCACAGAGTGCTCCGGGAGAGGAGTCGCGACTGGCGTCGCTCCCACCGGGGCAGGCAGTGCGGCGCGGTCCACCTTGCCGTTGGCGAGCCGCGGCAGCTGCGCCAGGGGGGTGAAGCTCGCCGGCACCAGCCACGGCGGCAACCGCCCGCGCAGCGCCGCACGCAGCGCCTCCGCCGGGGCCGCCCCCACCACGTACGCCGCCAGCTCCGGCTCGCCGGCCTCGCCCGCCACCGCCACCACCGCACACTCCCCCACCAGACCGCTCGCCACCAGCGCCGCCTCCACCTCCGCCGGCTCCACCCGCAGCCCGCGGATCTTCACCTGCCGGTCCAGCCGCCCCGCGTGCACCAGCTGCCCGTCGGGCAGCCGCCGCACCCGGTCGCGCGTCGACAGGCGGCGAACCGCGAGATCGCCGGTGCCGGCCACAGTCGCGGCTCGCGCCGCTCCCACAGCAGAGGGCAGTGCTCCCACAGGACCCTCTCCTGCAGGAGTGCCATTCTCTTCTGTGGGAGCGGCGCCAGCCGCGACGGCCCCGGTACCACCCTCCCCGGTGATCCCACCGTCTTCTGTGGGAGCGGCGCCAGCCGCGACTTCTCCTGCCACCTTCTCCGCTGGCACCACCTCCCGGTACCGCGCCGCCGTCAACGCCGCATCCCCGTGATACCCCGCACTCAGGTAGCCGCTCTCCAGCACCAGCTCCCCGCGCCAGCTCCCCGCACGCCCGGCCGCATCCACCACCAGCGCCCGCGTCCCGGCCACCGCCAGCCCCACCGGCAGCCACGGCCCGAGCACCCGCGTCGCATGGTCGGCAAAATACTGCAGCCCCATCGTGCTCTCCGTCAGCCCCAGCCCGTTCACCAGCCGCGCCCCGCGCGCAAACCGCACCTTGAACAGCTCCAGGTCACTGCGCCGCGCCGCCTCGCCACCAAGCACGACGAGCCGCACCGCAGACAGGTCCTGGGCACAGGTCACCCGCCCGCCGAAGAGATAGCGGTACACCGTCGGCGTCAGGTGCAGCAGCGTCAGCCGCTCACCCGCCACCACATCGACCAGCTCCGGGGCACTGCGCCCGCCGCGCAGGTCGAGCGCCTGCAGCGAGGCCCCACTCAGCAGTGCCCCGAACAGGTCCTGCACCGCCGCGTCGTAGCCGTAGCCCGAGACCAGCGACAGCCGGTCCTGCATCCCGATCCCGAGCTGTGCGCACCACTGCCCCACCTGCCCCAGCACCCCGGCGTGCGTCTGCACCACCCCCTTCGGCCGGCCCGTGCTCCCCGAGGTGTACAGCAGGTACGCCGCCGCCTCCCCGCTCACCGCCCGGGCCCGGTCCGGAGGACCTGCGCTCTGCGCGGTGCCGGGCGTGCCGGGCGCCGCATCGGCGAGCACCAGCGGCAGGGCGCTCTCCCGCAGCCACGGTGCCGCGGCGAGCCGTGCCGTATCGGTCACCACCGCGCAGGCCCCGCTGTCGTCGAGCACCGCGGCCAGCCGTGCCTGCGGCTGCCAGGGATCGACTGGCACGTAGGCCCGCCCCGCCAGCACCGCTCCCAGCAGCCCCGCCACCATCACCCCGTCGTGACCGAGCAGCAGCGCTACCGGCGCCCGGCCGGGCGCCAGCACCGCGCCGAGCTGCAGCGCCACCGCCTGCGCCCGATGGTGCAGCTCGAGGTAGCTCCAGCGGCGCAGCGACTCCCCGAACCAGCTCACCGCCGTGCGCTGCGGTGTCCTCGCCACCTGTGCCGTAAAGGCCTCGCCGAGCGTGCGCGCTCCACCAAAACACTCCCTCACCGCCGCCACCGTCACCACCGGGCGCACCCGCGCCGCTTCGTGCACGACCGCCGCCCGTTGCTCCGTATCCAGCAGCTCCACCTCACCCACCCGCATCCCACCGTCGCGCGATACCTCCCGCAGCAACTGCTCGTAACTCCCGGCCAGATCACGCACCGTCACCTCGTCGAACAGATCGGTGTCGTAGTTGAAGCTCGCGACGATCCCGCCATCGTGCTCGGCGACGTGCAGGCTGAGGTCGAACTTGGCCTGCGTACCTTCGAGCACCACCGGCTCGACCCCGATCCCGTCGAGCGCGAGCGCAGCGCGCGGCTCGTTGTGCCAGGCAAAGAACACCTGCACCAGCGGCGTCCACGCGCGACTGCGCGGCGGCGCGAGCGCCTCGACGACCTGCTCGAAGGGCACCTCCGCGTGCGCGAAGGCCTCCAGTGCGGTGCGCCGCACCCGCCCGACCAGCGCGGCGAAAGTCGGGTCGCCCTGCAGGTCCACCCGCAGCGCCAGCGTGTTGACGAAGAATCCCACCAGCCCCTCGAGCTCGGTGCGCCCGCGCCCGGCCACCGGCGTACCGATCACCAGCTCCTCGTCGCCGCCGTAGCGCGCCAGCAGCGTCGCGAAACCGGCGAGCAGCACCATGAACGGCGTGGCGTGCTCGCGGCGCGCGAGCGTGCGGATGGCGCGGGCGATATCCGCGGGCAGCCGCCGCGTGTGCCAGGCACCGCGATGGCGCTGCACCGCTGGCCGCGGCCGGTCGAGCGGCAGGCTGACGAGCGGCGGCGCACCCGCCAGCGCGCTGCGCCACCAGTGGAGCCCGGCTGCGGACGCCGCTTCGGTGAGTGCCTGGCGCTGCCAGAACGCGTAGTCCGCGTACTGCACCGGCAACGGCGCCCATGCCGGCTGTACGCCCCGCAGCAGCGCGCGATAAGCCGTGCCGAGTTCGCGCGCGAGCACGGCGAGCGACCAGCCGTCGGCGATGATGTGGTGGAGGACGAGCAGCAGGTGGTGGTCACCGGGCGCGGCGGCCACCAGTACCGCGCGCAGCAACGGGCCACGCGTGAGGTCGAACGGGCGGGCGGCGAGTCCGGCGAGCAACGCACGCACGTCGGTGCCGGGAGCGAGGTCGAGCTGCTCGAGGAACGATGGGGTGGAGTCGGGCGGAACAGGGACGTCGTCGCGGCTTGCGCCGCTCCCACGGGTGCCGGCCCCGGCGGGAGCGGCCCGGGCCGCGAACTCCCTCCCCACCGCCGCCACCCGCAGCTCCGGCCCCTCCTCCGCTTCGCCGAATGTCGTGCGCAGCGCCTCGTGCCGTGCCACCAGCGCCTGCAGCGCGAGCTCCAGCAGCGCCACGTCGATCTCACCGCGCAGCCGCCAGGCGAGGTGCAGGTTCCAGGTCGCAGTACCCGGGTCGATCTGGTCGAGGAACCACAGCCGCTGCTGGGTCGGCGACAGCGGAGCGCACCGCCCGCCGGTCGCGGTGGGCGCGGCGCGCAGCGGCGGCCCCGCGCAGGGCGCGGCCTGCGGCAGGGCTGCGGCCACACCGGCCACGGTAGGCGCATCGAAGAGCACGCGCAGCGGCAGTTCGACGCCGAGTGCGTCGCGCACGCGTGCGACGAGCCGGGCGGCGAGCAGCGAGTGGCCGCCGAGGGCGAAGAAATCCTCGTCGACACCTGCGGCACGGTCGAGGCCGAGGACGTCGGCCCACAGTTCCGCGAGCAGCGCCTCGTGTGCGGTACGCGGCGCGAGTGCGCCGGTGTCCGCGCCCGACCAGTCGGGATCCGGCAGCGCGCGGCGGTCGAGCTTGCCGTTCGGCATCAGCGGCAGTGCGTCGCAGACGACGACGTGTGCAGGCACCATGTAGTCGGGCAGGCGGCGGTGCAGCGCCGCGCGCAGCTCCGCCGCCGCCGGCCACGGCGCGTCGGCTGCAACCCAGGCGACGAGGCGCTGATCGGCGCCCGCGGTCTCCCGCAGATCGACGACGGCAGCACGCACCCGCGGATGGGCGACGAGTGCCGCCTCGACCTCGCCGGCCTCGATGCGCAGGCCACGCAGCTTCAACTGCCGGTCGAGGCGGCCGAGCAGCTCGAACTGGCCGTCGGCACGCTGCCGCCCGCGGTCGCCGGTGCGATACAGCCGCCGGCCGGGCACGGCGGGATCCGCGACGAAGCGCGCCGCGGTCAGCGCCTCGCGCCGCCAGTAGCCGCGCGCGACGCCCGCGCCGGCGATGACGATCTCGCCCGGCACGCCGGGCGGCAACGGCCGCAACGCGCCGTCGCGCACCTCGATCGCGACCGGTGCGAAGGGCCGGCCGATCGGCAGCGGGCCGCTCGCCGGCGGCTCACCCTCGAACCAGGTGCTGTCGATCGTCGCCTCGGCGACACCGTAGGAGTTGATCACCCGCGTCCGCGGCCCGCAGCGGGCAACGAGGTCGCGATACTCGTGCGCATGCCAGGTGTCGGAGCCGACGATCACCAGCCGCATGAAGGCGAGGTCGCCGCCCGTCTGCCCAAGCCAGGCGAGCAGTGCACGCAGGGTCGCCGGGACGAACTCCGCGATCGTCACCGACTCGCGCCGCATGAGGGCGTGGAGCGCGTGCGGCTCGAGCAGCACCTCGCGCGGGCAGAGCACCAGGCAGCCGCCCGAGGCGAGCGCACGCACGAGGTCGCCGATGAACACATCGAAGGCGGCCGGGGCCATCTGCAGGTGCCGGTCGCCGGGTCCGGGCGCATACGCCTCGGCCCAGCCCTGCCAGGTCGCCGCCAGGTTGCCGTGCGTGACGACCACGCCCTTCGGCGTGCCGGTGGAACCGGAGGTGTAGACGAGGTAGGCGATGTCGGTGACGGTGACGGACGGGGTCGCGGCTTGCGCCGCTCCTGCAGCCACAATCGGCAAGGTCCCGGCCACATCGAACAGGATGGAAGGATCGAGTACGGGAATCGCGCCGGCAGCGACTCCCCGCGGGAACGCCTCCGCAGCAGCGAGTATCAGGGCCACGTCGGCATCGGCGAGGAGCGCCTGGAGGCGCGCCGCGGGCTGTGCGGGATCGAGGGCCACGAAGGCGGCGCCGGCACGCATCACGCCGAGCACGGCGGCAATGAGGTCCGGTCCGCGCTCCAGGCACACCGCCACGCGCGCACCGCGACCGATGCCGCGCGCCGCGAGTGTCCCGGCGATCAGCGCCGCGCGCCACTCGAGTTCCGCATAGGTCCAGCGCCGGTCCTGCCAGACGAGCGCCGGTGCCTGCGGCGCTGCTGCCGCCCGTTGCGCGAACAGCGCCGGCACGGTTGGCAGCCCGGCCCCCGCCAGCTGTGCCGCCGGTGAAGCCGGGCTTTGCAGCGCTGCGAACAGCGGCAGGCCCGACAACGGTGTGTCGATCTGGTCGGGCAGCTGCTCCAGCAGAGCGAGGAAGCCATCGGCGAGGCGCGCGATCGTTGCCGGCAGGAACAGCGCCGTGTCGTACTCGAAGACGAGATCGAGTCCTTCGGCGTATTCACCGACGGTCAGCGTCAGGTCGAAAGTCGCAACGCCGTGGTCGACGAGGCGGCCGAGCCGCCAGCAGGCGCCATCCGCCTCGAGCACCCGCTCGGGGATCGGCACCAGGTTGAACATCACCTGGAAGAGCGGCGCGTGGGCGAGTGTGCGCTCCGGCTGCAGCGCCTGTACCAGGCGTTCGAACGGCAGCGCCTGGTGGGCGAAGGCCGCAGTCGCCACCGTGCGCACGCGTGCGAGCAGCGCCGCGAACGACGGATCGCCGGCGAGATCCGTGCGCAGCACGATGGTGTTGACGAAGAGCCCGACCACGCCCTCGAGATCGGCGTGCGGCCGTGCCGACACCGGCGTGCCGACGAGCACGTCGTCCTGCCCGCTGCAGCGCTGCAGGAGCGCGCTGAAGGCCGCAAGCAGCAGCATGTACGGCGTGCAGTCGCGCGCCCGGGCGAGTGCGGCGAGGCGCGCCGCCGGTGCCGCGGCGAGCGAGCGCCAGACCCATGCGCCGCGAAAGCCCTGCACGCGGGGGCGCGGGAAGTCGACCGGCAGCTCGAGCAGCGGCGGTGCGCCGGCCAGCGTCGCGCGCCACCAGTCGAGGTCGGCGCGGCAGGCTGCCTCGTCGAGGGCGCGGCGTTGCCAAGCGGCGAAGTCGGCGTATTGCGCCGGCAGCGGCGCGAGCTGCTCGCCACGGTAGAGCGCGGCGAGTTCACGGAACAGGATGCCGTTGGACGTGCCGTCGCTCACCGCGTGGTGCACGACGACGAGCAGCTCCTGCACGCGCGGTCCGGCACTGAGCAGCGTGACCCGCACCAGCGGCCCGCGCGCGAGGTCGAAGCGCAGCGCGGCGAGCGCCGCGCGCCGCACCGGGAGTTCGTCCGCTGCGACCTGCTCCACCGCCACCGGCACCGCGAGCTGCGCGTGGATGCGCTGTCGCGGCTGGCCGTCCTCGGCGGGGAACGTCGTGCGCAGCGCCTCGTGGCGCAGCAACAGCGCATCGAGCGCCGCCTGCAGCCGGTCGAGGTCGAGCCTGCCTTCGATTACCACCGTCCAGGCGATATGGTACGCCGGGCTCGCCGGATCGAGTTCGGCGAGGAACCAGAGGCGCTCCTGCGCGAACGACAGCGGCAACGGCCCCGCACGCCCGGCGCGCGGCAGCACGGCGGCCACGGGCGGCGCGGCTGCGAGGCGCGCCGCCATCCCGGCGACCGTCGGCCCGGCGAAGAACTCCTGCAGCGTGAGCGTCGTGCCGAAGCGAACGCTGGCCCGCGCCAGCAGGCGCATGGCGAGCAGTGAGTGGCCGCCGAGCGCAAAGAAGCTGCTGGTCGCATCCACCTCGGCCACGCCGAGGACCTCGGCCCACAGCGCCGCGACGGCGAGCTCGCCCTCGCCCGCCGGCATGCGGCTCTGCGGCCCGGCTGCGCCGGGATGCGGCGGCGCCAGCAACGCGCTGCGATCCACCTTGCCGCTCGGCGTGAGCGGCAGCGCCGTAAGCCAGACCCAGGCCGACGGTCGCAGCGGCTCGGGCAGGCGCTCGCAGACGATTGCCACGAGTTCCGGTCGCGGCTGCGCATCGCCGGTGTCGACCCAGGCGACGAGGCGCGCTTGCGCACCGCTGCCATCGAGATCGACCGCGGCATCGCGCACGCCGGGGCAGCGGCGCAGGAGTGCCTCGATCTCGCCGGGCTCGAGCCGGTGGCCACGCAGCTTGAGCTGGCGGTCGCTGCGGCCGAGGCACTCGAAGCTGCCGTCGGGCAGCTGCCGCGCGAGATCGCCGGTGCGATAGAGCAGCGCCTGCGGGCCGGGCACGAACGGATCGGGCACGAAACGTTCGGCCGTGAGCGCGGGGCGGCGCCAGTAGCCGCCGCCGACGCCCACGCCGCCGACGCAGAGTTCACCGGCCACGCCGGGCGGCACGGGCTGCATGCGCCCGTCGAGGACGTAGCAGCGCACGTTGGCGAGCGGCCGGCCGATCGGGATGCGCCGCGGGGTACCCGCGAGCAGGCTGGTGTCGCAGGCCGTGGCGTCCCAGATCTCCGAAGTACCGTAGGTATTGACGAGGCGCGCGGCCGGCAGCGTGGTGCGTGCCTGCGCCCAGAGATCCGGTGGCAGCGCCTCGCCGCTGGTGATGATGGTGGCGAGCCGCGGCAGTCGCGCGCCGAGTGCCGGTTCGTACTCGAGCAGCGCACGCAGCAGCGGCGGTACCAGCACGAGCTGCGTGACACCATAGCGCGCCAGGAGCGGCACCAGCAGCGCCGGGTCGCGCGCCGCTGCACCGGGCAGCACCACGAGCGGGATGCCGTGCACCAGCGCCCCGAAGATCTCCCACAACGAGTCGACGAAGTTGCTGCTGGTCCGCAGGCAGAACACGTCACCCGCCCCGAAGCCGTACTCCTGCCACATCCAGTGACAGCGGTTGACCGCGCCGCGATGCAGGTTGACCGCGCCCTTGGGTTCCCCGGTCGACCCGGAGGTGTAGAGGATGCACGCGGCGCTGTCCGGCGTGTCGGCCACGGACAGCGGCGCTGGCAACGGGGCCTGCCAGTCGCAGGCATCGAGCTCGAGCCGCGGCGGCGAATCGGCCACGAACGAACCGGACAGCGCGCGCGTCGTCACCAGCAGCCGCGCCGCCGAATCGACGAGCATGAACGCGAGGCGCTCGCGCGGATAGGCCGGGTCGAGCGGCACGTAAGCTGCCCCCGTGCGCAGGATGGCAACGAGTGCGATCACGAGTTCGGCCGACGGCTCGAGGGCGACTGCGACGCGCTCGCCCGGTCCCACGCCGCGCGCCTGCAACCGCGCCGCGAGCGCCGCGACCCGCGCGCCGAGTTCGCCGGCGCTCCAGTCGCGCTCGACCGTGCGCAGCGCGACCGCCTGCGGTGCCATGCGCCAGCGCGCCGCAACCAGCCCGTGCAGCGTGGCAGTTGCCGGATACGCGCGCGCCGTGTCGTTCCAGGTCGTGAGCACCGCCGCGCGTTCGTCCGCATCGAGGAGCGCCAGCTCCCCGACCGGCGCCTGCGGCGTGCGCGCGATCGCCGCGAGCAGTGTCGCCAGGCGGTGCGGCATGGCGCCAAACAACACGGCATCGAAACGCCCACGCGCGAAACACAGGTGGCCCGCGAGGCCGCCGGCCGGTCCGTGGTCGGTCACCGACCACTCGAGATCCCAGTGGCTGGCGCGATCGACCATCACGGGTTCGATGCGGAAGGCCACGCCGGCAGCGACCTGCGGCGCTGCCGCGGTGTCGAACTGGAACAGGATCCGTGCCGCCGGCCGGGCGCCGGTACCGTGCCCGTCCCCGAGCGCCGCGACGACCTGTGCGAGTGGCGCCGCGCGCCGGCCGAGCGCCGCCAGCAGGCCGTCGCGCTCGGCCCGCAGCAGCGCATCGAACGGCGTGTGGTCCGCGAGCGGCGTGCGCAGCAGCACAGTCTCGACCAGGCAGCCGATGGTGCGCCGCCGGCGCGGCTCGTCGCGCCAGGTCACCGGCGTGGCAAGCGCGAGGTCCGCGACGGCACCGTGGCGCACCAACAGCACCCGCAGCGCCGCGGCCAGCAGCGTGAACAGCGTCGCCCCCTCGTCACGCGCGAGCGCGCGCAACCGCGCCGCGAGCCCGGTGTCTATCGCGAACGGCACGCGGTGCATCGCGCCGCCGGGCGCCGCCGCCGCGCCCGTCTCCGGCAGCCCGTGGCCCGGCGGCAGGCCGGCGAGCCGCTGCCGCCACCAGTGCACGGCGGCACCGGCGTCGGCTGCTTCGGCACGGCGCCAGCGCACGAACTCGGTGAATTGCGGGATATCGGCAGCGGCGCCGGTCTCGCGGCCAGCACCGGCATCGGCGTAGGCCCGGGCGAGTTCGTCGCGGATCAGCGGCACCGACAGACCGTCGGCGACGATGTGGTGCGCGGTAACCAGCAGGCAGTGCGATTCGGGACCGAACTGCGCCAGCCCCGCGCGCAGCAGGCCGCCGGCACCCAGGTCGAAGGCGCGGAGCGCTTCGGCGGCGGCGTGGGCCGCCAAGGCGGCCGGCGTCAGCCTGCCCAGCCAGCGCGGTGGCGCCGGCGGCGCATCGAAGCACTGCCATGGTTCACCACCGTCGGCACCGAAGCGCGCACGCAGGATCTCGTGGCGCCCGATGAGACGCTGCCAGGCCGCGTCGAGTACGGCCATGTCGAGTGGGCCATCGAGTGCGATCGCAAACTGCTCGTTGGCGCGCGCCTCGGCGGGGTGCAGCGCATCGAGCAGCCAGAAATCGACCTGGGTCGGTGCGAGCTGCACGCGCCGGCCGGCCGCACGCACCAGTTCGAGCAGCTCCGGCTTGTGCGCACGCAGCCGCGCCAGCAGCTCGTCGGTGAGTGCCTCCGCGGGAGCGTCGTAACGCAGCCGCTCGCCTTCGGCCCACAGCTCCACACCCGCGTGCTGCAGGCGCCGGAGCAGCTCGCCGGCCGTCATAGCTCGCCGTGCGTGCGCCGCGTGCCGCGCGTTGCGGCCGGCTGGCCGGTGCGCGGCCGCGACGCACCGTAGCGCACCGCCACGGCCGCGCCGTGTTGGTCGCCGAGGTAGCGCGCGAGCGCCGCGATGGTCGGGGCCTCGAACACGGCGGCCAGCATGACACCGTCGTCGAGCAGTTCCTGCAGCCGTGTGGTGAGGCGCACCGCGGCGATGGAGTCGCCGCCGAGGTCGAAGAAGTTGTCCTGCAGTCCGACCGCGGCTACGCCGAGGATGTCCGCCCACAGCGCGGCGAGATCGGATTCGAGCGCCGTCTGCGGGGCACCGCCGTGGCCGCCCCAGGTGCGCGTTTCCGGTGCCGGCAGTGCGCGACGGTCGAGCTTGCCGTTCGGGCCGACGGGCAGGGTCTCCAGGAGCATCCAGGCATTGGGCAGCAGCGGTTCAGGCAGGTGCTGCGCGAGCCAGGCGCGCAGTTCGCCCGGCGCCAGGCCCGGCGTGCCGCCCGCATCGGCGGCGAGCAGGCGGCGATGGAGCGCAGTCTCGCCGCACGCGCGACCGTGGTGCCGGCTGACGTGCCGGTAACGCCTGGCCGCCGACTCCTCTGCGAACCCGCACTCGATGGTGTAGTCGGGGCAGACCTCGCCGGGCGCTGTCGCCCACGACCAGCGCGCGTGCACCACCGTGCCGGCGGCGAGCACGGGACCGTCGTCGGGCAGCGGCAGGAACACCGGGAGCCAGGCGTGTTGGTGTTCGAGATGATCGAGCGTGACGCCCGCGGCGTACTCGACCACGCTCCAGAGCAGGAAGCCGTCGAAGCGCCCGGTCCGGTGCAGGGTGAACGTGGCCTCACCCTGCCAGCGCTCCGGCAACGCGCCGGAAAAATCGAGGTCTTCGAACACCTGCCGGTCGGACAGCAGCTGTTGCGGCGGCAGGTTGCGCACGCACAGGCGCGGATCGAAGCGTCGACCCTCGGCGGCGAAGATGCGCCCGAGGTAACTGCGGGCGAGCGGCGCGAACGCCGGCTGTGCGTGCAGGCGGGCCGGTAGCTCGACGGCGGCGATCCAGGTGGTGCAGCGCGCCGGTACTGCCGCGGCACCGGCAGCGAACTGTGCCCGCACGCGGTTCCAGATCGCGGCGATGCCATCGGCGCTGCCGATGTTGCCAACGATGCCCTGGCTGCAGACCTCGACCGGTGCGGGCAGCGACAGCGTCGCGGCGTCGCCCTCGAGCACCGTGATCCGCCCGGTGAGACCGGCGGCGGCCACGGTGGCGCGTGCCGCGCGCGCCGCGTCCGGCAGCAGTTCCACGGCGTAGACGTGGCGTGCACCGGCCTCGACAGCAAGGCGCGCCAGCAGCGCCTGCGGCCCGGTGCCGAGGTCGAGCACGACGCGGTCGCGCGCACAGCGGGCCAGCGCCGCGCGCAGCGCAGCGCTGCGCACCGGATCGGACGTCATGAGCCCGTAGAGGAAGTCGTCGTAGATCTGGTAACCGCCGAGCGACGGCCAGAATTCGGGCTCTTCGGGTGGCGTCGCCGGCGCGCCGGGCACCACGTAGGCAACCAGCTTGTCCTGCCCGGTCGTGTCGATGCGCACCGCCGCGGCCGCGGCGCTCACCCCGGGATGCGCGCGCAGCAGCGCCTCGATCTCGCCGAGTTCGAGGCGGTGGCCGCGCCACTTGACCTGGTCGTCGGCGCGACCGAGGAACTCCAGGCGGCCGTCGGCGCGCGCGCGCACGCGGTCGCCGGTGCGGTACAGCCGCGCGCCGCCGCCGCGACTGACGAAGCGCGCTGCCGTCAGCGCCGGGTCGTCGAGATAGCCGGCCGCTACGCCCGGCCCGCCGACGTGCAGTTCGCCTGCTGCTCCCGTGGCCACACGCTGGCCGCCACCGTCGCGCACCTCGACCGTGACGTCGGGCAGCGGCGTGCCGAGGTCGGCAGCGTCGCAGTCGCCGGCGGCATACTCGCGGTACATGACGTTGCCGCCGGTCTCGGTGATCGCATAGGTGTTGACCAGGCGCGGGCGCGGCGCGGCCTGCACGTCCCACCACTGCCGCAGGTCGTCGGCGAGCACCGCCTCGCCGCTCAGCACCACCAGGCGCAGGTCGGGCGTCGGCCAGGCTCCGCGCCAGGACGAGGCGAGGAGCGTCGTGCGCAAAGCGGTGGGCGTCTGGCTCAGCACCGTCACGCGGCGCCGCCGCAGGAAGTCCTGCAGCGCGAGCGGAGCGGCGCGCACGCTCCCCGGTGCCACCGCGAGGCAGGCACCGGCAGTGAGCGCACCCCAGATCTCGAATACGGAGAAGCCGAAGGCGCAGGAGTGCAGCTGGCTCCACACGTCGGCACGCGTGCGGCCGAGGCGCGGGCCGAGATGTGTGAACAGCCGCGCCACGTTGCCGTGCGTGACGACGACGCCCTTCGGCTCGCCGGTCGAGCCCGAGGTGAACATCACGTAGCAGGGAGCACCCGACGCCGCGGCCACCGGCGCGCCGTCGGCCGCTGCCGCCGCGATGCGCGGGGCATCGCGGTCGAGGCACAGCGCCGGGATGCCGGAGTCGAGCCCGGCGGCGAGCGTCTCCACGCTGAGCAGCAGCCGCGGCCTGGCGCGGCCGGTAATGCGCTGCAGGCGGGCCACGGGATAGTCGGGATCGAGCGGCAGGTAGCCGGCCCCGGCCCGCAGGATCGCGACCAGCGCCGTCACCAGCGCCGCCCCGCGCTGCAGGCACAGCCCGACCAGCCCGCCAGGCCCCACGCCCATGTCGCGCAGGCACGCAGCGAGGCGCGCGGCGCGGGCATCGAGCGTGGCGTAGTCGAGCGTGGCATCGTCGGCGACTACCGCGCAGGCCTGCGGCGTCACGCGCGCGTAGTGCGCCACGGCCGCAGCCAGGCCGATGCCATCGGTGGCGACGGGCGGATCGCAATTCATGCGGCGCGCCTTGCCGTCAGGCCAACGACCGGCGGGTTGGCGAGGTACTCGTCGAAGTACGCGCCGCCGAGGGCCAGCGCCCCGGCCGGATCGAGCCGCAGCGGGTGCCAGGCGACGTCGACGAAGCCCGCGGCGGCGAGCGCGCGCTCGTAACTCGCCGCCTCGTGGTGGTAGACCTCGAAGCCGAACAGTTCGCGCCCGCTCACCATGGCATAGCTGATCGCCGTGCCCTCGCGGCGCGGCGCGGCGGCGCTCTTTTCGAAACCGTAGCGCAGGTAGCCCGCGTAACGTTCTGCAGGCTGGGCCGGATTCTCGTTGATCGCGACCAGGCGGGCGCCCGGGGCGAGCGCCCGGGCGATCCCCGCGCACATCCGGTCGAGCTCTGCGCCGTCGCGTGCGTAGTGCAGCAGGTAGGCCGCAGTGGCCAGCTCGAACGGCCCGAGCGGCGGCAGCGCGGCGACGTCGCCGACGAGGTACTCGACGTGGCCCGGCACCTCCCCGCCTGCGCGCGCCAGCTCGATCATCGCCGGGGAGACGTCGACGCCGAGGACGCAGCGCGCCCCGCGCGCGGCGAGCGCGCGGCTGTAGTGGCCCGCCCCGCAGGCGAGGTCAAGCACGCTGCGGCCGGTCACGTCACCGAGCAGCCCGAAGAAGGTGAAGGCCTCGACGTAGCGGCGGATCGGTGACTCGCGCGTGCGCTGGTACGGTGCAGCGATCGCGTCGTACTGCGGCGGTTGCCCCGCGTGTGCGCGCGCACTCACCGCGCACTCCGCCCGGCCCAGGCAGCGAGCAGCGCGCGCGACTCCTCGCGCAGGCAGCCACCGGTGCGCACCGGGCCGCCGGGCAACCCGATACCGGGGAACAGTTCGCCGCCGGTCAGCGCGTGCAGGTCAGCGAGGCTCGCGCCATAGACGATGCGCTCGATACGCGCGTAGTGGCAGGCCGCGAGACACATCGGGCAGGGCTCGACCGTGCTGTACAGTTCGCAGCCGCCGAGGTCGAGCGTGCGGGCGCGGCGGCAGGCTTCGCGGATCAGCGCGATCTCCGCGTGGGCCGTGATGTCGAGCGTCGAGATCACGCAGTTCGACGCCGTGGCGAGGACCTCACCGCCACGCACCAGACAGGCGCCGATCGGCGGCTCGCCGGCGAGTGCGGCACGGCGCGCGGCCTCGAGCGCACGCCGCATGTGGCTCTCGTCGCTGGCGCCGGCGGCAACGCTCGCGCCTGCTGCCGCTCCGGCGCTCACGCGCCCTGCTCCGCCTCGCCCTGGTAGATGCAACCTGACGTGCAGGTCTCGTTGATCACCACCCGCGACAGCGCCGGCAGCTGCGGCTTCAGCCGCTGCCAGATCCAGCGCGCGAGCACTTCGCTGGTGGGATTCCCGAGGCCCTCGATCTCGTTGAGGTAGTTGTGGTCGAGCTGCGCGTACAGCGGCTCGAAGGCGCGACGGATATCGGCGTAGTCCATGACCCAGCCCGTGTGTGCGTCGACCGCACCACGCACGTACAACGTCGCCTTCCACGAGTGACCGTGCAGCCGCGCGCAGCGGTGGCCGGGCGGTACGTTCGGCAGGCGGTGGGCCGCCTCGAAAACAAACTCCTTATATATCTCCATGCGCTGGTACTGCCGGGTGGCTGGCGGATCCCGGAATGCGGGAAATTCTGAGAAAGATTTATAACTTACTGTATTAGCTTGTTTATTTAGCGTCCGTTTGGTGGCTGTCGAACGCCCGGCAGCTATTCTGCATGAGGACGGCGACCCGAGACCAGAACCTCGAAACCGGCAGCCCGCGGCAACCGCTCGCAGGCCTGCGCAAACTCCGGCGGCGGCGCGACGACTTTGCGCGCGCGCAGGTCGAGCCAGGCGCCGCGCACCACGACCATCGCGCAGGGTACGCCGTCGCGGCGCAGGAGCCGGTGGCGGATGCGCCAGTGTTTCCAGTCGGCCGAGGCGCCGGTGAATTCGAAGCTCACGCTCACCTGGTCGTCCGCATGCACCTCGCGCAGGTAGTCGACCTCCTCGCGGAAGAGCATCGGACCGATACCGATCTCGTTGATCCGCGCGAGCGAGAGCCCCTGCGTAGCGAAGGCCGTCATGCGGTTGTGCGTCGCCCAGTCGAGATAAGCGGTGTGGCGCGCGTGGCTGTTCGGGTCGAGGTCCGCCCAGCGGACTTCGCAGCGGGTGGTGAAGGTAGCCATGGGAAGGAATGTACACCAGGAGGGAGAGTCGCGGCGGGAGGAGTCGCGGCTGGCGCCGCTCCCACAGATCGAAGACTGTAGGAGGGGCGCAAGCCCCGACGGGAAGAGTCGCGGCTGGCGCCGCTCCCACAGAAGAATCGGTGCTGCAGGACGAGCGCAAGCCCCGACCGGAAGAGTCCCGGCTTCTGTGGGAGGGGCGCAAGCCCCGACCGGGCGAGTCGGGGCTTGCGCCCCTCCCACAGGAGAAAATCAGGAAGATATCGGCCGGGCTGGCCGCGCGGTGATCGCGGTGGCGGATCGAGCCCTCGCCGCCGCGGCTGGCGGGTATGCTGCTTCACCTCGCCCGCCGTCCGCCGAGGACTTCGACCATGCAGCTCGACATCATCCTGGAACCCGACCTGACCCCGGCGCAGGTCACCGAGCTGGCGGTAGCCGCCGAGAACTACGGCTTTCGCACGCTGTGGCACTCGAACTACCACCAGAACCCGGACGCTTTCATGATGCTGGTGCCGGCCGCCATGGCCACCAGTCGCATCCGCCTCGGCGTGCTGGCCGTGAGCCCCTACGAGATCCAGCCGCTGAAGATCGGCAACGCGCTGCTGACGCTGAACGAGATGAGCCAGGGCCGCGCCGTGGTCGCCATCGGCGGTGGCGGCGCGGTGATGGGCGCCTGCGGTATCAAGTTCGATCCGAAGGCCCAGCGCATGCTGCGCGGTGTGCGCGAGGCGGTGGAGATCACGCGCTGGGTGGTCTCCGGCAAGTTCTGCCCCGGCTATCCGGGCGAGCTCTTCAGCATCACGCGCCCGTTCCGTCACGGCTGGAAGAAGGCGCCCACCGCGAAGGTGTTCACCTGCTCCACCGGCGACCGCATGCTCGAGATGGCCGGACGCATTGCCGACGGCACGCAGATGAGCGACGTGACGCCGGAGAAGATCGACCACCACATGGCGCAGCTGCGCCAGGGACTCGCCGCGCGCAAGGAGCCGGCCACGGACTTCCGCGTCGGCAACTTCTGGGCCTGGCACATCAAGGAAGACCCGGCGAAGTCGCTGTACGAAGCGCGCCGCGAGCTGGTGTTCCGCGGTGAGCTGCTGCCGCCGAAGTACGACATGCTGCCGTACGTGACGCCCGAGGAGCGCGAGCTGGTCATCGCGAAATGGCAGAACTTCGCCAAGGCGTTCTGGACGCGGACGGGCGTGATCGAGGACGTCCCGCCCTCGATCGTCGAGCGGCTGATCGCTGCCTGTTCCTCGGCCGGCGGGCTCGACGCCATAGACCAGCAGATCGAGCGTTTCCGCGTGTTCGAGCGCGCCGGGCTGACCGAACTCTCGGTCCGGCTGTTCGACGAGCCGATGGCCGGCCTGAAGATCCTCGCCGACCACGTCCTGCCGCATTTCGAGCGCTACGAGCCGCCCCGGGCCCCGTGACGGCGGGGCGGCGCCCCCCTACAATGGCCCGATGAACCAGCCTCCCCGTACCATCCGCAGCATCGCGGTCATCGGCGGCACCGGGGCCCTCGGCAGCGGGCTCGCCCGGCGCTGG
Organism: Pseudomonadota bacterium; assembly: GCA_963205295.1. Lineage (GTDB taxonomy): Bacteria > Pseudomonadota > Gammaproteobacteria > Steroidobacterales > QUBU01. The sequence goes on from CAUJIY010000020.1 coordinate 21,127, forward strand.
GCGCGCGCCGGCTACCGCATCCACATCGGTTCGCGCGACGGTGCGCGCGCCGCAGCTGCCGCCGCCGAACTCGCCGCGAGCCTGCCCGGCACCCGCATCAGCGGCGAAGCCAATCCACAGGCTGCCGCCGCAGCCGATCTCGTGGTCCTCACCGTGCCGTTCGCGCACCAGCGACCGGTCCTCGAGGATATCCGCGGTGCGCTCGCCGGCAAGATCCTCGTCGACACGACCGTGCCGCTGGTGCCGCCGAAGGTGATGCGGGTGCAGCTGCCGGCCGAAGGCTGTGCCGCACTGATCACGCAGGGCATCGTCGGTGCGGAGACGACCGTGGTCTCGGCGTTCCAGAACGTCGCAGCCGACGTGCTCGCGGCCGACGCCGACCCCGACTGCGACGTGCTGGTCGCCGGCGACAAGGCCGAGGCCCGCGACGTCGTGGTTCGTCTCGCGCGCGAGGCGGGGTTCCGCGCCTGGCACGCGGGCGCGCTCGCCAACGCCGCCGCCATGGAAGCGCTGACCTCGGTGCTGATCTTCATGAACAAGCACCACGGACCCGGGCACGCCGGCATCCGGGTGACCGGTGTCGCGCCACCCGCCGGCTGACGCCGCCAGGCTGGCCGCGGCCCGCCGCAGGCCAGCGGCAACGATCACTGCACCGATGAGCGCGCGCGCCCTGTCGTTCACGCCGCTGCCCGGCATCCCAGAAGTCCGGGCCGGCGACGACCTCGCGGCACTGATCGCGGCCGCGCTCGAGCGCGCCGGACTCGCACTCGCTGCCGGCGACGTGCTCGCCGTCACGCAGAAGATCGTCTCGAAGGCCGAAGGGCGCCTGCGCCGGCTGGCCGAGGTCACGCCCTCGCCACGCGCCGTCGAACTCGCCGCGGCCACGCGCAAGGACCCGCGCCTGGTCGAACTGATCCTCGCCGAGTCGAGCGCCGTCGTGCGCACGCAGCCCGACGTGCTCATCACCGAACACCGCCTCGGCATGGTGCTCGCCAACGCCGGCATCGACCGCTCCAATGTCGCGGGCGATGAGGACGTGGTCCTGCTGCTCCCCCTGGATCCGGACGCGAGCGCCCGGCGACTGCGCGTTGCGCTCGAGGCCGCGAGCGGTGTACCACTCGGCGTGCTCGTCACCGACAGCGTCGGGCGCGCCTGGCGCCGGGGCACCGTGGGGCTTGCCATCGGTACGACGGGTGTGCCGCCCTTCGAGGACCTGCGCGGCCGTCCCGATCGCGCCGGCCGTGCACTCCAGGTGAGCGAGATCGCGCCGGCCGACAGCCTCGCCGCCGCCGCCGTGCTCGTCATGGGCGAAGCCGCGGAGGCCACGCCGGCCGTGCTGATCCGCGGTGCTGCAGGCGGCGGTACCGACGCCCCGGCCGCCACGGTGCTCAGGCCGCGCGCCGGGGACCTGTTCCGCTAGGACCGTGAGCGACAGCACCGGCCATGGCCACGTGGTCCTGCTGAGCGGCGGCGTCGGCGGCGCCAAGCTCGCGCTCGGCTTCGACCGGCTGCTGCCGCGCGGGGCACTGACGGTGATCGCCAACACGGGCGACGATTTCCGCCACCTCGGGCTCGACATCTCGCCCGATCTCGACACCCTCATGTACACGCTCGCCGGGATCGTCAACCCGGAGACGGGCTGGGGCTGCCGCGACGAGAGCTGGCAGTTCATGGCGGCACTCGAGCAGCTCGGCGGCGAGACCTGGTTTCGCCTCGGCGACCGCGACCTCGCCACGCACATCGAACGCACGCGCCGGCGCGCCGCCGGCGAGACGCTCACGGCGATCACCGCGGACTTCTGCGCGCGGCTCGGCATCGGCAGCCGGCTGCTGCCCATGAGTGATGCCACGGTCGCCACGCGGGTCGACACCGACGCCGGCCTGCTCGATTTCCAGGACTACTTCGTGCGCCGCCGTGCCGCGCCGGTGGTGCGTGCCCTGCATCACGACGGGGCGGCCGGGGCCGCGCCATCGCCAGCGGTACTCGCCGCGCTGGCCGACCCCCGGCTCGCGGCGATCGTCATCGCCCCGTCCAATCCATGGCTCAGCATCGCGCCGCTGCTCGCGATCCCCGGGTTGCGCGCCGCCATCGCCGCGGCGAAAGCCCCGGTGGTGGCGGTCTCGCCCATCGTCGGCGGCGCCGCCATCAAGGGCCCGACCGCCAAGATCATGGCCGAGCTTGGACTCGAGGTGCACAACGCGGTGCTCGCGCGGCACTATCGGGGCCTGGTCGACGGCCTCATACTCGATACGGTGGACGCAGGAGAAACGGCCGCCGTGGAGTCCCTCGGCGTGCGTGCCGCCACCACCGCCACGGTGATGCACACGCTCGCCGACAAGACCGGACTCGCCGCCTTCACGCTGCGCTTCGCCGCCACGCTCGCCTGAGCAGCAACGTACGAACATGAACGCGATCTGGGCCCTGGTTCCCGTGAAGGCACCGGCACACGCCAAGAGCCGGCTGGCGTCGGCGTTGTCGGCGGCCGAACGTAGTGCACTGGCCACGGCGCTCGCCCGCGACACGCTCGGCGCGCTGGCCGCCGCGCGCGGCCTCGGCGGCATCGCGCTTCTCGGTGATACCGATGCCGCCGCCCTCGCCGCCTTGCACGACTGCGTCACGCTGGCCGACGACCCGGCGCTCGACCTGTCGGCGAACCTCGCCGCTGCCGCGCTGCGGCTGGGCAGCATGGGTGCGGACGCTGTGGTGATCGTGCCCGCCGACCTGCCGCTGCTCACCGCAGCCGCCGTCGAGGCGCTCCTCGCCGCGCTCGGCCCGGGCGTCACGGTCGTGCCGGCGGCCGATGGCGGCACCAACGCCCTCGGCCTCATGCCACCGTCCGACGGCCCCTGCTGCTTCGGCGTGGATAGCGCCCGGCGCCACCTCGAGGCCGCCCGTGCGCGCGGGCTCGCGGCGCGGCGGGTCGATCTCGCCGCCTTTGCGCGCGACGTGGACACGGTGGATGATGTGCGCTGGCTGTGCGCGCAGGACGCACCGAGCCACGCCCGCGACTACCTGCTCGCCGGCGGCATCTGCGCACGGCTGGTACAACAGGACGAACGACGCAGGGCCTGACCCGATCATGACCGACTGGCAGCACTGGGACAGCGAACGCGCAACGGCTGCTGCCGCGGCGCTGCCGCTCGCCGAGCTGATGGCCATGGCCGCCGCCGTGCGCGACGCCGGCCACGGCGCGGTCGTCTCCTATTCGCGCAAGGTGTTCATCCCGCTCACCGAACTCTGTCGCGACGTCTGCCACTACTGCACCTTCGCCAAGACCCCGCGCCGGCTCAGCCAGGTGTTCCTGCCGCCGGACGAGGTGCTGGCGATCGCGCGTGCGGGTGCCACACAAGGCTGCCGCGAGGCGCTGTTCACCCTCGGCGACAAGCCGGAGCTGCGCTACCGCAAGGCGCGCACGGCTCTCGCCGGACTCGGCTACTCCTCGACACTCGCCTACCTGCGGGACATGGCCGGGCGCGTGCTGAAGGAAACCGGCCTGTTGCCGCATCTCAATCCCGGCGTGCTCTCGCCCGACGACTACCGCACGCTGCGTGCGGTGGCGCCATCGATGGGCATCATGCTGGAGTCGGCGTCGCCCCGGCTGGCGGCGCGCGGCGGCCCGCACTACGGGTCGCCGGACAAGCAGCCGGCGGTGCGCCTGAAGGCGATCGCCGACGCCGGCGAAGCCGGCGTGCCGCTCACCTCGGGGCTGCTGATCGGCATCGGCGAGACCCGCGCCGAACGCATCGAGAGCCTGGTCGCGCTGCGCGAGCTGCACGCCCGCCACGGACACCTGCAGGAGCTGATCATCCAGAACTTCGTGCCGAAGCCCGGCACGAAGCTCGCCCACCATCCGGCGCCGCCACCCGAGGAGCTGCTGTGGACCATCGCGGTCGCACGCCTGCTGCTCGGACCCGAGGCCAACCTGCAGGCGCCGCCGAACCTCAACCCAGGCCGTCTCGCCGCGCTGGTCGACGCGGGCATCAACGACTGGGGCGGGGTCTCGCCGGTGACCCCCGACCACGTCAATCCCGAATCGCCGTGGCCGCATCTTGCCGACCTCGACCGCGAGACCGCGGCCGCCGGCAAGACCTTGGTCGAGCGCCTCACCGTGTATCCCGCGTTCATCCGCGACCGCGAGCGCTGGCTCGATCCGGGTCTCGTCACCGCGGTGCTGCGCCATGCCGACGCCGCGGGCTACGCGCGCGAGGACGCGTGGTGTGCCGGAGACGGCGCCGCGCAGGTGCCCGCGCCGCAACAGGTCAGCGGCGGCTTCACCGACCGGCGCCTCGCTGCCAGCGTGGCGCGCGCCGAACACGGCGAGCGCCTCGATGAGGCCGCCATCGTCACGCTGTTTGCCGCACGCGGCGACGACGTCGAGCGGCTGTGCGAGCGCGCCGATGCGCTGCGCCGCGAGGTCTGCGGTAATACGGTCAGCTACGTCGTCAACCGCAACATCAACTACACCAACCTCTGCGCCTACAAGTGCCAGTTCTGCGCCTTCGCCAAGGGCAAGGCCCACGAGGACCTGCGCGGCGCGCCGTACGTGCTCGACCTGGCCGAGATCGCGCGCCGCGCCGGGGAAGCCTGGGAACGCGGCGCGACCGAGGTGTGCCTGCAGGGCGGCATCCATCCCGCCTTCACCGGCAAGACCTATCTCGACGTGCTGCGCGTGGTGAAGGAAGCGGCGCCCGACATCCACGTGCACGCGTTCTCGCCGCTCGAGGTCACGCAGGGTGCGCGCACACTCGGCCTGCCGCTCGAGACTTTCCTGCGCCAGCTCCGCGACGCCGGCCTCGGCAGCCTGCCCGGCACCGCCGCCGAGATCCTCGACGACGAGGTCCGGCGCATCATCTGTCCGGACAAGGTCAACACGCTGCAGTGGCTGCACGTGGTCGGCACCGCCCACAGGGTGGGTCTGCGCACCACGGCAACGATCATGTTCGGCCACCTCGAGAGCCCACGCCACTGGGCCCGCCACCTGCTGGCCCTGCGTGACCTGCAGCAGCACACCGGCGGCCTCACCGAGTTCGTGCCGCTGCCGTTCGTGCACATGGAAGCGCCGCTCTACCGCCGCGGGCGCGCCCGTCCCGGCCCGACCTGGCGCGAAGTACGGCTGATGCACGCAGTGGCGCGT
>CAUJIY010000021.1 GCA_963205295.1 Pseudomonadota bacterium
AGGCGTTTCAGTTGTCGTGGTTCAGGAAACGAGACCAAGCAAGTTGACCTGGTGATCGGAATCTCGTTTCCCTCATGCAGGCATTCACGATAGGCAGCTGTGCGTCAGTTATATCCATTGGCCGACCACGGAATGGCGAACAATCCCACTTGCATTTCCGATACAGAAATCTGTATCGTTATCGCATGAAGACCACACTCGACATCAATGACCAGTTGCTTGCCGACGCTAAATCGCTCGCCGCACAGCAGCGCACCAGCCTGACTCGCTTGATCGAGGAGGGGCTCCAGCTGCGTCTTCGAGCTCAGGCGACGCCGCGACGCGGCAAGCTCCGTCTTCCTGTATTCAAGGGGCGTGGCGGGATGGTGGTCGGGGTTGATCCGCTGAGCAACAAGGCGATGTTGGCGGCGTTGGGCGATGACGCCTGACGTCAACGTTCTCGTCGCTGCGTCGCGCAGCGATCATCCCCATCACGCGATCGCGCGCCGTTGGCTTGAACAGGCCGCTGCGACCGCTGCGATGGGCAACACCCTGGTTCTGATGCCAATGGTGCTCGCCAGCTTCCTGCGTCTGGTGAGCAGTCCCAAGATCTTCCAGGAACCCACTCCCGTCGAGGACGCAGTGGCCTTTGTCGATGCACTGCTGGCGGCACAAGGCGTTGACCTCGCGCCGCTCGGCCCCGAGTGGCCGCGTCTGCGGCAGCTCTGTATTGAAAAACAGCTCAAGGGAAATGCCGTACCCGATGCATGGCTCGCCGCAGCGACGATCCATCTGGGGGAACACCTGGTGAGTTTTGATCGTGACTTCCGGAAGTTGATCGGCAGGTCGCAGTTCACGTTGCTCGAAACGGAGGCCGGGTAATCGGCATCGATCGCCATCTATTGTCCGCAAGTAACATCTTCAGCTGATTCAGGGTCAGACTGTGATTTCCGTCGGTTGCAGCCAGTTTCCGTCTCGCGGGTCTGGTGTGGTGTCCCGCAATCGGGTTTTCGTATGGGGCCGCTGCTGCGAAATCGGCCGGTGCGAAACCGGCCGGTGAGGCGCTGAAGCCGCTGGCGGCACCACGTGCCGGGCTGGACGTGCCGACCTTCGATCCGGGCGCGCACGAACTGAGAGACGGCAAGGTCGTGCCGAAGGCCGGGACGAAATCCGAAAGGGGGCAGGGCGCCAGGTGCTGGCCGGGTTCTGGTCGGCGCCTTCCTGACGGCAGGCGTCTCGCCGGCGTGGCCGGCGTCAGCGCGAGGTCCGCAGCAGATACTCGACGATGCGCCGGTTGCGCTCGGCGCTCGCCTCGTAACCGATCATCGGCGGGTAGCGCATCCGGTTGTGTGGCACTACCGCGGCAGGGTCCGCGACGAATGCCGCCATGGTCTCCGGGGTCCAGACGAGCCCGCTCTCGCGGGCACGGAGGAAGGCGTCGGAGTACGTGAAGCGGCTGACCACTGCGGCGGGCTTGCCGTAGATGCGGTGCAGGTTGGGGCCGACGCGGTTCTCGCCACCGGCTTCCAGCGTGTGGCAGAAGCGGCACCAGGTGAACGCTTCCTTCTGGGCGGCGAGTTCGGCCTCGCTCACGGCCGGCAGCGGCTCGGCATAGTAATCGGGCAGGTTCGTGCCGGCCAGCAGCCGGTCGATCTCTGCCTGCGGGACGACCGCGTCGGAGCCGATCGGCACCACGCCGAACCACCAGTACGGGAAGTACAGCGCCAGGCCGAGGAATGCGAGCAACACGAATGCATGCAGCAGGCGGGTGGTGACGGGAATGCTCACGGTGTGGTTCCTCCCGGGTCCTGGTCAGACACGGCGACCAGGCAGCAGCCGCAGGAGGCCAGCGCGGTGGCGCAGGTGCTGGAAGAGACCCCAGGCGAGCCAGATGCCGAACAGCATGAGGTAGTAGAACGCGAGCGTGCTGTGCAGGTAGCCCATCGGGATGCGCACGGCCTCGCTGCGCGCGACGAGGTGGGGCAGCGTGATCCCGAATAGCACGACCTCGCGGCCTTCGCCCCAGGCATAGACGAAGCCGATCACGCCGGTGACCGTGAACACCAGGCAGAGCGCCACGAGGATGGCCCGGTTGAAGGCGAACGAGGCGGGCGGCAGGCCTGGCGGCGGCCGGGGTGCCGGATCGCGCGCGAACCACCACAGCCGCACGGCTGCCAGCACCGCGAGGGTGACGCCGAGGCTGTCGTGCACCAGGCGCAGCATGGCCCGCTGGTCGAGCGGGGTGCGGGGCAGGATCACGATATTGGCGAACAGCGCTGCGAAAACCAGCGCCAGAGCCCAGCCCATCAGGGCCGATCGCCGGTCCTGTCGGCCAGCGGCAGTCGAGGCGCTATTTCCTGCCAATGGTGGCTTTCCTGCGGGTGTGGTGCGGCCGGGATCTTATCGCAGGCATGGCCAGGACTGCAGGAACGGTCCCGGTCGCGACCGCCCTCCGGCCGCCACCTGCCCCGCAAGGGCGATCGCGACATTGCCTCGCACGCGGGCCGTGGCACGCTGCCTCATAGGTGTTTCCCGCAGGAGCGCAGCGTATCCTTGGCTGTTATACGTCGACATGCCAACAGCCGGCAACGGCTCAAAACCAAGGAGAAATCTGTGTACATCAATTTCTGGTATCCCATGGTTCGCAGTGAGGACCTCTCGCCCGACAAGCCCGAGAAGGTCAAGTGTCTCGGCCTTGATTTCGTCGTTTTCCGCGATGCGGAAGGCGTGGCCCGCACCCTCAGCGACACCTGCACGCACCGCGGCGGCTCGCTCGGTGGTGCCTGGGAGCTGCCCACGCAGCCACGCATCATCAACGGCTGCGTCGTGTGCCCGTACCACGGCTGGGAATTCGGCGGCGACGGCGAGTGCAAGAACATCCCCTCGATCGGCTACGGCACCAAGCCGCCGGCGCGCGCCAAGGTCGATTCCTACCCGACGGAAGAG
>CAUJIY010000022.1 GCA_963205295.1 Pseudomonadota bacterium
GGGCGGCGCCCCCCCCCCCCCCCCTGGGGGGGGGGGTGGGCGGCCCCCCCCCCCCCCCCCCCCCCCCCCCCCCCACCCCCCTACTCCTGCTCCTCCGGCGCACGCACCAGCACCATGCCGGCCTCCACCCGGCAGGCGAGCGGCTGCAGGCCGCGGCCGGCGCAGGGGCCGGCGACGCACACACCTGTTTCCGGAACGAACAGCGCGCCGTGCATGGCACAGCGCAGCAGCACGCCCGGCCCGAGCCGCACCAGGAAATCGTCGTCGCCGAGGTTGAGCGGCATGTGCTGGTGCGGGCAGACGTTGGCCCAGGCGTACACCGCATCCCCGCGACGCACGACCAGGCCGCGGAATGGCCAGTAGCCTTCGCCGATGCGGAACTCGCGCGCCCCCGGATCGGCAAGGTCGTCGAACCGGCACACGACCCGCTCGGGCCACTCCCCGCTCACCGCGCCCGCGCCCGTCGCGCCACCACGAGCGAGAGCGCGATCGCCGGCAGCCCCATCGCCGAGGCATAGAGGAAGAACATCACCCAGTCGCTCGCCTCGACCACGCGCCCGGAGAACCCGCCGATGAAGTTGCCGAGCAGCGTCATCAGCGCCGAGAACAGCGCGTACTGCGTGGCCGTGTAGGCGACGCTGGTCAGGCTCGAGAGATAGGCGATGAACACCGTGCCGGCGAAGCCGGCGGCGAGGTTGTCGGCCGAGATGGTCACCATGAGGAAGCGCAGATCGGGCTCGCCGTACGCCGCAAGTCCGGCGAAGAACATGTTGGTGCAGGCAACCAGCACGGCGCCGGCCACGAGCGGGCGGACCGCGCCGTAACGCGCCACCGCCACGCCGCCGAGCGCCGCACCCACCAGCGTCATGACGAAGCCGAACACCTTGGCGATGGTCGCGATCTGCGACAGCGAAAAGCCGATGTCGATATAGAACGGGTTGGCCATCACCCCGAGGATGAGGTCGCTGATGCGGTAGCAGGCGATGAAGCCGAGCAGCACCAGCGCCCAGCCGCCGTTGCGGCGGAAGAAGTCCGCGAATGGCCCGGCCACGGCAGTGACAAACCACTGCGCCAGACCCCGGCCTGGACCGGCGCCCGCCGCCGTCGCAACTGCCACGCTGCCCGGCCCGCGCGGCGGCTCGCCGACAAGCAGCACGGTGATCATGCCGACCGTCATCAGCGCCGCCATCGTCTGGTACGCGGCGCGCCAGGAGACGAGGTCGGCAACCACGAGCGCACCTGCGCCGGCGGCCAGCATCGCCAGGCGGTAGCCGAACTGGTAGGTCGCCGCCATCGCGCCCTGCACCCGCGCGTCGACCGCCTCGATGCGCCAGGCGTCGAGGGCGATGTCCTGCGTCGCCGAGCAGAACGCCACGGCGAGCGACAGCCACGCCACGCGCGTGAGGTCCGCAGCCGGATCGGCCGTGGCGAGCGCGAGCAGCGCCGCCGCCACCCCGAGCTGCGCGAGCAGCATCCAGCTGCGCCGCCGGCCAAGCCAGGCCGTGAGCCCCGGCAGTGCCAGGCGGTCGACGAGCGGCGCCCAGGTGAACTTGAGCGAGTAGGTGATGCCGACCCAGGCGAACATGCCGATGCTCGCCTTGCTCACACCCGCGGTGCTGAGCCAGGCACTGAGCGTGGCGAACACCAGCGGGAACGGCAGCCCGGCCGAGAAGCCGAGGAACAGCATGGCGAGCACCCGGGGGTGCAGGTATACCCGCAACGCGGCGCGCCGGCCTGGCGGCGCCGCGGCCGGTTCAGCGCCCGTCAAGGTCGTAGTCCATGACCAGCGGCGCGTGGTCGGAGAAGCGGCGGCGCTTGTAGATGGTCGCGGCGCGCACCGCGCGGCGCAGCTCCGGGGAGATCACCTGGTAGTCGATGCGCCAGCCGACGTTCTTCGCCCAGGCCTGCCCGCGGTTGGACCACCAGGTGTACTGCTCGGGACGCTGGTCGAGGAGGCGGAAGGCGTCGACGAAGCCGACCTCGCCGAACACGCGGTCGAGCCAGGCGCGCTCCGCGGGCAGGAAGCCCGAGTTCTTCTGGTTGCCGCGCCAGTTCTTCAGGTCGATCTCGCGGTGGGCGATGTTCCAGTCGCCGCAGATCACGTAGCGGCGGCCGTCGGCGCGGATCCGTTGCAGGTGCTTCATGAAGACGTCCATGAAGCGGTACTTCGCGGCCTGGCGGTGCTCACCGGCCGAGCCCGACGGCACATACAGCGAAACCACGCTCAGTTTGCCGAAGCGCACCTCGATGTAGCGGCCCTCGAAGTCGAACTCGGGCGTGCCGAAGCCGCGTACCAGGCCGTCCGGGTGTGCGCGGGTGAGCACCGCCACACCGCTGTAACCCGGCTTCACCGCCGGTTCGTAGTACGAATAGAACGCGCGCGAGGTGAACGGGGGCTCGCCGATGTGCGCGGCGCCGGCCTTGATCTCCTGCAGGCAGACCACGTCGGCGCGCTGGCGCTTCAGCCATTCGAACACGCCCTTACGGGCGGCCGAGCGGATGCCGTTGACGTTCAGGGTGATGATGCGCATGTAACGGGCCCGGCACGGGTGCGGCGGCTGTGCGTACGCCGTGCGATACTCTAGCAGATGGCGCCGGGGGCGCCGGGGCGGACGGCGATGCGTGCATACAAGATGGAGTTCATCGAGCTTGCGCTCGAGATCGGCGTGCTCAAGTTCGGCCAGTTCCGGTTGAAGTCGGGCCGCATCAGCCCGTACTTCTTCAACTCAGGCCTGTTCAACACCGGCTACGCGCTGGCCAAGCTTGGCCGCTACTACGCTGCCGCGGCACGCGAGGCGCGGGAGTCGGGTGTCGCGTTCGACATGCTGTTCGGTCCGGCCTACAAGGGCATCCCGCTGGTTGCCCTCACCGCAGCGGCGCTCGCCGAGCACCATGACATCGACCTGCCGTTCTGCTTCAACCGCAAGGAGGCGAAGGACCACGGCGAGGGTGGGCTGATCGTCGGTGCGCCGATGAACGGACGGGTGCTGATCGTCGACGACGTCATCACCGCCGGCACCGCGATCCGCGAGTCGGTGGAGGTCATCCGCCGCGCGGGCGGCGAACCGGGCGGCGTGCTGATCGCCCTCGACCGGCGGGAGAAAGGCACGGGCGACATCTCCGCGGTGCAGGAGGTCGAGCGCAACTACGGCGTGCAGGTCACCAGCATCATCGACCTGGACGACCTCGTCGAGCACCTCGAGGGCAGCAGCGAGTTCGGCCAGTTCCTTCCGCTCGTCACCGACTACCGCCAGCGCTACGGCGTCGCCGCCTGAGTGCTTCGCTGCAGTGACGCACGAATCCGCGAGGCACATCACGGTTCCAGCGGCCGGGCGGGCAGGATAATCTGTTAATTGCCGGGGATTGGGTCCCGGACGGGTGTCGACAGATGACACGCAACCTCGTGAGGCTCGCAATAGCGGCACTGGCCGCCCTGGCGGTGGCCGGGTCGGCAGTCGCCGCCCAGCCGAAGCGCCCGAAGTCCAGCTCGGGCGACAGCCAGACCTACCGCTGGGTCGACAAGGATGGCGTGGTGCATTTCGGCGACCACGTACCACCCGAGTACGCCGACACGAAGCGCCAGGTCCTCAACGACTACGGCGTGCCCGTCGCCACCCAGGACGGGGCCAGGACCGCCGAGCAGATCGCCGCCGAGAAGGCAGCGGCGAAGCGGGCTGCCGATGAGCGCCAGCAGGCCATCCTCGCTGCACGCCGCGACCAGGTGCTGCTCGACACCTATCTCTCGGTCGAGGAGATCGAGGCGCTGCGCGACCGGCGTCTGGAACTGATCGACACCCAGATCAAGGTCACGGAGAACTACCTGCAGGGGCTGCGCGACATCCTGCAGAAGCTGCAGGTCGAGGCCGCGAGCTTCAAACCCTACAGTTCCGATCCGAACGCCCCGCCGATCGATGACCGGCTCGCCCGCGAGCTGGCCAACACCATGGATTCGATCGTGCTCTACGAAAAGAACCTGGGAACGACCCGCGCGCGCAAGGCCGACGTCATCGGCCGGTTTGCCAGCGACATCGACCGCTTCCGCGAACTGAAGGCTGCCGTACCGGCAGAGTAGCCCGCACTTACGCCCCGGTGTGACCGAAGCCACCGGCGCCGCGGCGGCTTGCGGCGAATTCCGCCACGACTTCGAAGTCGACCTGCACCACGGGGACGAACACCATCTGCGCCAGCCTCGCGCCCGGCTCGATGATGAAGGCCTCGCTGCCCCGGTTCCAGCACGACACCAGCACCTGGCCCTGGTAGTCCGAGTCGATCAGCCCGACCAGGTTGCCGAGCACGATGCCGTGCTTGTGGCCGAGTCCCGAGCGCGGCAGGATCACGGCGGCGAGGCCAGGGTCGGCCATGTGCACGGCGATGCCGGTCGGCACCAGCGTCGTCTCCCCGGGCCGCAGCAGCACGTTGCCATCCACGCAGGCGCGCAGATCGACACCAGCCGAGCCGTCCGTGGCATAGGCGGGCAGCGGAAACTCACCGCCGAGGCGCGGGTCGAGCACGCGCAGCTGGATCTTCGGTCGTGACATGCCGGTTCTCTTTCAGGAAACCCGCGGGTGGCGCAACGGGATCGCGACGCGGGCGTGGTAGTGCGCGGCGATCAGCGCCACGATACGGCGCGCCAGTTCGGTCTTGGGCATGCGGCCGAACTCCTCGCGGCCGCCGCCCGGCCAGAGCACGACGACACCGTTGTCGTCGCGGTCGAATCCGAGATTCGTGCCGACCTGGTTGGCGACGATCATGTCGAGTTGCTTCTTCTGCAGCTTTTCCAGCGCGTGCTCCTCGAGCTTCTCGGTCTCGGCGGCGAAGCCGACGGTGAAGGGCCGGCCCTCGCCCAGGGCGGACACAGCGGCGAGCACATCGGTGCACCGGACGAGGTTCAGGGTCAGCGAGTCGCTGCGCTTCTTGATCTTCTGGTCGGGAGCCCGGTCGGGGCGGTAATCGGAGATCGCTGCCGCGCCGATGTAGATGTCGGCGCCGGCAGCGCGCGCGAGCGTCGCCTCGTGCATCCCGGCGGCCGACTCCACGTCGATGCGTTCCACACCCGGCGGGGTGGCGATCGCCACCGGCCCGGCGATGAGCGTCACCCGGGCACCAGCGTCAGCGGCCGCCTGGGCCACCGCGAATCCCATCTTCCCCGAACTGCGGTTGCTGATGAAGCGCACCGGGTCGATCGGCTCACGCGTCGGGCCGGCGGTCACCAGTACGTGCCGGCCGGCGAGCGGGCCGCCGGCCGCACCGAGCAGCGCCTCGAGCGCAGCGACGATCCCGGCCGGTTCGGCCATGCGCCCGGGTCCGGTCTCGCCGCAGGCCTGGGCGCCGTCGGCGGGTCCGACGCAGCGCACGCCGCGGCTGGCGAGCACGGCACGGTTTTCCTGTGTCGCCGGGTGGCGCCACATCGAATGGTTCATCGCCGGCGCCAGCACCAGCGGCGCGGTAGTGACGAGACAGAGCGTGGTGAGGAGATCCGGCGCCAGGCCGCTGGCGAGCTGCGCCATGACGTGGGCTGTCGCCGGGGCGATCACCACGGCATCCGCCCAGCGTGCCAGTTCGATGTGGCCCATGGCAGCCTCGGCCTGCTCGTCCCACAGCTCCTGGCGCACCGGGTAGCCGGAGACCGCCTGGAACACGGTGGCGGAAACGAAACGCACGGCACTCGCCGTCAGGACCACGCGCACCTCGGCGCCGCGCTCGCGCAGGCGGCGCACGAGGTCTGGGCTCTTGTAGGCGGCGATGCCGCCACTCACACCGAGGAGGATCTTCTTGCCGTGCAGCGGGCTCATGGGAATTTCGTCCCGAAGGACCGGCGATAGCCTACAAGAAAGCCGCCCGCGCGGCTGCGCTTTGTCCACGCTGCCACCAGATTCGTGACTTGGGTCGCACGGCGGTCCACCGCAGAATCGCGCGATGGCACAGCTCTCGATCAAGGACTGGCCGGCACCGGAACGGCCACGGGAGCGGCTGATCGGTGCCGGCGCCACGCAGCTCTCGGATGCGGAACTGCTCGCGGTCATGCTCGGCCGCGGCGTGCGGGGCCACTCCGCTCTCGAGCTGGCCCGTGGCCTGCTGGCGCATTTCGGCGGCATCCGCGGGGTCCTGAATGCCAGCCTCGATGAGCTGCAGGCCCTGCACGGCGTCGGCCCCGGCAAGGCCACCGCGCTCGTCGCCACGCGCGAGTGCTGCTGCCGTTACCTGCAGGAAAAGGTCACCCCGGGGCGCGCCATCCGCTGCCCGGGCGACAGCCGCGACTTCCTCGTCGCCCGGCTGCGCGATCGCCCGCACGAGGTCTTCTGCTGCCTGTTCCTCGACAACCGCCACCGGGTGCTGGCCTTCGACGAGATGTTCCAGGGCACGATCGACAACACCACGGTCTACCCCCGTGAGGTCGTCCGTCAGGCCCTGCGCCGCAACGCGGCTGCGGTGATCCTCGCCCACAACCACCCATCCGGGGTGGCCGAACCGAGCGAGGCCGACCAGCTCATCACGCGGCGCATCCGCGGGGCGCTCGAACTGATCGACGTGCGGCTGCTCGACCACTTCATCGTCGGGGACGGGGCTTGCACCTCGCTGGCGGATCGCGGGCTGAT
>CAUJIY010000023.1 GCA_963205295.1 Pseudomonadota bacterium
GCCGACGTCTGGCTGCGCCTCGCCGACGACGGCCGCCCGCCGGCGCGCCTCGTGCTGCTCGCGCGCAATGCCGCCGGCTACACCAGCCTGGCACGGCTGGTGTCGCGTTCCTATCTCGAAGGGCAGGAGGCGGGGTTGCCGGTCGTGCACCGGCGCTGGCTCACCGATGGCGCCGCCGACGGCCTGATCGCGCTGTCGGGTGGTCCGGAGGGAGTGCTCGGGGTGCCACTCGCCGCCGGCAGGCTGGAGGAGGCCGAGGTGCTCGCCCGCGACCTCGCGGTGGCGTTTCCCGATGGCTTCTACGTCGAACTCACTGCGACCGGACGCAACGGCGAGGACGCCCATCTGGCGCAGGCCGTGCGCGTCGCAGCTGCCGCCGGCGTGCCGGTGGTGGCGACCAACGACGTGCGCTTCCTCGCTGCGGGCGATTTCGAGGCGCACGAGGCGCGCGTCTGCATCCAGGAAGGCCGGGTGCTGAACGACCCGGCGCGCGTGCGCCGCTACAGCGACCAGCAGTACCTGAAGAGTCCCGCCGAGATGCAGGCGTTGTTCGCCGCCGTGCCGGAGGCGCTCGAGAACGCGGTCGAAATCGCCCGCCGCTGTACCGTGGCGCTCGACCTCGGTGGCGCCCACATGCCGGAGCTGCCAGTGCCCGGGGGGCTCACCGTCAGCGAATTCCTGCTGCGCCAGGCGCGCAGCGGCCTCGACGCGCGCTTCGCGCAGGCCGGGATCGGCGACGCCGCGGCACAGGCGCCGTATCGTGCGCGGCTCGAGGAGGAGCTCGCCGTCGTCTGCCGCATGGGGTTTGCAGGCTACTTCCTCATCGTCGCCGACTTCATCCAGTGGTCCAGGGCGAACGACATCCCGGTCGGGCCGGGGCGCGGCTCGGGCGCGGGCTCGCTGGTCGCCTGGGCGCTCGGCATCACCGAACTCGACCCGATTGCGCACAGCCTGCTGTTCGAGCGCTTCCTCAATCCCGAGCGCGTATCGATGCCGGACTTCGACATCGACTTCTGCATGGAGGGCCGCGACCGGGTCATCGAATACGTGGCCGAACGCTACGGGCGCGAGCGGGTCTCGCAGATCATCACCTACGGCACCATGGCGGCGCGCGCCGTGGTGCGCGACGTCGGGCGCGTGCTTGGCCATCCCTATGGCTTCACTGACCGGATCGCCAAGCTGATCCCGCCCGAGCCGAAGATCCGGCTTGCCGATGCGCTCGCCGGCGAGGCCGAGCTGCGCGCGCTCTACGAGGGCGACGACGACGTGCGCGCGGTCATTGACCTCGCGCGCCCGCTCGAAGGCCTGGTGCGCAACGCCGGCAAGCACGCCGGCGGCGTCGTGATCGCGCCGACGCGCAGCACCGACTTCGCGCCGCTCTACCGCGTCGAGGGCGAGACCACCACGGTGACGCAGTTCGACAAGGACGGCCTCGAGGCGGTCGGCCTGGTCAAGTTCGACTTCCTCGGCCTGCGCACGCTCACCATCATCGACCGTGCGGTGAAGACGATCAACGCTGCACGCGCCGCGTCGGGGGAGGAGCCGGTCGATATCGGCAAGATCCCGCTCGAGGATGCGGCGACGTTCGAGCTGCTGCGCTCCGGACGCACCACCGCGGTGTTCCAGCTCGAGTCGCGCGGCATGCGCGACCTGATCAAGCGCCTCAAGCCGGACAATTTCGACGACCTGGTGGCGCTGGTGGCACTGTTCCGCCCGGGGCCCCTGCAGTCGGGCATGGTCGACGACTTCATCGCGCGCAAGCACGGCGGTGCCGGGGTCGCCATCGACTACCTGCATCCGGCGCTGGAGCCGGTCCTGCGCAGCACCTACGGCGTGATCGTCTACCAGGAACAGGTGATGCAGATCGCACAGGTGCTGGCCGGCTACACCCTCGGCGGCGCCGACCTGCTGCGCCGGGCGATGGGCAAGAAAAAACCCGAGGAGATGGCCAAGCAGCGCTCGGTGTTTCTCGCGGGTGCCGCAGCCCGCGGGGTGGTGCCGGTGCTGGCCACGCGCATCTTCGACCTCATGGAGAAGTTCGCCGAGTACGGCTTCAATCGCTCGCACTCGGCGGCGTACGCGCTGCTCTCCTGGCAGACGGCGTGGCTGAAGGCGCGCCACCCGGCGGCCTTCATGGCGGCCGTGCTCACCTGTGAAATGGACGACACCGACAAGCTGGTGGTGCTGCAGCGCGAGTGCCGCGCCCTCGGCATCGAACTGCTGCCGCCCGACGTCAACCGCTCGGCCTGCGAGTTCACCGTCGCCGCGCCGCGCGGGATCCGCTACGGACTGGGAGCGATCAAGGGGCTCGGGCTCGCGGCGGCGGCCCAGATCTGCGCCGCGCGCACGGCCGACCAGCCCTACACCGATCTGCACGACTTCTGCCTGCGCGCCGGCGGGCAACGGCTCGGGCGGCGCGCCGTCGAGGCCCTCGTCAAGGCCGGTGCCCTCGACACCATCGGGCCGAATCGCGCCAGCCTCATGGCAGCGATCGGCAGTGCACTCGGCGGGGCCGAGCAGGCGGCGCGCACGCGCGACTCCGGCCAGGAGGACATGTTCGGCGCCGCCGCGGCGGGTCGGCCCGTGGCGGAGGCGGTTCCCGTGGTCGACGACTGGGGCATCGGGCGGCGCCTCCAGGCGGAACGCGAGAGCCTCGGCCTGTACCTGAGCGGCCACCCGTTCGACCAGTACCGCGCCGATGCCCGGCACATCGCCTCGGGCAATGTCGCCGACCTGCTGCTGGGGCCGCCACCGCCGCCGGGCACCGAGTTCCAGGCGACGCGCGAGGTGGCCGTGGCCGGCCTCGTCGACAACCTGCGCCGGCGCACCGGACGCATCACCGCGGAACTCGACGATGGCAGCGGCGTCATCGAGATGACGCTCTTCCCCGAGACCTACGAACGCTGCCGCAATCACCTCGGTGCCGGCGCGATCGTGGTGGTGTCGGGCCAGCTGCGCTGGGACACTTTCATCGATGGCTGGCGCCTGGCGGTGCGCGAGGTCGCCGACATCGACCGCGTCATCGAGGGGCGGGCGACGCGCCTCATGATCCGCTGGGTGAGCGAACCGGGTTCGCGTGTCGACGCCGGCAAGTTGCGCCGTGTACTCGAGCCGTTCCGGCCCGGGAACTGCGGCATCTGGGTCGTCTACCGGCGCGCCGACGCACAGGCGCGCCTCGCCCTCGGCGCCGCCTGGACGGTGCGCCCGAGCCGCGAACTGCGCGAACGGCTCTCGGAACTCGTCGGTGCCGACGGCTTTCGCTTCGTCTACGACGTCGCCCAGCCGCTGCACTGACGTTCGCCGGCGCTTGTCTGCCGGCGCCGGCCGGCTATAGTGTCGCCGTGCGCGACCCCGGGACTCCCCGCCGATGGACCTGAAGTTCCTCGAATTCGAACAGCCGATCGCCGAGCTCGAGGCGAAGATCGACGAGCTGCGTTTCGTCGGCGACGACTCCGAGATCAACATCAGCGACGAGATCGAGCGGCTGAAGGAGAAGAGCGACGCCCTCACGCGCAGCATCTTCGCCAGCCTCACCTCCTGGCAGGTCGCGCAGCTCGCGCGCCACCCGCTGCGCCCGTACACGCTCGACTACCTCGAGGTCATCAGCCCCGATTTCCAGGAACTGCACGGCGACCGCATGTTCGCCGACGACCCGGCGATCGTCGGCGGCATCGGCCGTCTCGATGGCAGGCCGGTGGTGTTCATCGGCCAGCAGAAGGGACGCGACACCAAGGCCCGCGTGCGGCGCAATTACGGCATGCCCAAGCCCGAGGGCTACAGGAAGGCACTGCGCCTGATGCGGCTCGCCGAGCGCTTCCGCCTGCCGGTGGTGACGCTGATCGACACGCCCGGGGCGTATCCCGGTCTCGACGCCGAGGAGCGCGGGCAGAGCGAAGCCATCGCGCGCAACCTGTTCGAGATGGCGCGGCTGAAGACGCCGGTCGTCAGCGTGGTGATCGGCGAGGGCGGTTCGGGCGGGGCGCTCGCGATCGGTGTGGCCGACCGGCTGCTGATGCTCGAGTACAGCGTCTACTCGGTGATCTCCCCCGAGGGCTGTGCCAGCATCCTGTGGAAGAGCGCCGAGAAAGCCGCGGCGGCCGCCGAGGCGATGGGTATCACCGCCGCGCGCCTGCGCGAGCTGGGCCTGGTCGACGAGGTGCTGCGTGAACCGCTCGGCGGTGCCCACCGCGATGCGCCGGCCATGGCCGAGACGCTGCGCGGCGCCCTGGTCGCGGCGCTGCGCGACCTCGAGATCCTCGACCTGGCCGAGCTGCTGCGCCGGCGCGAGCAACGGCTGCAGGCTTTCGGCCGCTACCGCGAGGCATGACGCCCGCCCGGCACCATGCCGGCCAGCGTGGCGGCGGGCAGTGGCCGTGGCCGGCGTAACCGCCGCCATCGGCACGGCGCTGGCCACGGCGCTCGCCGACCCGGCAGCGACCTTCTGTGTCGCGCTGAGCGGCGGGCTGGATTCCTCCGTGCTGCTGCATGCCATGGTGACTCTCGCCCCCGGGCGCCTGCGCGCCGTCTATGTCGACCACGGGCTGCATCCGGATGCGCCGCGCTGGGGCGGGCACTGCGCGGCGCTTTGTGCCGGGCTCCAGGTCCCCTTCACGGCCTGCACGGTCACGGTCGCGGCCACGGCGGGCGAGGGCCCGGAGGCGGCCGCAAGGCGCGCGCGCTACGCGGCGCTCGCCGCCCGGCTCGCTCCCGGCGAGTACCTGCTTACCGCACACCACCGCGACGACCAGGCCGAGACGGTGCTTCTCAACCTGCTGCGCGGTGCCGGCCCGGCGGGGCTGGCGGGCATTGCCACCGATACGGCGCTGGGCGCCGGCCGCCTGTGCCGGCCGCTGCTCGGCCTGCCGCGCAGTGAGCTTCTCGCCTACGCGCGCGCGGTCCACCTCGACTGGATCGAGGATCCGGCGAACACCGATACGCGCTTCGACCGCAATTTCCTGCGCCACGACGTGCTGCCGCTCATCGCCGGGCGCTGGCCGGGGGCGACCGCAAGCCTGGCCCGCAGTGCGACCTTCAGCAGCGAGGCTGCCGCGCTGCTCGAAGACCTTGCGGCACAGGACGCGCGCCGCGCCGTGCGCCGGGGCCGCATCCTCGTGGCCGCGCTCGGCGCACTGCCGGAGCCGCGCCAGCGCAACCTGCTGCGCTTCCTGTGCCGGCGCGAGCTCGGCACGGTGCCACCCGAGGCCCGGCTGCGCGAGGCGCTCGCCCAGGTCCACCACGCCGGTTCGGACCGGGTGCCGCTCGTCGCCTGGCCCGGTGGCGAGCTGCGCCGCTACCGCGGCGTGCTCTACCTGCAGGCGCCGTTGCCAGCAGGGCCTGGCGCCGGCAGTACGCCGGAACTCCCGACGCGCGCCGGCGCGGTGCTCGACCTCGGCGCGCTCGGCCGCCTGCGGCTGGTGCGTGCCACGGGGCGCGGCCTCGCCCTGGCGCGGCTCGCGCCGGTGCTCACGGTGCGCTGGCGCACCGGTGGCGAGCGGCTGCGCCCGGCCGGCACGGCCCACACGCGGGAACTGAAGAAGCTGCTGCAGGAACGCGGCGTAGTGCCATGGATGCGGACGCGGTTGCCGTTGCTGTACTCGGCGGGCGAACTCGTTGCCGTCGCCGGGTTGTGGGTCGCGGCCGAAGCGGCGGCGAGCGGCGACGTGCCGGCCCTGCGGGTCAGCTGGGATCGCCATCCGGCGCTCGAGTAGCGTCGCCGGCAATCCGGTGCGTCGCGATTGTCGGCACCGGGGCTATCTGGTAACTTGCTTCTCCCATCTGAAATCACCAATGCCGTGGTCCCGGGAGCGATGCCGTGGACCGTGGCCGCGGCGCATTTCAGGGCCGGTTCCGCCCGGGGCCTCGCCGCTGGCGGGCCGGCCGCCGCAGTGAGTGTCGCGTGTCCAGGCGTTTAACCGGGTGAGCAGATGCCGCGTTTCGTATTCGTGACCGGTGGGGTGGTGTCCTCGCTCGGCAAGGGCATCACCTCGGCCTCCCTCGGCGCCATCCTCGAGGCGCGCGGGCTGAAGGTCAGCATGGTCAAGCTCGATCCCTACCTCAACGTGGATCCGGGGACCATGAGTCCGTTCCAGCACGGTGAGGTGTTCGTCACCGAGGATGGCACCGAGACCGACCTCGACCTCGGCCACTACGAGCGCTTCGTGCGCACCACCACCGGGCGGCACAGCAACTTCACGACCGGGCGCATCTACGGCAGCGTCATCGCCAAGGAACGCCGCGGCGACTACCTCGGCGCCACCGTGCAGGTGATCCCGCACATCACCGACGAGATCAAGCGCAGCATCGTGCTCGGTGCGGGCGATGCCGACGTCTGCATCGTCGAGATCGGCGGCACCGTCGGCGACATCGAGTCGCTGCCCTTCCTCGAGGCGATTCGCCAGGTCGGCGTCGACCTCGGCCCGAACCAGGTGGTCTACGTGCACCTGACACTGGTGCCGTACATCGCCACCTCCGCCGAGATCAAGACCAAGCCCACGCAGCACTCGGTCAAGGAACTGCGCTCGATCGGCATCCAGCCCGACATCCTGGTGTGCCGCTCCGACCACGCGCTGCCTCCCGAACAGCGGCGCAAGATCGCGCTGTTCACCAACGTGCAGGAGCGCGCGGTCATCTCGGCCGTCGATGTCGACGACATCTACCGCCTGCCGATGCTGTTCCAGGAGCAGGGCTTCGACCAGATCATCGTCGAGCGCTTCGGGCTCGGCCTGCCGCCGGCGAACCTCGGCGAATGGGAGGCGGTGGTCGCGGCGCGCCGCAGTCCGGAGGCAGCCGTCACCGTCGCCATGGTCGGCAAGTACGTCGATTTCCGCGACTCCTACCTGTCGCTGAGCGAGGCCCTGCAGCACGCCGGCATCCGCACCCGCACGCGGGTGACGGTGCGCTACATCGAGGCGCGGGAACTCGAGACCAACGGTACCGCCTGCCTCGAGCAGGCCGACGCGATTCTCGTGCCCGGTGGCTTCGGCGACCGTGGCATCCAGGGCAAGATCGAAGCGGTGCGCTTCGCGCGCGAGCGTGGGGTGCCGTACCTCGGCATCTGCCTCGGCCTGCAGGTGGCGGTGATCGAGTTCGCCCGCAACGTCGCCGGGCTCGCCAAGGCCCACAGCACCGAGTTCGACCGCAACACCCCGGATCCGGTCATCGCGCTCATCACCGAGTGGCAGGACCGTGACGGCAGCATGCAGGAGCGCAGCAGCCAGTCGGCCCTCGGCGGCACCATGCGCCTCGGCGCGCAGGACTGCCAGGTACAGCCGGGCACGCTGGCGCACGCGACCTACGGCCGCGACCTGATCCGCGAGCGCCACCGCCACCGCTACGAGTTCAACAACCGCTACCTCGAGCGGCTGCGTGCGGCGGGGCTGGTGTTCTCCGGGCTGTCGGTGGACGGGCTGGTGGAGATCATCGAGCTGCCGTCGCACCCGTGGTTCGTCGCCTGCCAGTTCCATCCGGAGTTCCGCTCCAACCCCCGCGACGGACACCCACTGTTCGTCGGTTTCATCCGCGCCGCGCTGGGCGAGCGGTCCCAGGCGCTGCCGGCCGCAGCGCGCGCATGAAGCTGCTCGATTTCGAGGTCGGCATCGAGCGGCCGTTCTTCCTGATCGCCGGCCCCTGTGTGGTGGAGAGCACCGCGCTGGTGCTGGAGACAGCGACACGGCTGCGCGACATCACGCGCCGGCTCGGCATCCCGTTCATCTTCAAGGCCTCCTGGGACAAGGCCAACCGCTCCTCCGGCGGCAGCTTTCGTGGTCCGGGTCTCGAGCAGGGACTGAAGGCGCTCGCCGAGGTGCGCGAGCGGGTCGGTGTACCGGTCCTGACCGACGTGCACGAGGACACGCCGCTCGCCGAAGTCGCCGCCGTGGTCGACGTGCTGCAGACCCCGGCGTTCCTCTGCCGGCAGACGAACTACATCCGCCGCGTGGCCGCCTGCGGCCGGCCGGTGAACATCAAGAAGGGCCAGTTCCTTTCGCCCTGGGAAATGCGTAACGTCGTCGCCAAGGCGCGCGAGGCCGACAACGACCAGGTGCTGGTCTGCGAGCGCGGTTTCAGTTTCGGTTACCAGAACCTGGTGGTCGACATGCGCTCGCTGGCGATCCTGCGCGAGACCGGCTGTCCGGTGGTGTTCGACGCCACGCATTCGGTGCAGTTGCCGGGCGGACGCGGCACGGCCTCCGGCGGGCAGCGCGAGTTCGTCGCCCCGCTGGCACGTGCCGCCGTCGCCGCCGGCGTGGCCGGGCTGTTCATGGAGACGCACCCGGACCCGGACCGGGCGCTGAGCGACGGGCCGAATGCCTGGCCGCTCGAGCGGATGGAGGCGCTGCTCGCGCACTGCGTCGCTATCGACCGGGCCGCCAAGGGCGCGCCGCTGGAAGAAATGGAGTGGCTGGCCGGCGGCTGAAGCCGGCACGTTGCGGAAGGACGGGCAAAGGGCGACATGAGCAGGATCAAGCACATCCGTGGCCGCGAGATCATCGATTCCCGCGGCAACCCCACCGTGGAAGCCGACGTCGAGCTGGAAAGCGGCGCGAGCGGGCGCGCAGCCGTGCCGTCCGGCGCCTCCACCGGCAGCCGCGAGGCGGTGGAACTGCGCGACGGCGACCGCGCGCGCTACCTCGGCAAGGGCGTGCTGAAAGCCGTCGCCAACGTCAACGGCGAGATCCGCGCCGCGCTCACCGGCCACGACGGTGCCGACCAGGGCGGCCTCGACGCGCGGCTGCGCGCGCTCGACGGCACCGACAACAAGTCGCGGCTCGGCGCCAATGCGCTGCTCGCCGTGTCGCTCGCCGCAGCGCACGCCAGTGCCCGCGAGCGCGGCATGCCGCTGTTCCGCACGCTCGGTGACGGCCCGTTCACCATGCCGGTGCCGATGATGAACATCATCAACGGCGGGGCGCACGCCGACAACAACGTCGACATCCAGGAATTCATGATCCTGCCGGTCGGCGCGACGAGCTTCGGCGAGGGCCTGCGCCAGGGCACCGAGGTGTTCCACGCCCTGAAATCCGTGCTGCGCACGCAGAAGCTCAGCACCGCGGTCGGCGACGAGGGCGGCTTCGCGCCCGACCTGCCGTCGAACGCCGCCGCACTCGATACCATCCTCACCGCGATCGAGAAGGCGGGCCTGCGTGCCGGCCGCGACATCCTCCTCGGGCTCGACGTGGCGAGCTCCGAGTTCTACCGGGAAGGCCGTTACCACCTCGAGGGCGAGGGCCGCAGCTTCGATGCCGCGCAGTTCTCCGCCTACCTCGGCGGCCTCGCCGCGAGCTACCCGATCGTCACCATCGAGGACGGCATGGCCGAGGGCGACTGGGACGGCTGGGCACTGCTCACCCGCGAACTCGGCAGCCGGGTGCAGCTGGTCGGCGACGACCTGTTCGTCACCAACACGGGGATCCTCGCCGAGGGCATCCGCAGGCACATCGCCAACGCGATCCTGATCAAGCCGAACCAGATCGGCACGCTGACCGAGACCCTGGCGGCGATCGCCATGGCAACCGCGGCGGGCTACGCCGCTGTGGTCTCGCACCGTTCCGGGGAGACCGAGGACGCCACCATCGCCGACATCGCCGTCGGTACGGCGGCGACGCAGATCAAGACCGGCTCGCTGTGCCGTTCCGACCGCATGGCGAAGTACAACCAGCTGCTGCGCATCGAGGAACTGCTCGGCCCGGCGGCGCGCTACGCCGGGAGGGGTGCCTTCCCGGTGCGGGTCGGGAGCTGAGCTGGTGCTGCTGCGCGCGACGGCGCTGGTCCTCGCCGTGGTGCTGGTGCTGCTGCAGTGGCGCCTGTGGGGCTCGGCTGACGGTTTTCGCGGCGTGGCGCAGCTGCGCGGCCAGGTGAAGAGCCAGCAAGCGGAGAACCTCCAGCTTACCGACCGCAACCGGCGCCTGGAGGCCGAGGTGGCCGACCTGCGCCAGGGGTTCTCGGCACTCGAGGAACGGGCCCGCTCGGATCTCGGCCTGATCGGGGCCAACGAGAGCTTCTACATCTTCGCCGGTGAGCCGGCGGAAGGGGCGGCGGCCGGTTCCGGTCCCGCGCGCTGAGGAGGAACTGCTGCGATGCTCAGGATCGGCGGGAGCGATGGTGTCGTCGAACTGGCGCTGGACCGCCCACCTGCCAACGCGCTCGACACGGCGCTGGCGCGCGCCGCGACCGCAGCCCACCGGCAGGCCGTGGCCGAGGGCGCGCGGGCGGTCATCCTGACCGGGCGGCCGGGCATGTTCAGCGGCGGGCTGGACGTGCCTGCCCTGCTGCCGCTGCCGCGCGCCGCCGTCGTTGAGTTCTGGCAGGCGTTCTTCGAGCTGACCCGCGCGCTCGCGGCGAGCCCGGTCCCGGTCGTCGCCGCGATCAGCGGGCACGCCCCGGCCGGCGGCGCCGTGCTCGCCATCCACTGCGATTACCGGATCGCCGCCCGCGGCGCCTTCAAGATCGGCCTGAACGAAGTTTCGGTCGGCTTGCCGGTGCCCGACTGCATCATGCTCGCCTTCGAGCAGGTCGTCGGCCGACGCCTGGCGCAGCGCTTCGCCATGGCGGCGCAGTTGCTGACACCGGAGGAGGCGCTCGCCGCCGGGCTGGTGGACGAGCTGGCCGAACCCGACCGGCTGCTCGACCAGGCGCGTGCCTGGACGGCGCGACTGCTCGCCCTGCCGTCGACCGCCATGAACCGGACGCGGATGCTGGCCCGCGCAGGGCTGGTGGACGCCCTGCGGCCGCAGGCCGATGCCGAGCTTGCGGCCGATCTGTGGTTCAGTGCGGAAACCCAGGCAGGCCTGCGCGCCCTGGTGGCGCGACTGGCGGCAAAGTAGGGGTCGCGGTTCGCGCCGCTCCCACAGCAGGGCCCGTTGCGGCTGGCGCCGCTCCTACAGAAGATGTCGCGACTGGCGGGGCGCCCCCCGTGGGGGGGGCGGCGCGGGCCGCGCAGACCGCCCACCAGTGGGGGCGGCGCCAGTCGGGCCCGGTGCAACGCCCGGG